>CAZJXN010000018.1:0-47188 GCA_964549655.1 uncultured Saprospiraceae bacterium
GCAAGTGTACGCTTGATTGACCCAATGTAATTCTATCGGTAAATGATTATTTACATAAAAAGCAGAACAAGAGGTGAAGCATTGCTTGGGAAATTGTTGAAAGGCTTGCGCATACGCAGGCGACAGCTCTCGCAACACCCGCACGGCACGCCCCGGAATGGCATCGCCACACACTTTATCGCGCGGGAATTGGGCTTTGTCAATCAATGCGACTTTCAAACCTGCGTCTTTCAAAGCTAATGCTGCCGTAGCACCCGCAGGACCCGCGCCGATAATCAATACATCATGGGTGTAATGGTGGGTCATTGATAGTATGTGAAGCGTCCTACGGCTCGGAGCCGTAGGACGCGCTTTTGTTAAGCCTTTCCAGTCCCAATAGGTTTCAAATTCTTAGCCGTCAATTGCTGATTCAACTTTGCTAAATCTGCACTCAGTGCTGCGTTCAATTGATTCAAATGTGCGTCTAATTCTTTTGATAACTCTTCAAAAACTTTATACGAACCGTTCGTCGGTCGAGCGTCGCCTGTTTCTACACTGCGGCGCAAGGAAGACAAACGATTGTTCAATTTAATCGGAAAATTGAGCGGGTCTTGTCCACTTTGATTTTTTGTTTGGTACAAATCCTCTTCAATCACTTTTAGCTTTTGCAGCAAAGGTTTGGCAGTGGTATTTAAGGTTGTATCATTCGATTCTTTCACCCGAGCTTCTACCTGTTTGCGGATGTCTCGAATGCGGATGACTGCTTCGTTGGCAGCCGTTTCTTTATCTCGAATTTTGGAAGCGAAGGTAAATTGCTCCTGCAAATCTTTTTCCGTCACGCCTTCCAGATTCGGGTCTATTTTAATTGCAAACGGATGGGTTTGGCTATAATTCCCTGACGTGAATCGCACTTGATACTTGCCCGGCGGGGCTTTCGGACCATTTTGCGGACGACCACTCCAGATAATCATCCCTTCAAAAACCGTTGCACCCGGATACCGCGCATTCCAACTAAAATTATTCAAACCCGCTGCCGTGACGGGTTTAGGGGGTTCGCGTTCCCAAGGCGGCGTATTGGGATTATTTTTATACTCCGGTTGATTCCCAATAATACTTTGTACGAGCGTGCCTTGCGCATCCAAAATTTCAATTTTTAAAGAATCTACTTGATTTTTTAAATAATATTGGAAATTTGCATTCGATACGCCGCGAATCGCATCCGTTGGTTGAAAGAATAAAATATCTTTTTGTGCCAAATCCGGCGTCAACTGTCGCAATGGACCAATGTCGTCTAAAATCCAGAAACCCCGACCGTGTGTACCCAGCACTACATCATTATCTTTTACCACCAAATCCCGTACAGGCGTATCCGGCAGATTCAATTGCAAACGTTGCCAAACATCGCCGTTATTGAACGAAACGTACACGCCGTGTTCCGTTGCCAAAAATAATAAACCTTTCTTGATGTGGTCTTCGCGCACGGCTCTTGCAAAATGACCATCCGCCACGCCCGTAACAATCTTCGTCCAAGTTTTTCCATAATCGGTAGTGCGCCACACGTAAGGCTGGCGGTCGTCTACCTGATAGCGATTGGCAGCTACGTAAGCCGTGCCGGGCGTGTGTTTTGACTCGTCTATAATTTCTACCCGCGAGAACTTCGGCATATCTTTGGGTGTAATGTCTGACCAATTTTTACCCCCATTTCTAGTAATATGCAATTTCCCATCATCCGAACCCGACCAAATCGTATTTACATCGTGAAAAGAAGGTGCAAGCGCAAAAACCGTCGCGTAAATTTCGGGACCGTTCATATCTTTAGTAATAATGCCACCGGTAGGACCAAGGGTTTCCGGGTCAGCAAGCGTTAAATCAGGACTAATTTTTTCCCAGCTTTGCCCATCATCGGTGGTTTTCCAAATGTGTTGCGAACAGGTGTACATTACTTTTGGGTCAAGGGGCGAGAACATGATCGGATACGTCCATTGCCAGCGTTCGGGCAGCGCACGGGCGGGTTCGCCGGAAAAAAAGCGTGGATATACCTGAATGTCCCGGATTTGTCCGGTTTTTCGATTGTAACGCGTGAGTAATGCACCTTGACTACCCGCATAAAAAATATCCGGGTCAGTGGGCGACTGCGTAATCCAGCCGCTCTCGCCACCGCCTACGTCGTACCACCAGCCATGATTGGGTCCACCGGCTTGCATATGTTCCCAGCCGTCGCTTGGCATTGCCAAAGTAGAATTATCTTGCTGCGCACCTGCAACATGATACGGGATATCACTTGTTGTCATAACATGATAAAACTGCGTAGTACAAAAGTCCTGCTCCGTCCAGGTTTTGCCGCCGTTGAGAGAGACGTGACCACCGCCGTCGTCGGAGCTTATCATGCGCATGGGGTTGTTCGGGTCAATCCAGAGGTCGTGGTTATCGCCGTGGGGCGGTTCTATTTCAATATCAAACTTCACGCCGCCGTCGGTAGATTTATAAAAATTCACATTCAAACCATACACCGTATTTTCATCAAAAGGATCGGCATAGATTCGGGAGTAATAAAATGCGCGTTGACGCAGTTTTCGTTCTTCGTTGGTGCGTTTCCAGGTCCAGCCGCCGTCATCCGAGCGATACACGCCGCCCTCATTGGCTTCCACGATTGCCCACAAGCGATTGGGATTAGCGGGAGAAACCGTGATTCCAATTTTTCCAAGCGGACCTTCGGGCATCCCCGGATTTTTACTCAAATCAATCCAATTATCACCCCCATCAACCGATTTCCACAATTTACAATCGGGTCCACCGCCCCACATTTTCCACGCTTTGCGATACACCTGCCAGGTGGTGGCGTAAATCACTTTTGGGTTGGTACGATCAATGATTAAATCGGCTGCACCGGCTTTCGGACTTACGTATAGCACTTTTTTCCAAGTATTACCACCATCGGTAGAGCGAAACACACCGCGTTCTTCATTATCGCCATACGGATGTCCTAAAGCTGCAACATATA
Source organism: uncultured Saprospiraceae bacterium (assembly GCA_964549655.1). Taxonomy (GTDB): domain Bacteria; phylum Bacteroidota; class Bacteroidia; order Chitinophagales; family Saprospiraceae; genus JADJNW01. The sequence goes on from CAZJXN010000018.1 coordinate 2,981, forward strand.
CAATATCTGGATTAGTAGGATGCACCCGAACCCGCGAAATCGCTTGCGTCTCTTTCAAGCCCAAATGCCGCCAGGTTTTGCCGCCATCGCTGGTTTTATAAACTCCATCACCTTGCGTAATGCTGCCGCGCAACTGCGTTTCGCCCATGCCAATGTAAACCACATCGGGATTGGTCTCGGCAACCGCGACTGCACCAACGGAAGAACTGGTTACTTGACCATCGGTCACGGCGTTCCAATTTTGACCGCCGTCGGTGGTTTTCCACAAACCGCCGCCCGTTGCACCAAAGTAATATTCATTGGGACGACCGGGGCTACCGGCACAACCCAGCGAGCGACCGCCACGATTCGGACCGATGTTGCGCCATTTCATTTTATCATAAAAGCGCGATTCAAAAACAGGTTTTACTTGGGTAGGCGCTTGTGCGGAAAGGCTGCTCATAGTGATACAAAGCCAAGCTACAAGCGAGAAAAGGAGAACTCGTTTGATTATCATTTGAAGAGTGTTTTAGGTGAAAGAAAGTGTGTTTTGAAATTAGACAATTTGAAAAAGAAAAACCGGACAAAATAAATTGAAATTTAGCGTCGCGCAATACCAAATATTATCTGCCATTTTATGGGTATTTTGCAACTTAAATTTTAAATGTCTCTACGAATTTGCAATAATTTTTTGCCACGTTTCGTTTGTCGGTCATTATTAAAATTATTTAACCTAAAAACCACACATTATGAAACCTCAGAAATGCCTTTTAGGCTTGTTTTTACTACTTTGTACTGTTCTTACCTTACACGCACAACCCGTTTTAGCACCGAAGTATGTAAATTTAGAAAAAAACGCCTCCGCAGCCGTCAAATCCGAACTGACTAAACTCCGCACCCAAATTGCTACTCAAAAGTACACCTTTGTAGTAGGTGCCACCAAAGTTGCCAATTTGAAACTTGCAAGAATCACCGGTGAAAAAGATTTGACAAGCACAGACATCAGCAATATTAAACAATTGAGCCTCAAGTACAGTAAACTCAACCAGTTTCAAGATTTAGAATTAAAGTACAATCCGCTCAACCAAGGGCTGAGTGGCTGTACAGCGTCGTTGAGCAAGTTTGATTTGCGCACCAAAAACGTAGTGACACCTGTACGCGACCAAGGCGGCTGCGGTTCCTGCTGGGCATTTGGCACGATGGCCGCATACGAAACGAGCTGGTTACTCATAAACGGTGGCACGCCCGGCAGCTTGGACGTATCCGAGCAACACGTACTAAGTTGCTCTAATGGAGGCGATTGTGACGGTGGCTTTTCTTACAAAGTATTTGAATGGATGGTAAACGGGGAGAAAAACGTGAACACTGAAGCGGGTTTGACTTACTCCGGCACCAATGGTACCTGTGCTACCGGCAATCCAGCCACCGCGCATTATGCCTACCGCTGGGGCGTAGTGTCTCCATCTGGCGATGTGAGTGCTGTGGCTACGACATCGCAAATCAAACAAGCCATTTGCAAGCACGGTGCTATCACCGCGAGTGTATTTGTCACTTCTGCCTTTCAGTTGTACGCTGGCGGTGTGTTTAATGAAAATATTGGCGGGGATGTACGTACCAATCACGTCATTGCCATCGTGGGTTGGGATGATACCAAGCAGGCGTGGCTTATCAAAAACTCTTGGGGTGCCGACTGGGGCGAGAGTGGATATATGTGGATTAAGTACGGCTGCAATTTCATTGGACGCCGCGCATTTTGGGTAGAAGCGAATAAATTGGAAGATTGTCTCTATTTTAATCCTGACAACATAGCGGTTCAAGCTGCCAGTGGGGGTCAATATCGCATCGTAGATGGCAGTCACTCCATGTTTAGCTTTCCAAATCAAGCAGAGGCAAATGCTGCACTTAATATCATAAAAAATTACAAACTAAATAAAAGTTGTTTTGTAGGCAGACCCGGTCCTTCCTTAGAATATATGCTAAAGGGAACGGCTGCACCCGCCGGAAGCACTGGTGGCGAAGACTGTACCAGCTTCAATCCCGGCACTATAAAAGTGCAAAAAGCAAGCGGAAACTGGAAGATAGTAGATGGCAGTAGCTGGCTTTTTGATTTTGGAAGTTCAGAAAAAGAAGCGCGGCTGGCTTTTAATCTTATTAAAAAATATAGCTTCAACAGAACGTGTTATGTAGGAAGACCCGATGCATCTTTATCTTATTTAAGAAAATAATTATATTAACGTCTTTATAAAGTTGGTGTATAAACGTAAGTTATACGCCAACTTTTTTAAATTTAATAAATTATGAAAACCGTATCATTAACTATTTGTGTAATAGTAAGCACTCTTTTTTATGTATGCAAAAGTCCGCAAAGTAATGCCGTTAAATACACAGAACAACAGGAAACAATAGAGGTACAAAAAGGAGCAACATTTTCTATTGAATTAGTTTCTAATATCACGACGGGTTTTTCTTGGCAACTCGTGGACACGCCCGCTGTTTTACAACTTAAAGAGCGTAAATATTTGGAAGAAAAAGATACAAAAGCCGGACAAGGCGGAGCAGATTTGTTTACCTTCCTTGCAAAAGAATCAGGCACTATTTCCATTGAATTTGTTTATAAACGCTCTTGGGAAAGCACCGAAAATAAAAGAAAAACCTACCGCGTCACTATTAAATAAAATGCAATTACAAAATTATATTTTATAGGTCTTTTCAATTGAACAACCGCTTGTAAAGGACGTTTTAAAAAAATCAGAAAAACGATTTAATTACAAACCAAATAATTCCACTTTATATGAAAACGTTCCATCAATTCGGATTCTTAGTAATAGCACTTTTGCTATCCGTATTCACTACCAGTTGCGAATTTATAGGTAATATTTTTGAAGCAGGCGTATGGTCAGGCGTACTTCTGGTGGTAGGCGGCATCGCATTGGTCATCTTTTTAATTGCAAAAGTATTTGGCGGCAGAAAATCTTCTTAAATCTTATTGTGATATAACTATTTAAAATACTTTTGCTTTTAATAAGTGTGGCATCCCGCTAAATGGCGGGATGCCACACGGCACTGGTAATAATATTTTCCTATATAATTGCCGTCACTTCTATTTACACCAACATTTCCGGGTCAATGAGTGCGCTTATTTCTATCATGCTGGAGGCAGGTTTTATAATTTGAAAAAACTCGCTATGCGCTCGTGCAACTTCTTCCCAGCGACGGATGTCGGTCACGTAAATGCGCGTGCGTATGACGCTTTCTATGCCTACGCCTGCTTCGTGCAAGACGCGTTCTATTTTTTGTAGAATGGTTTTCGTTTGTAAATACACGTCGCCTCTACCGATGAGTTCACCATTTTCAATCGCAGTAGTACCTGCTACTTCTATGATGTTGCCCACTTTTACCGCCCGCGAGTAGCCGACGATGTCTTCAAATTTTGCGCCAGATGAATAGTTTGTTCGTTGCATAATTTGGTAGTGTTGTGGTGTTATAGTTTTATGGTCGCTCAAATTTCTATTTTCCTATTCTCCCATCTTCCCAGTGATAGCTACATAATCGAAAATTCGTCCTGATTTCAGTGTAATTGTTTTTACAATTTTACAACCTTGCAATTCCAATATTTTTATATAATCCTCCAATCCATGCTGATGCGGATGTAATATGTCGCCCGGAATGGCACGAAAAGTATTTTTTAGCATTTGATATTTATGCACATCTACTGCCAAAATTAATGCTCCGTCTGTTGCCGTTGCTGCTACTAATTTACTTATACACAAATCTAAATCTGCTACATGATTAATCGCATTCATGCAAAATACGATATTATACGACTGTTTTATTTCAAAATGCTCTAACGTTTGGCTATAAAATTTTATATTCGGATAATTTGCTTTTTTAAAATGGGAAAGATTGTGTTCGTATTCTTGTAATAATGGGTCAACCGCGTCTACTTTATATTCGTTTAAAATCATAAAAATGCCCGCCGGACCACAGCCTGCATCCAATATTCTCATATCTGGCTGAATATCAATTGCCAAGATTTGTAAAATCCGTTGCCAATACGCTCGCTTTGTCACTAAATAACTTTCTCGTTCTTTATGCTTCAAGTAACGCCGCCACCATCGAATTTCCAGCGCCTGCGCAATTTTCCAACGAAGTGTCATTCTTTTTGCTTTAATTTGGAATCGGTTTTTAAAGGTAGAGGGTAGAAGGACTTTCCCTCATAGCGTGTCCCTCTACCATTGTCCCGCTACTCTATATTAAAACAAAAATAATGATTTTTGCAATTGGCACGAAAGTTAAATTTATTCACACGGGCGATGTGGGCGTGGTCACTGGGTGGCTGACTGGTGGCATGGTGAATGTATTATTAGATGGCGACTTTGAAATCCCAGCTTCTGTGGACGACATTGTACGCCTGGACGAATCCTCGTCGGTAAAAGCGAAAGTAATGCAGGGCAAGCAGCAAAAAGTGCCCGAACCCGTGCAGCAGCCCGTATTGGAGACGCAATACGCGATTCTGAAAAGCATCGGTATTCAACTTGCATTTGAACCAATGTGGGATAAGGATGGCAATGTGAATAAATATCATGTTTTCTTGCTGAATGATACGCGTTATGAAGTGTTGTATGATTATGAATTTTCGTTATCAACGGGTAAAAAAGAGATGGGCAATGGCAAATTGAAAGGTATCTCGTACGTGTCGGCGGGTGAATTATTATTTGATAACTTAAATGATGCACCAGTTTTTGATATTCAATGTCAACTTATCACCACCGCAGGCGTAGAAAAACCGATGCATAAAACGTTGAAAATCAAAGCGAAACAATTTTTTAATAAAGTAAAAACCGCTCCGCTCCTCAATAAACAAGTTCACTTGTTCCGCCTATTTGAAAATTTACAGGAAGAATCGCAAGCCAAGGAAGTAGAAGATTTAAAAACCTATACCCAGCGCAATACGCGCCCCGTAGCTGCTTGGCGCAACGATGCAGACCCGCATGAAGTAACAGAAAAAGCAGCTTTCTTACCAGAAATAGATTTGCATATCGAAAAATTAAGCCCACACGCAAAAAAGCTAAATAAAGGAGAAATGCTTACGATACAATTGGCGCATTTTGAAAAATTTATGGACAAAGCATTACAATTAGGCGTAGAGCGCGTGTTCATCATTCACGGTGTGGGCGAAGGGCGCTTGCGTGATACCATTGCCACTCGTTTGATGCAAATGACTGAAATTAAGTCTTTCAAAAATGAGTATCATCCAAGATATGGGTACGGCGCGACGGAGGTGATTTTCTAATGTGCTGACGTGCTGATGTGCCAATCCCGCCGTGCGGAACAAGTTATGCTGATAATGACCAAGGGACGAGGGAAAACTTTGCGGCTTTGCGCCTTTGCGTGAAAAAAATCTGCGGAATCTGCGGGAGAAAAAATGCCGTAAGGGCAGCAGCAAGCGAAAAAATCCGTCCAAATCCGTCGTCCCGACCGCTGTCGGGACGTAAATCCGTGTTCTATTAAGTAATGAGGGCAAGCACTTTCAAACTCAAAAACTGCCAATCCGTATGCGGCGGTGCATTTCCAGCTCCGATAAATACTGTTTTCATTCCTAACAAATAGCCCATTTCAATATCCGAAGGCGAATCCCCCACCATGACCGACCGCGCAAAATCCACTTCTTGAAAATCCGCTTTTGCCTGCAAAGCCATACCCGTTCGCGGTTTTCGACACCCACAATTATCTTTCGCCCAATGCGGACAAAAGTAAACCGCATCCATCCGCCCCCCTACCCTTTCTATCGCTGTAACCATCTGTCGGTGAACCACTTGCAAGTCCTGCTCCGTCATAAATCCCTTCGCAATTCCCTGCTGATTCGTCACTACAAAAATCCGTCCAAAAATTGCTGAAAATTGCACAATCGCCTCCAACGCTCCCGCTTCAAATTCAAACTCCGTCCAAGATTTTACATAATCATCCACTAGGCGACTGTTTATCACGCCATCTCGGTCTAAAAATAAAGTCCAACTTTTATCAAATTTCATTAAAAAAATTTAAAAAATTTGAGGTTCGACGTTTGACGTTCGAGCGAGAAACCTCCAACAAAAAACTTTAAACCCCAAACAAGGAACGTTCAATCAATTCGCACATCAAATGCCCCAATAGCATGTGACATTCCTGAATCCTTGGCGTATCCTGCGATGGAATATTAATCAAAAAATCACACAAGTCTTTCATGTTACCACCCGTTTCACCCGTCATCCCTATCGTGCGCATCCCTATTTTTCGAGCTGCTTCTAGTGCTTTTATTACATTTGGCGAGTTCCCTGACGTAGATAATCCAATTAATACATCTCCTTTTCGCCCAGCCGCACGCACCATCCGAGCAAAAATTTCATCATACGAGTAGTCATTCGCCACCGCCGTCACATACGAACTATTCACATGTAATGCCTCCGAAAAGAGTGGCTCCCGATCCAAATAAAATCGTCCCGACAACTCCGCCGCCAAATGTTGCGCATCCGCCGCACTCCCGCCATTGCCGCACCACAGCACTTTGCCCTGCTTTGAAAACGTCTCCACACATACCTGCGTAGCCAGTTCCACCGTTGCCAGCAAGCGCTCATCCGCCAGCACCGCTTGCTTCACCGCAATACTCGCCGTAATTACCTCCTGAATTCGTGCGTTCATTTACATTTTCTTTTACATTTCATTCCGTTGAAAAGGTTGAGGCGTTCAATAAGGTTTATTTCACCCAACTTTTACATTTAATATTTAATATTTTACATTTTGCGGTTTCTTTGGGCGAGCCCCTACGGGTCGGGCTATCCGCTCTCACCTCCCTACGGTCGGTACCGCTCCTATCCCTCTCGCGGTTCCACATTTTCAAATTCAATTTTTCGTTTTTCTCGTTTCTTTTTAATCTTCAACTATCGAAACTGTCTGAACCATGATTTTTATGATTTTTGTGATTATCATGATTTCACCTTGCGCCCTCTGCGAAAATCTCTGCGTTCTCTGCGGTTAAAAAAAAATGCGGTGAGGGAAGTCCAGCGCGAAAAAATCCGCGAAATCTGCGGGAGAAAAAATGTCCTATAGGAAAAAATATCCCAATATCTTAATTCCTAATTTCTACTTCAACAAGTAAAAAAACAAAAATGCCACCAGCGCTATCAACCCAAATTCCAGCATATTCCCCATTGCCCGATTGCGCACGCGCACGCGGATGAGCGCGATCGCCGCTGCCAGCAAGCCCAGCCCCGCAAAGAAAAACAAACCATTCCAATTGAATGCCGCTACTTCCATATCCGAATTAAAATACACAATCACCCGCAAAACCAACTCTCGCATCAACGGACCAATGACCGCCGTCAACGCCCCACCCACCAGCAATTTAAAAGTCGGAATTCCCCGCCGCAACCTATGAATACTGCGAATGGTACTGGTAATCACCAGCCAAATCATAAACAATTCAATCGCTATCTGTGCCGCTTTCGCAAACCGAGAATACCCTATTAAATTAGGTAAAAAAAGATACGACAGCGCCAACAATACGCCCAGCAGCAAACCCGCCAGACCCGCCGACCGCAGCATCACATCACTGTCAATGTGCGGACTCGATTTTTTGTCAATTAATGGTCTTTTCGACATATTTTTGAGATGCCGGATTGGGAGATGCCAGATGCCGGACTTGTTAGAATTTAAATAACAATCAAATAAAACTTGGTTCATCCCGATAATTATCGGGATAACTTGAACCCAATATCTAAGCGTCTCCGACGCGCTTACAGCTCCTATTTCAATTCTTGAAATAACGCTTCAATCCCTTCTACCATTGTACTCCATTCAAACCGTTTTTTCTCTTCGCGCACACCTGCTTCCATCGCTGCCGCCCGATTATTTTCAAAAAAGTCAACGATTGCATCTGCAATGGCTTTTGCATTTACATCCACTACATAACCGGCTTTTCCGTGCGGTACGATTTCTGACAGACCGCCTACCTTTGTCACCACCATTGGTTTTTCAAAATGATACGCCATCTGCGAAATGCCACTTTGCGTCGCAGAACGATACGGCTGCACGACCAAATCCGCCGCCCCAAAATAATATTTTACCGCGTCATTTGGAATAAAATCGGTGTGTAAAATTACTCGTTCTGCTAAGTTATATTTTATAATCAAATTTTGATATAATTCCGGATTATCATAGTGTTCTCCGGCTACTATCAATTTTATACTTAAATTTCGCACTCGCTCATCCGCCATCGCTTCCAACAACAAATCCAGTCCTTTATATTTCCGAATAAAGCCAAAAAATAAGATATATCGCTCGTTTTCAGACAATTGTAAGTATTGTAACGCCACTGTACGTGTCACGATTTCACCATAATTATCATAAATCGGGTGGGGCAAAAATGCTGCTGGTTTTGTTTTAGAAAATAATCTTAACTCCTCCTCTACAGCTTTCGACATTACTACAAAGGCATCAATGGGCTTTATAAAATAAGTAGTAAACAGGCGGTCGCCCAAATGCTTTTCATGTGGCAAAATATTATCAGCAATCGCAATAATCTTCGTGTGTCGGTTTCTTTTCGCCATTCTTGCAATCGTGCCCAGCGCGGGACCCATAAACGGCAGCCAGTAACGAACAATGAGTAAATCCGGCTTTTCTCGTTGAATCATTTTTCCCACGCGCCACCAATTCAGGGGATTGATAGAATTAATAATTGTTTTGATATTTAAATCTCTTGGTGGTGAGTCATTTGTAAACTGCGTCTTACCGGGAAAGAGAAAATTGGGATATTGTAAACGAAACGAGTAAATCGTGACTTCCACTCCATCTTGCTGAAATGCCTGTGCCAATCGCTCGGAAAAAGCGGCAATGCCACCTCGTAACGGATGCGCTGGAGAAAGGATTATTACTCGTTTGAAGTTTTTTGTTGCTGGTTTAAGGTTCAAAAGTTCAAGATTTGGCACGGCGAAGATAGAAAAATTTAGCGCGTTTTTTGGAAAATGCAAAGCGCCACCTGCCGAAACAGATGGCACTTTATTTAAAAGTCAAACGAAGATTGGAAGTCAGATTTTTATAATAGCAAAAGCCCTTTCAAGATTGAAGTTGAAAGGGCTTACTTTTTTGGCAATGAAAAAAGTAAAAAGAACTTATAAGCAAAGCACCACTTAAACCGCAAAATGTAAAACACTAAACTCAAAACCGCAAAAGTGTACGTCGTGCAAACTTTTACGTTTTCCGGTTTTACATTTTACATTTCAAAGCATTTTTCTATCTGCCTACTGCTCACTGCATACTGGCCTACTGCTTACTATAATTTCGGTGGGATGATATTTTTAAAATGTCCGTTCATTTCTACACGTCGGCGTAGGTTTTCCATCTCCCGCACGGTGGGGATTACCCGTTCTAAATGTTCCAACATAATTGCTTGCCGACCGGTCTCATCCAGCATACACAGCAATTTATACTCTTCCTCCAATGAAAATCCAACATGGTGCGCCCAGTCATACGTGCGAAATTCGGTCAGGCTTTCCGGCAATTGTTTATCCAACTTTAGCATTTCAAAAAGCTGCCGCATGGCATCCAAGATTTTTTCTGCGAGAATCGGGTCACTATATTCGTCCCCATCCAACTGTTCTACATCTGCTGCTGAGTATAATTTTTCAGGTGCTGTTTTATAAAATCGTCGAATCCGAAACACACCAATTCCTTGTGTTTTCACGTCCATTTCTCCACCAGCGTGGTATTTTTCTACGTTGACAAGTTTTAATTCTGTTCCAACTTCCATCATATTGCCATCAATAAAAGCTGGCACTCCAAAGGTAATACTCTCCTCCGCACATTCTTGCATCAGTTGGCGGTAGCGCGGCTCGAAAATATGCAGGTTGAGTGGTTCGCCTGGAAAGACGACCAGTTGTAAGGGAAATAATGGCAGTAATTTAGTCATGTTTTGCGCTTATAGCGTGATGGAACAGAGATTCTGACAGGTGCAGCAGATCGTTGACGGATTTTTTTCGCTCCCACTCTAAAATCCTAATCCTAACAAAAAAGTTTTTACAAAAATCAAGGAATTTCCTAAATTCAACGTTATTTTCTTGAGCTTTGAAAATTCGCTATCCAAACACAGAAAGAGGTGTTGGTGTTGCGTGAAATACTCTTTTTGTGAAAAGGGAGTGGTGAAATTTGAAACGCTTACATCTTACCATTCACCGATAACGGCACACACAACTATCTTCCAAATTCATTTTCCATTACATTTGATAACTACGTATAATCGAAACGAATATTTAATTTGTCAATGTTATGGATTTGAATATATCAGTAAGTTGGCAGTTTGAAGTTGGCAGTCAGCAGTCGCTCAATCTGTTGACAAACAACAACTTAAATTGGATTCATTTTATAATTTAAATATGCTTGATTACCTAATTTATTATTCTGTAATCTTTTAATTTGAAATACGTAATAGCGGTATCACTTGCCGCAACCGCTTGTCGTCTTAGCTTTCCGCCGATGGTCGTAGCCGCCTCTGGAGGAGAAGTGATAAAGCGCAATAAAATATCTCCATAAAATCAAAGTTTTTCATCTCGCCTCCAATACCATATCACAAGCACCACAAAAAGCGGAATCAAAAAATGCGGAAACCGATACACACTTTCGTGCAGCCATTGTAACAATGTACCTTGCCAGTTTTCCAAATAAAAATGCGACCACATTCGTGCGATACAAGTCAACATTCCCCACCCTACACAATACCATAAAGCTACCACAGCAATTCTGAAAGGTAGAAAAATCAAGATGCTCGCTATAATATCCAATATACCCACCGTTTTTAAAAAATATACTGCACCACGCTCCGAGACGTGTAAAATAGACATCGTCATATTCATAAATTCTACCGAGCGTTGCGCATTTCCGAAGCCAATGGCGTACATTCCATGACAAGTAAAAGTGAGCGCAATTGCAATTTTCATGGCAAAAATGAGCCGTTGACTGACTGCTTGCTGTTTATACAAAATAATCAAAAACACAGGCGTTGAAAATTGAAGCGCATATTCTAACAGTTGAGCCGCTTGAAAAAAACGGTCTTTTGCATACAAAGAAGCTAACAAAAAAAGACTTGCCGCACCCATCCATAAAATGATAATCGCTACCTTTTTAAATTTTTGAATCAACATTGCCATAATAGCGCACAACACATAAAAGCCGCCCGTGCACCGAATGAACGTTTGAATCCCTTTATCCACGTCGAGATTCGTGACATAATCCTCCCATTTTGTCTGAAAAATTCCTTCAATAATGGGTCGCATCCAACTTTCATCCCACAGCAACACCCGATACGGTGCATCCCAATACAAGTGCTGCCACGCCCGACCGAGAAAAACGGCAACCGTCGCAATTTGTAAAATCAAAAAAAGGGTATTAAAGGATGTGCGTTGCATTCGCAAAATTTAATGTTAAAACGCTTCCAGCAAACAAATATGCAACCTAAACGCTTTTCTATTGAAATAACACTCAAATACAATAACACCATAACACAACCTTAAAATATGACCGAAGCGCTTCACCTCTACGAACCAACGAATCAAAGTACAGGAACCATCTGGCTGGCAATATTTATTTTTATTGCAAGTAGCATCGGTGCTTTTATGCTGTTTCGACAAAAAAATAATCGAACGCCCTACACCAATTTGGGCGCGATGCTCGTGGGATTTGTGGCAATGATTGCCTTGTGTACAGCGGTTTTTAGTTGGTGGGCATTTTATAGAATCGCTACCGTCCAAATTTACACAAATGCGATTCAGATTGGAAACGACCGGATTGATTTTGCAACTTTGAACAACGCAGAAATCCGAAAAGACGAGCAAAAATCATTCGTCAATCCAATGATTGTAAAAAATTCGGTATTGCTGATGCTTATCGAGCAGCGCGGCGGCAAAACGTATGTGTTGTCCAGCGAACATTACCCGGTCACCGACATTATGCGAAAGCTGAAAGCAGCCGTTACGCAGTGGGAGACCAAGTGAGGCAGAGACCAAGTGACTGAGTGACTGCCCACTATAAACTGCCTACTGTCCACTGCTTACTTACTTAATGGAAATTTTTCTGCGAATGCTGCCCGTAAAAGTGCGCAACTCTATCTCATAGTTACCAGCCTGATAATTGCTGAAATCCAGCTCATAAATCGTATTCACCGGCAGGTTGAAAACGTTATCTTTTAAGATGATTTCGCCAGTTTGGTTTTTCACCACCACATCGCTGACGTTGACTTTGAGGTTTTCAAAATCAATGTAGAACAGCTTGTTTTCTTCGTCGGCGTACAGCGTCCAATCCTCGGACACCTCGTTTTCTAATAACATGGAAGTTTCCTCGGCAGTATTGGTGAAACTAACCGCCACCGCTTGGGCATAAAGTGTTTTGCAGGTTCCAACACACAGAAAAAGAAGAAGTGTAAAAAACGTACGTTGCATAGCTTTTAATTTTAAAATGTTCACAGGAATTCGCTGACAAAATAAATAATTTTATTCTATACGAGAAAATAATTTTTGAAAAACCTTGATTAAAAATAACTTACAAAATAAAATTTTCTTAAATACTTCCCCTACCCTATTTTATACGTATAATGTAACGATAACGCGGAAAGTCACAGTTTAGTACAGGAAAATGAAGCAATAAATTAGAAACAGGTTCAAGTCTTGAGACTTGTAACTAGTATCCGAGCGTCTCCTGACGCGTCACAATGTCTTTAAATCAAATTAAGCTAATTTTTATAGGCACAATCATTTGTATAATCTTTTCGGTCGCTCCTTGATTCTCCACTATATACTGATTTGCAATTGCAGAAGCTCGGTTGTAATTTTCTGAATGTTGTAAAAATTCAAAAATTCGCTGAAAATCCGCCGTATTTTGAATCACAAAAGCACCGCGTTGACGAGTCAATTCTACTGCCTCTTCAAACTTTTGAAACTTGGGTCCAAATAGTACAGGCAATCCGAACGCAATGGGTTCCAGCGTGTTATGAATGCCCGCTCCAAATCCGCCGCCGATAAACGCCAGCTGCCCATAGCGATACAGTGCCGACAACATTCCTACATTGTCAATAATTAAAACTTTTGCGTCGGTTATATTTTCCAAATTTGCTTTTGAATAGCGAAGGTGTACTACATTTAATCCTTGTTCAATTTGTTGAATATGACTCGTAGCAATATCGTGCGGTGCAATAATGACTTTCCAATTTTCGGGCAATTGTTGATTGATAAAAGGCAATAAAATCGCTTCATCCGGCTGCCAACTGCTACCAATTACCAAAATCTGATGACCTTTTGCAAAAGCGGTTATAATTGGAAATTCAGGTGCTTCTTGGGCGATTTGCAACACCCTATCAATTCTTGTATCACCAACGATTGTAAAATTATGTAAACCAAGGGATTGTAATAAATTGGCGGAAACCTGATTTTGAATAAAAATGTGTTGAAATTGAAATAATAACTGGCGAAACAAGCCGCCGTACCATTTAAAAAAGACTTGATTGTCCCGAAAAATGGCAGAAATGAGAATAGTTGGAATTTGCTTTTGATATAACGTATTTAAATAATGAACCCAAAATTCATACTTTACAAAAATACTTAAAGCAGGTTTAAATATTTCAATAAACTGCAACACATTCGACCGCGTATCAATCGGCAGATAACAAACGTAATCAGCACCAGCGTACTGCTTGCGAATCTCATACCCAGACGGCGAAAAAAAAGTAAGCACCATTTTAAAAGTTGGATACTCTTTTTTTAACGCCTCTATCACAGGTCGCCCTTGCTCAAACTCTCCCAACGACGCGCAGTGCACCCAGATGCAAAGTTGATTATCCGGATTTTTCAATTTCCAATCAGTCGCATAACGCATCTGCCAGTTGCGCCGCCCTGCTATCCAAAATCTCGCTTTCGGATTAAAAAGGCTGAACAGGCGAATTATAAAAAAATAAAATATGATGCTAATATTGTATAGTAGTAGTCCCATTTTGTTTTTAAAATCACCCTATAAACCCTTCACCCCATCACCCCTTTTTAATAATAAATCTGACTTGCACCCTTGCCCACATAAAACGGCAGTATCCAGCTTGCGCGAATGCCCCAGAGTAAGTCAAGTCGTTGGTCTGTATCTGCTTTTCGGGTATCGTAATTGAAATCGCGGCGATTTTGGGTCAGTCCTTGTGTAAATTCAAAACCAATGGAAAAATTGACTCGTTTATTCATACTCAATAATTGATAACCAATGAACTCGTTGAAAGCCAAGCCGTTGGTGAGTCGGTCGTAGCCTTTTTTATAATTTTCGGATAATTGTGGAACGCCCACCAATGGGTCATCTTGAATGCGAATTTTATGTTGCAACAGCCCTACTCCTGCCGTCACGCGCACGCCTGAGCGTAGATTTTTAGCGGAAAGCGAAAACAGTTTTCCGATGCGACCACCCACGTAAAAGCCGCGTTCCCGCAGTTGAATATCTGCCAGCTCGCCACTGCTGCCGACGATGAATCCGTCTTGATTTTGCAAGTTTTCGAGTACGTTTTCTTGCACATCCGTTCCAAAAAGATACGAACCTTCCAATCCGAAAATCCAATTACTTTTTTCGGATAGCCAATCTAATCCGCCGCCCACATTCATGTTGGAGCCGAATCGTGTAGCGAGGTCGCCACCAGGAGTTTGTCCACCCAAACCAATATGGAGCAGAATGCCAGTGCCCTGATTTTGCGCTTTATTTTGAGCACAAAGATTTAACAATTGGAAACACATTAAACACAGCAGCCCGATTCGCATTTTTTTTTGCAAAAGTAAGTAGTTTCTTCAAAAGTAGGTTGGATGGTACGAATTGCGCTATATTTGCGACAAATTATGCACCCGTGAAAAAAATATTAATCGCCGGAGCCGCCGGTTTCTTGGGTTCGCACCTCTGCGACCGCTTCCTTCGAGAAGGCTACCACGTCATCGGCATGGACAATCTGCTCACCGGAAACATGAAAAATATTGAGCATTTGTTTCCGTTAAAAGAATTTGAGTTCCACCACCACGACATTACTAAATTTGTACATATTTCTGGCGATTTGGATTATATCTTACATTTTGCCTCTCCTGCAAGTCCGATTGATTATTTAAAAATGCCGATTCAAACCTTGAAAGTAGGTGCGTTGGGTACGCATAATTTGCTCGGTTTGGCGTTAGCAAAAAATGCGCGTATTTTGGTGGCTTCTACGTCTGAAGTGTATGGCGACCCGCTGGTGCATCCGCAGTCGGAGGAGTATTGGGGGAATGTAAATCCAGTTGGTCCGCGCGGTGTGTACGATGAGGCGAAGCGATTTTTGGAGGCTATTACAATGGCATATCATAATTTTCATCAAGTTGAAACGAGAATTATAAGAATATTCAACACTTATGGTCCTCGAATGCGCGTGGAAGACGGACGGGCACTGCCGGCATTTTTCTCACAAGCTATACGTGGCGAGGGTTTGACGGTTTTTGGCGATGGTTCGCAAACGCGCGCTTTCTGCTACGTGGATGATTTGGTGGAAGGAATTTATCGCTTGTTATTAAGCGATTATCATTTGCCAGTGAATGTTGGCAATCCAGATGAAATAACGGTGAAACAAATGGCGGAAGAGGTGCTGGAATTGGTCCAAAATCCGAACGCAAAAATCATTTACAAAAACTTGCCAGTGGACGACCCGAAAGTGCGCCAGCCGGACATTACAAAGGCAAAAGCTTTGCTGGGTTGGGAAGCGAAAGTACCCCGCAAGGAGGGATTACAGAAGACGTATGAGTATTTTAAATCAGTTGTACAGGTGGAATGATGAAATATTAGAATTCGACTTTAAAAATCATAATCTACCTTAACAATCATAAAAATCAGTGTACCATTAAGTATAAAGAGCAAATTTACTAAAAAATAACTTATGACTTTTAATAAAACAATTTTAATCACAGGCGGCGCAGGCTTCATCGGTACGCATCTGGTGCAATTGATGGTGCAAAAATATCCGAATTATCGCATCGTGAATTTGGATAAATTGACCTACGCCGGTAATTTAGAAAATTTAAAGTCCATAGAAAATCACCCGAATTACACGTTTGTAAAAGGCGATATTACAGACCGCGATTTATTAAAAGATTTATTTGAAAGTTATGATTTTGAAGGGGTGATTCATTTAGCGGCGGAGTCGCACGTAGACCGCTCTATTACCAATCCATTGAGTTTTTTAGAAACAAATATCATTGGCACGATGTGTTTGTTGCATGCCGCACGCGATGCTTGGCAGGGCAAGGAAGGCAAGCGATTCTATCACATTTCAACGGATGAAGTGTACGGTTCGCTGGGTGAAACGGGCTTTTTTACCGAAGACACCGCTTACGACCCGCGTTCGCCGTATTCTGCTTCCAAAGCGAGTTCTGACCATTTGGTGCGTGCTTATTACCACACGTATGATTTACCGGTGATTGTTTCTAATTGTTCTAATAATTACGGTCCGTATCAATTTCCAGAAAAGTTGATTCCATTAATGATTCATAATATCAAGCAAAATAAGCCGCTTCCGGTGTATGGCGATGGCAAATACACGCGCGATTGGCTTTGGGTCGGCGACCACGCTGCGGCAATTGACTTGATTTACCATGAAGGAAAAACCGGCGAAACGTATAATATCGGCGGCAATAACGAGCGTAAAAATCTTGACCTCGTGCATACTTTGTGTGATATCATGGATGAATTATTAAATAGACCAAAAGGTGCGTCTCGGCAGTTAATTACATTTGTAAAAGACCGACCTGGACACGACCGCCGCTATGCAATAGATGCTACTAAATTCCAACAAGCACTCGGCTGGCAACCAACGGTACAACCCGAAGAAGGTTTATATCTTACCGCAAAATGGTATTTGGAAAACAGCGAGTGGCTCGACCACGTCACTTCTGGTGAGTATCAGGGTTATTATGAAAAACAATATGGAAATTAGGGTCATGGGGTGATTGGGCGAAAGGGTGATTGCGAGACTTAAAAACTAAGAGACCAAGTGATAAGAGAAAATATCCTAATATCACAATATCCTAAATGACCACGTAACAACACCAAAACATAATAGCACCTTATGAAACCACAACCCGGCGATTACGGACCTTTTTACCAAAAATATATTGATTTATCACCAGAGGGCGAAGTTGTTCAAAATCTGGCGAAAGCGAAGGAAGAATGCTTGGCATTGCTGCAAACATTGCCACCCGATAAATGGGATTATCGCTATGCAGAAGGAAAATGGAGCGTTCGGGAAGCGGTGCTGCACATGATTGATACCGAGCGAATTTTCACGTATCGGGCGCTGCGCGTGGCACGGAATGACCAAACGCCGTTGCCGAGTTTTGACCAAGATGCGTATGTACCTGCTTCCAATGCCAGTAATCGCTCCTGGGATTCGCTCATCAGCGAGTATGTAGCAGTGCGGGAGGCGACGATTCAATTATTCAAAAATTTCACGCCGAAAATGTGGCAACACACAGGCACTGCGAGTAATTATTCCATTTCCGCGCTGGCGCTGGCGCATATCACGTGCGGACATGAGCGGCATCATATTAATATTTTGAAAGAACGTTATTTATAATTTATAATAACTAAGTGAGCAACCTTGGATTATAGTTTTTTGTCCCGACACGTTGGGACTCGCTAAGAAACGCCCTGACCTCGGTTGGGGTCTCTGCGTCTCTGCGGTTAAAAATAAAAGTGCTTTAGCACTTAACTTCCCAAAAAACGATTTTATTATGCGATTCTTGTTTATAATGCTTTTATTTAGTTTTTCTCTTTCATTACAGGCGCAAAATGCTGTTAAGAATCAGCCTTTTATGCAGAATTATGAAGGTACGATGAATGGAAAAATTCCGATTCGGATGCACTTAGTAAATTGGGGCGATGGCATGATTAGAGGCGATTATTTGTACAAAAAAGTGGGTAAAAAGATTGACATCTACGGAGATTTTACAACCGGCGATGCCTTCACGCTCAAAGAATACGCTAACGATAAACAAACCGGCACGTTTGCAGGAAAATTTGCAACAGCGAATAAAATCACCGGCACCTGGTCTAATCCCGAAGGCACAAAAAAGCTGCCTTTTGAAGTCGCTGCCGTGAAACGAGCGGCGGATAACAGTGGCTGGTCAGGCGTGTGGTATCTCAATGATGTGTGGGACGGTGGTACGCTTTTGGTCGGCAATGTTCGCAAGGATAGCTTGGATTTTGCGTTGAATGTATATCGCAGTGGGCATCTGGGGGAGGTAGAAGGTACAGCAGCGCGGCAGGGCAATCAGGCAAAATTTGTAGCAACCATTGTAGAGACTGATGAAAAAGAAAAGTGTCAAATTACGTTTAATTTAAAAGGCAATCAGGTTGAAATAGAGCAGGTTAGCTCTGGTTGGGCGTGTGGTTTTGGGATGCGGGCGCACGCGAGCGGCACGTTTGAAAATAAAAAAATAGAAAAGAAGGCTTCGCTGAAATACGGCACGGAGGAAGTTTTTGCTACGAAAGTTCAACACGATGGTTTTAAAACGCTGGTGGGACAAAAAATATATGAGTTATTCGCTTATAATATGCAGGGTTTTGAAAAGCAGGAGCAAGAAGCTGGCGACGGCTTCAAAGCAACGGTAGTCGTAGGTGCGGTTGCCGGACTTTATATGAGCAACGAAGCGATTATTTTATACGATAGCAAAGGCAAATATTGGGCGGCGACGCTTGATTTTGATAAAGAAAATAATGGTTTGATACGGTATTTTACCAACGAAGAGAAATGGAAGGAAAAACTGCCAGCTACCATTCATAAGTGGCGAGAGCGGTTTGTGGATTATAAAATTGTATTTGGACACTGATTTTGTAGGATGATTATGGTTTTTTATGATTTAAATTATTTAAGCCTAATGATAATTCACCTTGAAAAATCATAAAAATCAGTGTGCTATTTTAGCACCAAAATTAAAATCGCTTGTAAGACAATCATTCCATCCAATAAGCCGCTGAAGTAATAATCGCTTCGATTTATAGTAGCAAATATAATTAAAAACCCAGTTAAAATCGCGGAAAGACATAGTACCAGCCAGTTATGAAAGGTGTAAGCATCTAATTTAAAATTAAATAATGTAAAGATAATCATTAAAATCAACATTAAAACTGCAACTATTTTAGTGTTTTTAATTCCTAAAGTAAATGGAATTGTTTTTACTTGTAATCGTTGGTCAACCATTAAATCTCTAATATCAAATGTAATTGCAATAGCCGCGATAAAACAGAAGCGTTCTGAGAACAGCAACCACATCGGCAAATTATACCACAATCCATGCGCCACCACTGGTAAAACCACTGTCACCCAAGCCCATGCTAACGCCACCAATAATATTTTAAAATAGGATAAATCCCTCAATCGTTTTTTATTGGGTAATAATGGTAAGGCGTAGCCCGCACTGAGGAGCATCGGTAAAATGGTGAGCCATTGTACGTTTTGTGGCAATTTAAAAAATAAGATACAACTTGCAAGTGCTGCTACTGTCATCCAAATATAGAAGAAAATTTTAAACTGATAGAGGTAAGAAAATCGAGTGGGCGGTGCAGCAACGTTGAATTTTTGGAGACCAATTATACGATGTGCCGTGTATAAAAATAAGGTGCTAAAAAAAACAAAACCATCTAAAAAATTCAGACTTAAATCCCTCATTAACAGCCATTTCGTCTGCAAACAGAGCGCAAAAGCTCCCAGCGCAATCCATATATTGCTGTAAATTATAAAATTGATTATTTGTTTAAGAAAAAATTTGATTTTCAATAGCTTATGGGTAAAAATCTGACGCAAAGTCACAATTTTTCCTTTATAATTTACTCTTTTTTCTTGCCGATAGGGCAAAAAATATCCCAATATCTTAGTCTACTCCAAGGTAGGCATTCCAAATTGCGCCCACTCTTCTTTGGCAGGACCATACACGCCGTGTACAGGCAGACCTTGCAAGCGCAAAAGTACCGTCATTTGTCCGCGATGATGGGTTTGGTGTCGCACTAAGATAGAGAGAATTTTGCCTTTTGCCCAGTTTTCGCCGTACATCGGGAGGAGTTCGGGTAAAGACGCATCCACCCAGTTATTTTTTACACTTTCCCCTAATTTATCGGCGTGTTCTTTGTAAGTAGTTGTCAAATGCTCTACCAATTCCGGCAATGTTCGATGCTCCAATTCGTCTGAGGTAAAAAGTCCAGCTTTCGTGCCCATCTCTGTAATGGTTTGAATGATGTGCCAAGCTAAGCGATTGAGCGTGCGCACGTTATCAGAGGCTTTATCATCCATGCGGGCATCTTCGATGTGGCTAAACATTTTGAGCGTCGCCGCTGATTCTTCACGCCAGTCTTCTAAGAAATCTTCTACTTTTCGATACATGGTTGGGATATTTTGATGAGACACTGATAATTATGATCATTAGGATAAGTTATGATACAGTTCAGCTACTTAAAAATCATAAAAAATCATAATCATCTTATAAAATCGGTGTGCCATTACATTCAAAAATATTTAAAATTATGTCCGTCCTCTATTTTCAATAACGTCTCATATATCAACTGAATAACATTACTTACGTCTTCTTTATGCGCCATCTCTACCGTTGTGTGCATATACCGCAAAGGCAATGAAATAAGGGCTGCTGGCACGCCGCCATTCGAGTAAGCGAAGGCATCGGTATCTGTCCCCGTGCGGCGGGAAGCGGCTTCTCGTTGGATGGGGATTTCTTTTTCCTCTGCCGTGTCAATGATAAGTTGCAATAACTTATTGTGCACGGCAGGTGCATACGTGACCGAAGGACCATTGCCACTTTTTACATCGCCGTGTTTTTGGGCGCTTACCAGCGGCGTACCCGTGTCGTGCGTTACATCCGTTACGATGGCTACATTTGGTTTTATGGTATGTGCTATCATCTCTGCGCCATTCAAACCCACTTCTTCTTGCACCGAATTTACAATATATAAAGAATAAGGCAGTTCTATTTTGTTCTCATGCAATAAACGTGCTACTTCTGCAATACAAAAACCGCCCATGCGATTATCCAAAGCCCGACCCACGTAATAACGGTCATTTAACACCATCATTTCATCCTCGTACGTAATTACACAACCTACGTGAATGCCCATTTCCAGCACTTCCTCTTTATTTTTAGCGCCCACGTCTATGAAAATATTTTCTAATTTTGGCACTAGATTATTGTCTTCTCCCACGCGCGTATGAATGGCGGGCCAGCCAAAAACCCCCTTTACAAATCCGTTTTTGGTATGAATATTTACGCGTTTGGAGGGTGCAATTAAATGATCGGAACCACCATTACGCACCACATTTATAAACCCATGCTCTGAAATGTAATGTACATACCAAGAAATTTCATCGGCATGCCCTTCAATTACCACTTTATAAGGCTTGTCAGGATTGATAATGCCGTACACCGTGCCATAATTATCAAGCTGCCAGTCGTGAATAAAAGGTTTAATATATTCCAACCAAATTTGCTGTCCCTTTGATTCAAAACCGGTTGGGGAAGCGTTATTCAGATATTGCTGTAAAAAAACTTCTGAGTTTGCTGTAATAACAGACATCTTGCTGATAAGGTATTTATGTGAATATGTAAACGTACTTTACGCTATGACCGCCAAATATAAAAACATTTAGCCGTGCAGTGTACCACTTATCGGTAGGAATATGCAGAAATGCCGAAATTAGACAGTAGGTTAATATGCTGATCCCGCTTTACGGGACAAGTTGTGCCAATATGAGGCGATGTTCGTCAACAAGTTGGAACATTTATTAATCGTATTAAGTAATCGAGCATATTTAAATTAGAAAATAAATAAATTTAAATTTCTGGTTGTCAACGTTTTAGGGACTGCCAACTTTAAACTGCCTACTTACTTATTATGGAATTGAAATTTATCACTAAAAATGCTCCCATCCTCCTATCCTCCTATCCTCCCACCTTTTTGGGTCACTTTGCCACGCCTGCAAAGTTTGTAAATCTGCTGTTTTTATAGCATTAGTTTGAATGGCTTCTTCTAATAAAGTTGAATAATTAGTGAGCGTATTCAATTGACAATCTGCATCTTGGAAGGCTTGTTTTGATTGTTCAAATCCATACGTAAAAATTGCCAGCAAACCTGCTACTTTTGCGCCAGCCTCCCGCACGGCTTCTACCGCTGCCAGACTGCTGCTGCCCGTCGAAATCAAATCTTCAATCACCAAGACGTTTGCATTTTTTGGCAACTCTCCTTCTATTAAATTTTGCCGACCGTGTTCTTTCGCTTTTGCGCGAATATATACAAAAGGTAGATTTAATCGGTCTGCCAGCAACGCTCCGTGTGCAATGCCGCCCGTAGCCACGCCAGCAATCACATCAAACGGCTCAAATGCTTTTGATTTTTCTATAAAACTATCAATGACTGAACGACGAACGTCAGGATACGAAGTAATAATCCGATTATCACAATAAATAGGCGATTTCAAACCCGAAGCCCAAGTAAAAGGTTTTTGCGGACTCAGTTTTATTGCATTAATTTGCAACAATTGGCGAGCTACTAACTTTTCTATATTCATAAGTTGATATGCTGATATGATGATATGCTAATTTGCCAATACCAACTGTAATCAATGCGTTAGCATAATTAGTAATGTTAATGATTCAAGGCAAACAGCTTATTATTGTAATTCACAAATCCCGATTCACAAATCACAAAAATGACAGGCGAATGTACAAAATCTATATAAACGAAACACCGCTCTACTTAAAATCTACGGATGCCGTGCAAGGAGTCGTTGCCACAGAAAACGAATTGATAGCGGCTTATCCAGGCAAACCTAAGTTTCTACTCAATTATGTGGATATGCTGGAAAAAAGCAATCGCTTGGCTGCCATTACAATTCATGCCGAAGATGTGGAAGTACTTTTTAATGTTTTTGCTGCCCATTATAAAATCGTAGAAGCCGCTGGTGGCGTGGTTTTTAATCAAGAAAAAAATATCTTACTCATCTTCCGACGCGGTTTTTGGGATTTGCCGAAAGGTAAAATAGACGCAGGCGAAACGAAAGAAGCCGCCGCTGTGCGCGAAGTGCAGGAAGAAACGGGCTTGCAACAATTGGAACTTGGAGAATCCCTCGGTGAAACTTATCACACCTATAAAGAAGGTAAAACGCGTATTCTCAAGCGCACTTACTGGTACACAATGTACACAAGTGAGACAAACTTAGTTCCACAAACCGAAGAAGACATTGAGCAGGCGGTTTGGGTCGAATTGGCTCCGTTTTTGGCAGAAGAAGATAGGATTTATGGGAGTATTCGGGACGTAGTTCAGCCTTTAGGCTGAAGACGTAGCCCAGCCTTCAGGCTGAAAAACAAGAAAAGTACCAAATTATCCTAAACGCACACGATGAGAGAAAATATCCAAGTAGCTCAACCTCCCAATATCCCTTCTATATTCGATTCTTTTAATAAACTAAATGTACTCATTATAGGTGATGTAATGATTGACCGATATTTGAGTGGCAAGGTGGAGCGCATTTCGCCGGAAGCGCCAGTGCCAGTCGTGCATTTGGAGAATCGGGAAAATCGGCTCGGCGGTGCTGCAAATGTTGCATTGAATATCAAGGCTTTAGGTGCAACGCCTTATTTGTGCAGCGTGATTGGTGAAGACCGAGATGCAGACCTTTTTTTGCAATTACTGCCACAAAATAACTTATCCGATAAATGTATTTTACAATCGGCGGAGCGCCCAACGACCGTGAAGACGCGCATTCTCGCTGGCAGCCAACAACTCTTGCGCATGGACGAAGAAATGACCCATGACTTAAGCGAACAAGAGTCAAATAACTTGATTGAATGTGTACGAAATATTTTAGAAGAACAGGAAATCCATGTCATTCTTTTACAAGATTATAATAAAGGGGTATTATCAGAAGAAGTTATTCACGCCGTCATTGTAGAAGCCATTAAACGTAATATTCCAACGACGGTGGACCCGAAATTCAAGAATTTTTGGGCGTATAAAGATGTTACACTTTTCAAACCAAATTTGAAAGAAATTCGCAGCCAGATGGCAACTTCAGTGACCACTGAATTAGATTCTTTAAAAAATACAGCGCATTACATCCGCGAAAAACTGAATAATCATTACACACTCATTACATTATCGGAAAAAGGCTTATTTATTGATAAAAATAATGAAAGCCTCATGGTAGGCACACATCCACGCCAGATTGCAGATGTGAGTGGTGCGGGCGATACGGTGATTAGTGTGGCATCGCTCGGTTTAGCATTGGGTTTGAGTATAGAAGAAATCGCCATTTTGTCGAATTTGGCGGGCGGTCAAGTATGCGAAAAACTCGGCGTGGTGCCGGTGGATAAAGGGCAATTACAAGTGGAATATGAAAGATATAAAGAGTTAGCAGTAGGCAGTAGGCAGTAGGCAGGAACGTGTTGCAACTGCCAACTGCCTACTAATTCAACTGTGCGAGTGCTTCTTCCAGACTTTTTATTTTCTCCTCGCTGTCGGCGAGCTTCTTCCGTTCCATTTCTATTACATTTGCTGGTGCGCCATTTACAAATTTTTCATTACTGAGTTTCTTTTGCACCGATTGTATAAAACCTTGATAATGAATTAAATCTTTATTTAATCTTTCGCGTTCTTCTTCCACGTTAATGGTTTGCTCCATTTCAACATAAAATTTTTCCGTCCCGATCAAAAAAGAAACGCTATTGGCAATATCCGTTTGCGTAAAGCTCAAGTCGCTCAAATTTGCCATTTTTACCAGCATCGGTTTCAAGCCATTTTCAGCCAATAATTCCTGTGCTTTGGGCGTGTCTTGCGCGAATACTTTGAGTTCATCCTTCATTTTCAAACCCTTACTACTACGCACTTCGCGGATGGCGGTCACGATTTCTTTGGCTCGTTCTACATTTTCAATAAATACTTTATCAAAATCTTCCGCTTTTGGATATTCACTCACGATGCAATCTTCGCCTTCCAATCGGTCAGATAATTGCTGCCAAATTTCTTCGGTTACAAATGGCATAAAGGGATGTAATGAAGTCATCATTTTACTAAATAACTCGGTCGTGCGGTCTAATGTCGTGCGGTCAATCGGCTCGCCATAAGCGGGTTTTATCATTTCGAGATACCAGGAGCAGAAGTCATCCCAAATAAATTTATACAAAGTCATAATTGCTTCTGACAAGCGATATGTTTCAAACTGCGTCTCCATTTCTGTCAGCGTTTGCGACCATTTTTGGGTCAGCCAACGTCCGGCGAGGTCGTTGATAGCAGCCGTTTTTTCGTTTGTCATTTCATCTGAAACTTCCCAACCTTTCAGCAAACGCAGGGCATTCCAGAGTTTATTACAAAAATTACGACCTTGTTCACACAGTTTACTTTCATTTAAAGTTTGCTTCGTTACTGCGTCAAATGGCGCATCAAAAATAATGTCATTTCCAGCCGCTGCACTCGCCATCATACCAAAACGTACGCCATCTGCACCATAATTTTCAATCAACTTCAACGCATCTGGCGAATTACCGAGCGACTTGCTCATTTTGCGCCGCTTGTTATCCCGCACCATTCCAGTGAAATACACATCATGGAATGGCTGCCGCCCTTTTATATCTGTAATTTCTTTACCCAATAATGCTTCCGACCATTCATAACCACTCATAATCATGCGCGCCACCCAAAAAAACATGATATCCCAACCCGTCACCAACACATTCGTCGGATAATAATATTTTAATTCTTCCTGATTTTCAAATCCATCAAAAACGGAAATGGGCCACAGCCACGACGAAAACCACGTATCTACTACGTCCTCATCCTGCTGTAAATCTGCCAAAGTCAAATTTGAATTGCCCGTTTTTTCTTTCGCTTGTTGCAATGCCTCTTCTGCCGTTTCAGCTACGAAGAACTGCTCCTCACTGCCATCTGCCAACTGGCTACTGCCTACTAAAAAATAAGCCGGAATCCGCTGTCCCCACCACAATTGCCGCGAAATACACCAATCCCGCACGTTGTCCTCATTCAGCCAGTTATGGTACATATTCCACATATTTTCTGGGTAGAATGTGACTTCGCCATTCTTCACTGCCTGCAACGCTGTACGCGCGAAACCCTTCATATCCAAAAACCATTGTAAAGTCAGACGTGGCTCTACGACTGCGTTTGTGCGTTCGGAATGTCCGATATTCGTTTTATAATCTTCAATTTTGACCAGATTACCGGCTTCTTCGAGGAGTTTTTTAATTTTTTTGCGCGCTACAAAACGGTCTTCGCCAATCAGAATCTGCGCATTTTCATTCAAAGTTCCATCCGCATTTAAAATATCAACTACCGGTAAGTTATGGCGTTCGCCAACTGCACTATCGTTCTGGTCGTGCGCAGGCGTGATTTTCAAAGCACCCGTTCCAAATTCGCGGTCTACATACGTATCTGTAATAATGGGTATTGCTTTGTGAATCAATGGAATCAATACTTTTTTCCCAACCCAACTTTTAAAACGCTCGTCTTCTGGGTGCACTGCAATCGCTACGTCTGCCATAATCGTTTCTGGACGCTGGGTTGCAATTACAATTCCTTCTGAATTAGAGCCTTCTAAAAAATATTGAATATGAAAAAGCTGCGATTGTTCTTCTTTGTAAATCACTTCTTCATTTGACAAAACCGTTTGTGCCGCCGGGTCCCAATTCGTCATGCGCAAGCCGCGATACAACTTTCCTTTTTTGTACAAATCTACAAATACGTGAATCACTGCTTTCGACAAGGATTCTTCCATCGTGAACCGCGTCCGCTCCCAATCGCACGAAGCGCCCAATTTTTGCAATTGATCCAAAATAATACCGCCATATTTATCTTTCCATTCAAAAGCATATTGCATAAATTCCTCACGTGTGATATCAGATTTTTTAATGCCTTTTTCGCGCAGCACGCCTACTACTTTTGCCTCTGTTGCAATCGAAGCATGGTCTGTGCCGGGAACCCAACACGCATTTTTGCCTTCCAAACGCGCTTTTCGGATGAGAATATCTTGAATGGTGTTGTTGAGCATGTGCCCCATGTGCAGAAAACCCGTCACATTCGGCGGCGGAATGACGACAGTAAATGGCTCGCGGTCATCGGGCGTGGAGTGGAAATAATTGCGTTCCAGCCAATATTTATACCATTTCGATTCTACTTCTTGCGGGTTGTATCTGGTTTCCATTGTGTTCGTGTGTTAACGTGTTCATGTCACTTTATTCGCAAAGATACGCCTTCACAGGAATACTTGCGCACGCGAACACCTGAACACAAATTGGAGAGATAATTTTTCAAAATTAGGTAGATAAGAGATTAGAAGGCTTCCAACAATTGATTAATATTTATTTCAACACCGTCCATCATCGCTATGTCTGCTGTCCAATTATCCATTTCCCATTTTTGGTCTTTCACAGCGACTAAGTGTTTTTTGGTAGCCGTAAAAATCCAGATAACGCGCTGTACGCCTGCTTCGAGGAGTTGGTCGGTCTTTTTTTGAAAGTAAGTATCAAAGTCAAGCAACTCGGTGAATTCTGCTTTGGTATCAATTTCGATGACAATTTCGGGTACGATTTCAATGTATTTATTTTTTAGGAAAACGGATTTATCTTCTACCGTTCGCTTGTCATAAATAGCAATATCGAGATTGCGCCAGCTTTTGTGTGCAAATTTTAAACCCAATTCGGCAGGTAAGCGCAAGTAATTATTATCTAATTTGTCTTTTAAAATATCTAAAATCAACATCACCAAAAGTGATTGCAAAGCGCTACTTCCCATAATTTGCTCTAATGTTTTCTTTTTGTTTATTACATCTTTATAGCCGCGATAATAAATCGGCTCGCCGTCCACCATCTCATAGATGAGGGACTCGGGAATGGCTTTTTCTTTTTTCGTGCGTTGTTTGGCAATGGCAGTCGTCATAAATCGTGTTTTTTTCAAAAATAAGTTTTAAAACGGAAATAGCAAAATTTCAAACAGGTTCAGCACTGCCCACGGGTTCAAATATATCCACTTCCACTTGATTTCTCAAAATATCCTCCATCGTCTCGCGCTGGCGGATGAGATGCGCTTTGTCATTATGAACCAACACTTCTGCCGGACGAAAACGGGAATTATAATTGGAAGACATAGTAAAACAGTACGCACCGGCATTGTGGAAACACAGAACGTCGCCTTCCTTAATTTCATTAATCTGCCGATTTACCCCAAAGGTATCCGTTTCACAAATGTAACCAACGACCGTGTAAAAACGGGATTTGCCGTTCGGATTGGAAATATTTGTAATTTTATGATAGGAATTATAAAACATGGGACGAATCAAGTGATTCAAACCAGAATCCACACCTGCGAAAACGGTCGAAGTCGTCTGCTTAATCACATTCACTTTTACTAAAAAATAGCCCGATTCGCTCACCAGAAATTTGCCCGGTTCAAACATCAGCGTTAAATCTCTGCCATATTCTTCACAAAAAACGTTGAATCGCTCGGAGATTTTTTCGCCTAATTCTTCAATGTCTGTTTCGATATCGTCCGGCTTGTACGGCACTTTAAAACCGCTGCCGAAGTCAATATAATCCAAATATTTATAGTCTTTTGCAATATTTAATAGAATTTCTGCGCCCATCAAAAACACTTGCGGGTCAAGAATATCCGAACCCGTGTGCATGTGAATGCCTTCCACGCGAATGTTGGTCGCTTCCACCAAACGGCGCACGAGCGGCATTTGATGAATGGAAATACCAAATTTAGAATCAATATGACCGACGGAAGTTTTCGCATTGCCGCCCGCCATGATATGCGGATTGATGCGGATACAAACGGGCACGTCGGGGTACGCCTGACCGAATTGTTCGAGAATCGAAATGTTATCAATATTGATCCGAACGCCTTGCTCTACCGCCATTTCAATCTCTTCCAAACTCACACAATTCGGCGTGTAGATAATATCCTGCGGATTAAATCCTGCTTTCAAACCGACTAAAACTTCTTGAATGGAAACGGTGTCCAAACCAGCACCGAGTTCTTTAAAAAATTTTAAAACATTGATATTATTGAGTGCTTTGCAAGCGTAATTGACCTTCAACCGTTTCACATCAAAAGCATCGGTAATGCGTTTGTATTGGCGCTCCATGATGGCGCTGTCATAAATATACAGAGGCAGCCCGTGCTCCTCCGCGAGTTCGAGCGCGTCCACGCCGCCGCTCAAGTTGTACCGATTGTTTTCGATTAACATTTTTGTTTAGATATTAGATTTTAGACAGTAGATATTAGACTTTAGATGTCAGAATGATTTTAGTTCAATCTATCGTTTAAGGTCTAAAGTCCATTATCTTTTAAAAAGTTAAAAGCGCAAATATAAGAAATTTAATTTCTTTGTAGTCATTTTTTCCAATTTAAGCAGAAGGAGGATTTAATTTGAAATTTACCAAAAATGAGGTTATCTTTATAGAAATATTGTATCATGATTACTGCTCAAATACCCATAACTGCCGGAAAATACTTAGAAAAAGAACGCAGTAAAACATCGCAAGAGCATAAAAGCGAATTGGTAAATGGAAAAATAATAAATATGGCGGGTGCCAGCGAACCTCATAACAAGTTGTCCTCCAATGTATTAGCACTACTTTGGATATTTTTTCAACACAAAGACTTTAATGTGTATCATGCAGATTTAAAAGTAAAAAACTTAAGTGGAAATTATTATTACCCTGATATAGTAGTCGTGAATGGCGACTGTGTTTTTGAAGACGAAAATCAAGATATAATAACTAACCCTTATATAATAATAGAAATATTGTCGGACACAACAGAGTCTGTTGATAGAGGTCAGAAATTTAAAGATTATCGGTCATTGCCAAGCCTACAAGAATATATTTTAATCTCACAAGACAAGTACTGCATAGAAAATTTCTATAGAAATGATGATAATCAATGGATAATAGGCGACATCATTTTAAATAAAATGAATATTTTTAATTTCAAAAGTATTGAACTTGCGCTGCCTTTAGAGGAAATTTATCAAAGAGTCAAAATTTAAATGCCTTCTATAGCGGCAAACGTAAAAAATTTTATTTGAGCCGCACAAAATACGCTTTCACCGAGATTTTTAACTCCTATTACACACACTCAAAACAATAATTGGAACGCGGGTGCATAATATCAATAATTAAAATTTAAACCCCCGCACCCACCAAAAACATTCTATTTTGCATCTATGTTTTTATAGAATAAAGTATTAGAATTGCTAAGATTACAATATTCCATTTTCAATAAATGACTGAACTCGAACTCATAGCCGCTTGCAAACGCCACGAACGCCGCGCACAGCAGTCTTTTTTCGACCGCTATTCGCCTTTTTTGTTTGGGGTGTGCAAGCGTTATATCCGAAATCGGGAGGATGCGGAAGAGGTGCTGGGCGAGGCGTTTTATAAGATTTTGACAAATATTGAAAATTTCAAAGCAGAAGGTAATTTTGAGGGTTGGATGCGGCGCATTACGGTCAATGAAGCACTCATGTTTTTGCGCAAGCAGCATAATTTTAATCTGACCGTCGAATTAGACCCAAATACCGATTCAGAAACCGATACGCCGACTGCAATAGATGAATTAGCAGCACAAGATATTTTAGTTTTATTGGATGCGTTACCCGTTGGTTATCGGACTGTTTTCAATTTATATGCAGTAGAAGGTTATAAGCATCGGGAGATAGCAGAAACACTGGGCATCAGCATCAATACGTCGAAATCGCAACTTATATTAGCAAAAAAACGTTTGCAAGAATTATTAGAAGAAATGAATTATCCGGGTACAAAACGGGTGATAGGGTGATAGGGTTATCTATACGTGACCCCATAACCCTATCACTCTATCGCCCCATAACCATTTAAAATGCGAAAGCAAAAAAATATATTGGATTTATTTCGGGATAATCAGTTCAAACTGAATGAATCGCCTTCTAAGCGCACGTGGCGGCAGTTGGAACGCAGGCTCGACGGACCGCGGAAAGAAAAACCATTGCATTATTACATCGCAGCAGTGGCGGGTATTTTGGCAATTGTGACGGTGATCGCATTGGTATTTATTTTAGCAGATCAAAAGAAGGAAGGATATTTGCCGGTGCGTACGAATACGGTTTCCAATCCGCCTACTTTTCCGAATGGCAGGGTGATTACATTGTCTGATTTTGACTGGCTGCAAGGCGTATGGGAAAGCTGCGCGAACTCACCGGCTTCTTACGAGCAATGGGACAAACATGATAATAACTTGAGTGGAAGCGGCTATGTCGTACACGGTCGCGATACGTTTTTTGTAGAAGAAATGCGCATTGAAGAAGTGGGCGAACAAATTTTTTTGAATCTGAATTTGGAACAAGAAAGTCGCACGATACAATATCAACTCACGAAACAAATCGGCAATCGCCTGTTGTTTACGAATGAAAATTCTCGTTTTCCGAAGCAAGTATTGTTTGAATTGCAATCGCCGGAAGCTTTTTCGGTGACGCTGTCCAATCCGCATCCGTTGGCGTTGAATGAAAATCAACTCAATTATCTGACGCGCCGCAACGCGATAGTGCCGCAACAAGTGGTGCGGTGTTTGCAGAAAGTGGAATATCAATAGGGAGGATGGGAGGATAGGATGGCGGAAAGATAACACCTCCTACTCCCGAAAGGGATGACGCGGTGTCCACGTTATTTTTGGTTCGAAAAAATGAATTAGTGTCCGCCAAATTGGACTCGACCAAGCTGCCGTAGGACGCATATACAAAACCAACTCTTGCGCCACTGCACCCACCGAACTTTTAATTTCCATTGCCGTACGCGCAAAAACGATTCGTTTAACATTCATTTCAATTCCTTGTTGAATCATTCGATACAACATATTGAGATACAATTGATTGTGGTGGTTAGCTTCTAAATCATATCCCAAATAATGCGCTTCTAATTCATCTTCATTTTGTAAAGTCGTATAAAATCCAATCAAATTTTCCTTTTCAAAAACAGCGAAAAAGCGGAATTGCTGTGGGAGTTGTATTTTAAAATTCAAAAAGTGCTGAGGACGTAAATGAACGGCGTTGAAATCTGCGCCTTGTGCAATATTTTTATACAATTCATTCACTTTTGAAAGATTCTTTTCAATTTCAGCAGCGTTCCATTCTCGCCATTTCAAATCAGTCGCTTTTTTTAATGCACGTCGCGCCCGCACGCGATATTTAGAACTCATTGCATGGAGATAATCTTCAAACGACTGCCAGTTAGGATTCAAATCAAAAATCATGCTGGGTTGAAAGTGAATTGGGACAAAGCCTTGATTCTTAAATAGTTCTGCATCCACATTTTCTGGAAGGTCTTTGATAATAGTAGCTGCAATACGACGATTGTGTAGACGGGATTGGGTTGTAAATAATTGCAATGCCTTCGATAACAGTGTCGTTACTTCTTGAGTCGAAATTTCTTTTTTGAAATGGAAAGCGTGTTCGCCCGTGCTTAGTAAATTGCCACAGAACAAAAATTTGAAATTTAATTGTCGCAGTAACCACTTTTTGAAATAATGATGCGGCGCGATAGGAACATTTTTTGTCGAATTGAAATCCAAAACTTGACCATATGCAATCCCAATAGGTATCCGCTTTTTATAAAAAACCAAATACACAAACTGCATTCCTTCCGGCACTGCTAATTCAAGGGTTTTCAAATAATCTTTTTGTAGAAATAGGTCATAAGCGGGTGCCGTAATTTCCCAATCTGTCGCTTTATCAATCGAATCGAAAAAAGCAACTGCTACATCCGTTCCCGCTAAGGAATGCTTGCCGTGCGATTCCGCAACAACTTTAGGCATAATTTTTGCCGCATTCGATAACGAAATAAATTTACAAAAACACGGCTTTCGCAGCGAACCAATCATCATACATTTTCCTCTTTTAAGACGATGTAAACAACAGGAAGGTGAACCGAAAAGTTGCTACACGAATACATTAGTCGGCAGACTACATTCGTTAATCGTTTGTTTTTATTTTTATTCCAACTAAAAGCAACCTTATTTTACAATTGCTGTCATTTCATTTAAATATTAAGATTCTCTTAACGCAAAAAAATTATAACGATGAAAAAATTGGGAAAAATAACGCTGTTGTTGAATGTTGCACTGTTACTAACAGTTGCTGCACAAGCTCAAAATTGGGGCGGTTGGAACGGCATTGAAGGCAAAGGTCCGAAAGTAACAAAGACGCTTGATTTGGACAATTTTACTGGTTTTGAAATGGCAGTTAGTGGTAATGTGTACATCCGGCAAGGCAGTACGCAGAGTGTAAAAATTGAAGCGCAACAAAACATTATAGACAATCTTGTAACGGACGTAAGCGACAAAAACTGGAAAATTAAATTTGACCAAAATGTGCGCAATTATGAAGGTATCAAAATTTGGATCACCATTCCAACCTTGACCAAAGCGTACGTGAGCGGTTCGGGCGACATCATTGGCGAGACGAAATTTACGGGCTTGGGCAATCTGATGACCGGCATCAGCGGCTCCGGCGACATTAAATTGGACGTAGAAGCCAAAGATATTGAAGGCAAAATAAGTGGCTCTGGCGGCGTGAAATTAAATGGTTCTGCCAATGCGTTGAATATCAGCATCTCCGGCTCCGGCGATTTTTTTGCAGATGGCTTGAAAACACAAACCAGTACGATAAAAGTCTCTGGCTCTGGCAATTGCACGGTAGATGCCAGCGATGCGCTCACGGTTCATGTATCTGGCTCTGGCGATGTAAAGTACAAAGGTCGTCCGAAAGTAAGTGCGAAAGTGTCGGGTTCGGGCGATGTGGAGTCTATGTGATATTGTAATGACCAAACTTGTTTGGTCAGCTAAAAAGAATTAGCGTTTTAAAAACCATTGTCGGGAAACTGGCGGTGGTTTTTTATTTTTGTAGTAACCAAACTTGTTTGGTTTGTTTCATCGAAAAACTAAAGATATGAGATTTTACTTCGGATTGGTATTATGTTTTGTAATGTTCGCCTGTCAATCACCAGGTTCAAAATCAACTGAAAATACAAATTCAATTGCTGGAAATAATTTAAAATCCGCGCTGCCTGGCACTTGGGAAACCATCGCTTTTCAAGTAAACATTCAATCTTTTCAAAATACCGACTCTACCTTTACGATGGAAATAAAAGAAGGCGAGTGGGAAAGTCAGATGCAAATGCGCCCGATTCAAACGGTTTATGAACTAACTAATAAATATTATTCTACTTATAAAAATTTGTCAGACAGTGTGATACGTATAGAACGCGGAATTTGGAATGTTTTCGGCGATACTTTACTACTCGTTTCTCCCGATGCGACTTACACGTACCAATTTTTATTACAAAATGAAAAAGCGGAGTTACGCACCCTGCTCGATTGGGACGGCGACGGGCAGGAAGACGATGAATATATCGGCATTCAAAAACGGATAAAAAAGTAGGCTATTACGATTTCAAGTTACTACTTTAAATTCGGGCTAAAGCCAAAAATGGGATGTACTTCACTCCCCGCGCTAAAGGACGGGGCAACTGATTGTCAACATTTTATCAGTTGCCCCGCCATTTATGGCGGGGATTAAATGCAAACATATTTTGGACTTTAGTCATTGTTATTATTAGAGTAGCAACTTGAAATCATAAGTGAGTCAAAAAGCAAACTTCTGATTTAACCTTTTTTACAATCGGAACTTCACGCACTTGGACTTTGTTTGGAAAACAACTATATTTGCCCTGCTTTTTTTATAAGCCGCCCTAGCTCAGTTGGTAGAGCAATTCATTCGTAATGAATAGGTCGTCAGTTCGAGTCTGATGGGCGGCTCTTTTCTCAAGTTTAACTTGACCTTCCACTTATGCAAATCCGAAAAGCAACGCTCGCCGATTGTGCAATGCTCATGCAGCTTGGTATCACCACGTTTACTCAAGCTTACGCGGCGCAAAATACCGAGGAAAACCTGCATCTTTACCTCGAAAAAGCATTCAATGAAGCACAACTAAATAAGGAATTACAAAGTGGAGCAGAAGCCTATTTTATAATGTTTGATAAAGATATTGCAATTGCATATATAAAATTGAATTATAATTGCTGCCCACCAGATAGGACGGACGAACCGATGACGGAGATTCAGCGGATTTATGTGTTGCAAGCCTATCAGGGAAAAGGCTTGGGGGAAGACTTGCTACACCTCGCAGCACAAGAAGCGCGACTGTCAAATGCTAAATATCTCTGGCTCGGCGTGTGGGAACACAATCCAAAAGCAATTCAATTTTATACTAAAAACGGTTTTTCTGTCACAGGGACGCATACGTTTTTATTGGGTAAGGAACCGCAATCGGATTTTATAATGATGAAAAATTTGTAGCCGCTAAACTACTTGCTGCTACCAACCGAGCTTGCTTGGCACTGACTTACTCCGATTTTCTAATCGCCAACTTTTGTACAATTGTCCACCACTTGTTGGGCCATTACAGCCACTTCACCAGATTAAAATCCTGGCGATGCGGCAGCAATTCATGTTTTGGGAAGAGTCGGAAGCCATACTCGTACACGCCGGAAATATTCAATTCTACATCGCATTCAAACGTGGCAATGGTGTTCGTTTTATCTTTTAGAACAAAGGCTTCGGCAAATTTGAGTTGCAATTCATCTTCGGTGAGCCGTCTGAAAAAGATGACTTCCAAACCAATATTTTGTGCGTCAATATCGCCGATGTTCAGTTTAATCGTCGTTTTAAAACGGTCGCCGAGTGGGAGGGAATAATTGTCGGTATCAAACACATTCATTTCTTCTACATGGATAGTGTCCCATTTTTGAAGGAGTTGCGTTTTCCAAGCATTGAAACTTTTAGCGGCTGCAAAATTAGATTGTTGTAATAAGCGACTACTTTGACAGATTTTATTATAAAAACGCTCAAAATAATCATCCATCATGCGCTTCATCGTAAAATCCGGCGCGACTTCTGCAATGGTATTTTTTACAAAACTCACCCAACGCGGCGAAATGCCAGCTTCATTATAATCATAATAAGTAGGTATAATATCTTCTTCCAAAATATTATAAATTGTTTCTGCATCTAATTCATTTTGTAAATTGGTATCCTTATAAGTATCATCTAACGGCAATGCCCAACCCGCGTCGGGGCGATAGCCTTCTGCCCACCAGCCATCGAGTACACTAAAATTCATCACGCCATTCAATGCCGCTTTCATACCACTGGTGCCGGACGCTTCTTTCGGACGCATGGGCGTATTCAACCATATATCCACACCTTGCACGAGGGTTTTCGCCATTTCCATGTTGTAATCTTCTATGAAAATAACTTTGCCCAAGAAATCAGGTTTTTGCGAGACGCTGATGATGTATTTGATTAAATCCTGCCCGCCTTGGTCTGCCGGATGCGCCTTGCCTGCGAATAGGAACATAACCGGACGACCTTTCTGATTGGCTACTTCTGCCAGTCGTTTTAAGTTTGTAAACAGTAAATGTGCTCGTTTATAAGTTGCAAAACGACGTGCAAATCCAATGACCAGCGCATCTTCTTCGATGTGATTAAGCACTTCAAAAATAGCGCTGGGTTTTTCGCCACGCCGCGTCAAATCTGCTTGCAAGCGCGTTTTCACATAATCCAATAAACGTTTTTTTAGCTTGCGCCGAATGTCCATGATTTGAGCATCCGGTACTTCGTGGATTTTGCGCCAATAGGTTTTATTCGACTGGTCTTTTAGAAATGCTCCGCCAAACTGCTCGACATACAAATCATGCCATTCCTTCGCAATCCAAGTGGGATAATGGACGCTATTCGTCACATAACTGATATACAATTCTTCCGCGCTGTAGCCCGGGTACAATTCGTTAAACATTTTTTGCGACACCGCACCGTGCAACTTACTCACACCATTCACGCCCTGCGACAAGCGCATTGCCAGATGGCTCATCGAAAATAACTCTTGCGAATTGGCGGCATCTAATTTGCCCAAGCCTATAAATTGTTCCCAAGAAATGCCCAAGTCAGCGATATAACTATAAAAATAATTGCGCAGCAAACCTTCCGAAAAGTAGTCGTGCCCAGCCGGAACGGGCGTGTGCGTGGTGTACAACGAGGAGCCGCGCACGACTTCCCGCGCTTCGTTGTAACTCAAATTGTGGTCGTGCATATAATCTTTCAAACGTTCCAAACTCAGGAACGCCGCGTGTCCTTCATTGCAATGAAAAACGTCCGCTTCTACGCCAAGTGCCTTGAGTGCACGCATGCCGCCGATGCCGAGAAGGATTTCTTGTTTTAAACGGTGTTCATTATTTCCACCATATAATTGATGCGTCAAGGTGCGGTCATCCCATTGATTTTCAATGATATCGGTATCCAATAAATAAAGCGAAATACGCCCGACTTTCAATTCCCACACTTTGGCATAAATGGTGCGCCCTTGCAATTCTATTGTAATTTTCATCCAATCTCCGTCGGTGTCGCGCACGGGTTGAATGGGCAATTGTGTGAATTTCTGTGGTGGATAATTATGAATCTGGTCACCATGCAAGGAAACCTCTTGTTGAAAATAACCGTAGCGATATAGCAAACCGACTGCCACCAAATTCACATTCATATCGCTGGCTTCTTTCAAATAATCGCCCGCCAATATACCTAAGCCACCAGAGTACAAACGTAAAGAAATATGCAAACCATATTCCATACAAAAGTAGGCAATACGTGGACTATCCGCCGCAGGTTTTTCTGCCATATACGCATTAAAACGCTGGTGTACAGAGCGAAGCCGTTCCATGAAAACAGGGTCTTCCAAGAGTTGGTGCGCACCGTCGAGACTGATCTCATCGAGTACGGCGATGGGGTTGTAATGAAGTCGCTCCCACGTTTTGATATTGACGACGGAGGCGAGTTCGAGGGCTTCTTTGTCCCACGACCACCAAATATTGTGCGCCAATTCTTGCAATGGATGCAGTTCCACCGGGAGTTTCGATTCGATATAAATGCGTTTCAGCTTGATATTGCTGTCTTTGAGTTGTCCGATCATGGTTCGTTTTTTTTGAGATGCCAGATTATAAGATGCCAGATGCCAGATAAATAGATGCCAGATCGCTCACAGCGTGTTTCGTCCGGCATCTCCCAGTCTGGCATCTGGCATCCCGCTATCTGGCATCTCCTTCTATTCAAGAGGCAAAAATAGAATCTTTTCGGTAGGAAGCATGGTGGGATGGTTGTATTTTTTAGAGGCGTGAAGGGGTAATTAGGTAAAAGGTTGATTTCGTTACGTGTTTACCCTATAAACCCATCTCCCAATCAACCAATTGCACGCAAGTACGTTGTATGAGAAATTAGTTTTTAAAAATCTTTTTTATAACAAAACACGCAGAACCAATGAAATTATTCAAAATTTTAATCACAGCCCTTTTATTTACAACCTTGAGTACTGGTGCTTTTGCACAATTACGCTTAGGTGCAGGTGTTGGCTTTGCTTTTGATAGTGAGGCATTTACAATTTTTGGACGCGGCGCTTATGATATAAACGACAAGCTTAGAATCAATGCAACGTACAATTATTATTTTCCAGAGGCAGTAGCAACAATTGATGATATTAATGTTTCTGATATTAATGTTGATTTGCATTATACTTTCGTGCGGCTTTCTACCATTAGCTTTTATGGATTGGCAGGTGCCAATTTTATACGATCCAGTGTAAAGTTTAATGGCGATAAGACCTCCGATAGTGATTTTGGTTTGAATGTTGGAGCCGGCGGCTTATTTGGCGTGGCAGATAATATTGATGTAATGGCAGAATTTAAATACACGATTGGCGGCACCGAGCAATTATTTTTCAATGCCGGTTTGTTATTTAGTTTTCTGGGCGGAGATAACTGATAATTATTTTTAAAAAGAAGATGTCATCTTAAGATAGAGGTGACATCTTCTAAACTGTCGGACGTTCAACAATTGCGCATTAAAGTTTTAAAGCTATACTTTACCTATTGCTAAAATGCAATTTTTAGTTTAACTTTGTTAACCTTCATTTTAAGATTCTTTATCGGCTTCAAAAAGACGTTTGGCACACCAAAAAAAATAGATTGCCCAAATGGTATAACACCAACTTCTAAGAGCGCATACGTAAAAGATTAGTTATTTTTATAATAATTAAAATATTGTTAACGTTTAAGTTACTCATGTGACTTTTTCTACATTTTGCGTATAAACAACACTATTTTCAAACATACGATGCTTTATGAGAAAACAGCTTTTGATTTTAACAAACACATTGGCACTTACACTATTCACCACTTTAACTTTTGCACAAATGCTACAGATTAAATCCATGAACGGAGAAGAAATTTGTCAGGGTTTTGCGACGGAAAACCAAGCGCAAATCCAAGTGACTTCTGCACTGCCGATTACCCTTCCCGAAAAAACGTACGTGACGTACAACTGGACGTGTACGCACGCCAACGGCACTAAAATATGGGATACGGGATTGCCAACCCGTCGGATACCCGTCCCTTGGTCGGGCGCTTACACGATACAGGTGCAGGCACAGTACATTCGGCAAAACGAACGCCGCCCGTACGCGGTTTTTTGGTCGAATAAGGTGATTGTGAATGGAAAAACGTGTACTCCATGAGTAAGCAGTAGGCGGTTGGCAGTAAGCAGTTTCCCTGAAAACCGAATAGGTTATGGTGACTGCCTACTGCGCACTGAAAACTGCCTACTTACTTATTCCAGGTAATCCCAAAGTACCCGGATTGCTGCTGTCGTCCTTTAATTTTGGCGCTTTGCGTTGACGCGGATAGACTTCGTCGAGGGTATTTCCATCGTATAACCTGCCATTTTTCATCACGTATCGAATCGAATTCGTATTGCGAATGTTGTCCAATGGATTTTTATCTAAAATAACTAAATCTGCTAACTTTCCAGCCTCAATCGAACCTAAATCCTTACTTACGCCGATTGACTTTGCACCTAAAATAGTCGCCACTTTTAGCGCATTAAGATTGGATAAGCCACCAGATTGAATCGCCCACAATTCCCAATGATAGCCCAAACCTTGCAACTGTCCGTGTGAACCCACGCCCGACAAACCTCCTGCTTTTACCAGTTTATTTACAAACTCACCGTGCCGCGAGAAAATATGCTCTTCTTTCATAAACCAAGCTGCCCGACGGCGTGCTTTTTCATCCAATTCCGCTTTCGGCGTGAAATAATTTAGCTTCGCATCCCCAACTACATTTTCCGTTGCATAAAAATAATTTTCCGCCCAAGGACCGCCATAAGCTACGAGCAATGTAGGCGTGTACGCCATTTTACTTTGCGCTACTAATTGCACCACGTCATTATAAATCGGGAAAATCGGGAATGCGTGCTCGTGCCCCGGATAACCGTCAATCAACTGCGTCATATTCAGTTTCATATCCAAAGCGCCTTCGGTCGTCGGCATCAAGCCTTGTTCTTTCGCCGCCTCGATAATCCACTGCCGATGCTGGCGATTGCCGGTCATATACATTTTAATCGTCTTCGTATTATAATATTCCGAATATTGTTTCAACACACTTTTGGTGTGTTCCAGACTTTTTAAATTATAAGCCCAGTAGCCTACGCCTGGTCCGGTCGAGTAAATACGCGGCCCCAGAATGTCGCCAGTTTCTACCATATCGCCATACGTAAGTACATCAGTAGTAGCGGTTTGCGGGTCGCGCGTAGTCGTCACGCCGTAAGCGAGATTCGCAGCGTACATCCAAACCGTATTTTTGTGCAATCCCCAACTGGGCCACATGTGCGCGTGGGTGTCCACGAAACCCGGCACGATGGTTTTGCCGCTCATATCCATGACTTTCACCGACTTGGGTGCTTTGGTTTTGCCGGAAGCCGCCACTTGTTTGATACGTGCATTTTCAATCCAAATATCACCTTTTGCTAAAATCTCGTCGCCATTCATCGTGATGATACGCGCGCCGGTGAGCAAGAGGCTGCCTTCGGGTATATCTTTCGTCACGTCCACTTTTACGCGGATTTCATTGGGTTTAAATTTCTTCTCATCTTCCTTTTTCTGATTAGTCGAATCTTTTTTCTCCTCTTCCTTTTTCTCGCCACCAGCCTCTTTTTTAGCTTTGGCTTCTTTTTTCAACTGCTCATCAAAGGCTTTAGCTTCCGCCAAATCGTATGAAAAATAAGCATTGCCAATAGACCAATTGACGCGCTTTGCGTCTGCTGTCCAGTGTGGAAATTGCCCGCCAATCTCCGTTATTTTTTTAGCTGGAAATTGCGAGCCGGTCGGGTCAGCTACGGAAATGGAAGGCACTTCTCCACCTATTTTTGGAATGGTTACAATATAAATATCGTTGTTAATTTGCGCCACTGCTTGATCGCCTTCGGGAGCCATCATAATCAATTCTGGGCTGGACGGCTTGCGTTCCGGCTCAGTTTCGGTGGGCGTGAGCATACAAAATTCCTCAAAATTCAAGGCTGGATAGGTCATAATACCCGTCACTTTTACGAGTTGCTTTTCGTCCGTACCATCCCAACGCATTGAAATCAAACCTTTCTCCCCATGATATAAATAAATCCGATCATCCGATTTTACAAAATGGGGATTGCCTCTGCCATTCGCAGGTAGAATGACATTCACATCGCCGCCATTGGCATCCACCCACGCAAGATTCTCTCCCGCTCCAAAAGCAAACGGACCGTACGCCTCTTGATACGCTCGCGCCGCTCCGACTATAAATACGATGCGATTACTTTTCGCATCCCAAGCCAAGTCAGAGTAGGTACCGCCGGTTTTGGTTACTTTTTGCGGCTGTCCACCCGTTGCGCTGATTTTGTAAATATTACCCTCTTTTCCTTCCCAAGTGGCGTACGCTATGGACTTTCCGTCGGGCGACCACACCGGCATGGCTTCGGTGTAAGTAGAAGTCGTCAAACGCTTTGGCGTGCCATTCGGATAATCCATAATATATAAATGGTCAAGTGCCGTGAAGGTGATTTGCTTGCCATCAGGTGAAATTTTCGGGTCGCGTATTTGATTGACAATCATCTTTTTATCATCCAAAATCGGAAAATCGAAGCGTACTTCTGGTCCGAAATCCAATTCTACATCCACTTCAAAAGGAACATTCACCGACTTGCCGCCATCCACCGGAATTTTATAAATTTTACCACCATAATAAGCGATAACTGCTTTACTGTCAGGCGTAAAAGACATGGCAGGATAAACGCCAAGACGCGCGCGACTTTCCTGCTCATCGCGTTGAACGGGGTACGCCAACCAACTTTCTTCGCCTGTTTTTAAGTCTCGTTTTACCAAACCAGTTTCTGTGTTGTAGCGTGTGCCATACACCAACCACTTGCCATCCGGCGAAAGTGTAGGTGTGAAAGCCGAGCCGTAACGAGCCGTTTTAGAACTCACTTCGCCCGTCTCACGGTCGTACACACCCAATTGATATTGAGGCAGTTGCGCATTATAACTCCAGTCGCCATTGCGATGCGAAAACCAGATATAGCGACTATCCGTGCCAAACGCCGGTTCGACCGTTTTCAGATTATCTGGTTTTTTAATGAGTTGAGCGCCGCCGCCACCGTCTTTGTGATACATAAACAGCTTCATGTTGCGCACACCACGCGCCACGACGAGGTAATTCCCGTCGGGTGTCCACTCGGCAGACTGTACATTTTCGGTTTTTTCTTTTGAAATTTGCTTCGTTTCTTTAGATTCGATGTCCATAATCCACGCATTCTCACAGCCATCGCGGTCGGATGTGAACGCAACAGATTTGCCATCCGGGCTGAATTTGGGGTGCGTGTCGAACATCATGCCGGTGGTCAGTTGCGTCGCTTTTCCACCCGCCATCGGCAACAGATAAATATCGCCCATCAGGTCGAATGCAATGGTTTTACCGTCAGGACTTACATCCAAATTCATCCACGTGCCCTCCGTAGTCTTTAGTTTCATTTTCCGTCCAGGCTTGAGGGATAGTGCTTCGCCGTCTTTTTTCTCCTCCGTTTTCGTCGTGTCCGCTTTCACTTTTGTCGTGTCAAGTTGCGCGGATAAAGTGTTTGTTACCGCCAATAACAGCAGCGGCAATAGGTGTTTAAGTTTAAAATGCATATTCCAACGTTTAATTTGGGTGATTAAAAAAATCAATAAGTAAAGCTAAAAAAAATTTCAAAAAACGGTATACACTGAACGGTATAAACGACATTTGTAAGAATGAAATATTAGAGCATTGAAGTAGAGAAATAAGTAAAACAAAAAGAAAGCTGGGCAAAAAACATTAGCGAAGTAAAATATTTTAACCTCTTAAATATCACATTTTCATGGCACTACAAATCATTGAAACCTCCAACGCGCCCCTACCCGCCGGGCATTACGCGCAAGCCACGATTGCCAACGGACTCATCTTTGTAGCCGGACAACTACCTATCAAGCCCAATTGGGAAAAAGTGTTGGGCAGCATTGAAGAACAAACCTTGCAAACGCTCGAAAACGTAAAAGCCATTGTAGAAGCTGCCGGTAGCGATTTGAATCATATTGCGAAAGTCACCATCTATATTTCAGACATTAGCCTTTGGGAAGGTGTAAATAAGGTATGTACCTCTTTTTTTGGAGATCACAAGCCTGCGCGTGCGATGGTACCCGTGAAAGATTTACATTATGGGTTTTTGATTGAAATAGAAGCGATTGCAGTTGTCAAGTAAAAATAATCCTACTCTTATCATTAAAAATAAAATATTATCGGTGTTTTCGTCGAATTGTACGCGATAATTCAAAAAGAACAGTTAGATTTGCCGTTACAAACAAATGGTATTTTTTAATATCCATTCAATTACACATTCCACTCTAAAGGCTTCATAAAATCTATTGGCTGCTAATCAGCTTACTATTTTCTTTTTAACCCACAAGTAAACAGCTCATATTTTATCTATCGGGATGAATTAATTCGATTCGTCACTTGATATTCGTATAACCTCTATTGGTAATATTCCCCATTGTCCAAAAGAAATTTTTATAATTAATGGAGCACAAAAATTAACACAAAGCCATTTATAATTACATTTATAAAATTTTCGACCTAAAACATAACATTAAATTGGAGGCATTAAAAAGTTTTTAACGCATTAAGGATCAAAAAGATAGG
>CAZJXN010000019.1:0-3528 GCA_964549655.1 uncultured Saprospiraceae bacterium
TACCACCACTCAGTGAGGACAAATTATGCTAATTATAAAATACTGTAATGATATAAAAATCTATACAGCGTTAAGTATTAAGGTATCAGCAAATTGGCAAATTGTCACATCAGCACATTATAATTTAATCTTCTTAATCCGATCCAACTCCCGTTTATTATCTTTAGCTTTAATCGTTTCGCGCTTGTCGAATGTCTTTTTACCTTCTGCGAGCGCGATTTCTAACTTTATAAACCCGCGTTCTGATAAATATAAGCGATAAGGCACAATCGTGAAGCCGCGCTCTTTGACTTTGCGTTCCAGCTTTTTCAATTCTTTTTTACGAAGTAACAATTTTCGCGTACGACGCGGCTCATGGTTGGAATAAGTGCCATTTGCATATTCTGAAATAAATAAACTACGCACATAAATCTCTCCATCTTCAAACGTACAAAATGCGTCTGTCAAGTTCACATTGCCCGTAC
Organism: uncultured Saprospiraceae bacterium; assembly: GCA_964549655.1. Classification (GTDB taxonomy): domain Bacteria; phylum Bacteroidota; class Bacteroidia; order Chitinophagales; family Saprospiraceae; genus JADJNW01. The sequence goes on from CAZJXN010000019.1 coordinate 465, forward strand.
GAATGGACTTGATTTCTGTGCCGCGCAGCATGATGCCCGCCTCGTATCGGTCTGTCAAAAAAAACTCGTGTGATGCACGGCGATTGACCACTTCTACTTTCTTTACCTTCTTTTCTGCCATTTTCTACAATTAAACTGTGCAATAGGAAAGGAGAAAACAGAACAAAAAGTTCCAATCTTATCTTTCCTTAGATAGTTTATCTTAATAATCAATATAATTATTTTAACTAATTGACTGATTTACAAGTGGTTATTAGCACATTAGTAAATCAGCAGATTAGCAAATCAACTTATTTCAATTTTACAGCCGTTCCATACGCTAAAATTTCTGCCGCACTTTCCATTACATTGGAAGTTGCAAAACGCACATTAATAACTGCATCTGCGCCAATCCGCTCTGCGTCTGCAATCATCCGAGCAATCGCTTCCTCGCGGGCACTCGCCATGAGTTGCGTGTATTCAATAATTTCGCCGCCTATAAATTTTCTAAAACTCGCCATAATATCTCGCCCGATGTGCCGCGCACTCACCGTACTGCCGCGCACAATATCCACAATTTCTAAGATTTCCTTACCGGGAATGTAATCAGTTGTTGTAATAAGCATAACTGATGTATTTAGTTGTTAAAAAAATTTCAATCGTGAAAAGTGAATGGTGAAACGTGAAAGGCGAGCGGGACGTTTCACTTTTCACCTTTTACTTCTCACTAGGTTACTGCTTTGGGTTATCTTCAAATTTCACCGCTGGCATCGGCTGCTTTTTCGGATTCAAATCCACATCCGGTCCTTTCAGTTTTTCATTCAAAAAATTGGTCATTTTCGTGTACAAATGTAGGCGCGTATTGCCACCGGAAATGCTATGATTGCGATTTGGGTAGAAATAAGTATCGTACTGTTTATTGGCTTTGATGAGTGCATTTGCCATTTCTGCCGTGTGTTGGAAATGCACGTTGTCGTCGCCCAAGCCATGCACGAGTAAATAGTCGCCTTTAAGTCGGTCTGCAAAATTCACAGGCGAATTGTCTTGATAGCCCGCAGCATTTTCTTTTTCGGTTTGCATATAGCGCTCGGTATAAATCGAGTCGTACCACTTCCAATTCGTGACTGGCGCGACGGCGATAGCAGTATTGAACACATCCGCACCTTTGAAAAGACACAATGAAGACATATAACCGCCATAACTCCAACCAAAAATGCCAATGCGTTGCTTGTCTACAAACGGCAGAGTACCCAGATATTTTGCGGCTTCGATTTGGTCAACTGTCTCATACTTACCGAGTTGTAAATACGTCATTTTTTTAAATTCTTCTCCCCGACCGCCCGTACCGCGATTGTCCACACAAGCCACCACATAACCCTGCTGCGCCAACATTTCAAACCACCAATAATTGCCGCTGGTGTAAGCATCTACCACTTTTTGGCTTCCCGGACCGCCGTATACGAACATCAACACCGGATACCGCCGATTTTCTTTGAAACCCGTCGGCTTTATCATCCAGCCATTCAACTCCACATTTTCACTGGTTTTGAATTTGAAAAACTCCGCATTCGTCACTCGAAACTCCGATATTTTTGATTTTAATGCTTTATTATCTTCTACCACACGCACCTGTTTTCCAGCTTGGTCATACACGGTGTAAGTCGGCGGCGTGTTTATATTAGAATGAGTTAACACATAATAATCATACGTGCTACTAAAATTTGCACTGTTCGTACCCAGTGTAGCTGCCAGCGTCTTTTTATTTTTGCCATCCAAATTCACGGTGTACACCTGCCGTTCCATTGGTGATTCTTCGGTAGATTGGAAATAGACCAAACCGCGCTTTTCATCCACACCATATAAAGTGCTTACCTCCCAGTTTCCTTTGGTGAGTTGTCGAATTTGCTTACCGCTCATATCGTGCAGGTACACATGCCGCCAGCCATCGCGCTCGCTCGTCATCAGGAAATTTTTACCATCTTTTAAAAAGGTGACGTTATCCAAAATCGCTTCGTCCACATACCATTTGCTCGTCTCGGTAAAGATTTTTTTCGTCGCTCCTGTTTCTACATCGGTTAGCAAAATATCGAGTTGATTTTGTAAACGATTCATGCGCAGAATGCACAATTGTTTCGGATTGGTTGTCCAATAAATACGCGGAATGTACTGGTCTGCTTCTGGATTCGCGTCTGTTTTAATGGTTTTTCCACTATTCAAATCATAAATATGAACGGTTACTGTCGAGTTCGTTTCGCCTACTTTCGGATATTTAAAGGTCACATTTTCTGGATATAATTCATTGTAATACATCTGCAAGGTAAATTCTTTCACCGCGCTTTCGTCAAAACGATAAAATGCCAGCCGCTGCCCGTCGGGTGCCCATTGGTAGCCTTGCGTGAGCGCAAATTCCTCTTCGTACACCCAGTCCATGCCACCGTTGATGATGGAATTAATTTTACCATCCATTGTGACTTGTGTCGTTTTATCAGCAGCTAAGTCTTTGATATACAAGTTGTTTTCAAATACAAAAGCGACTTTCGTGCCTTGCGGATTGAGTATTGCAAGACTGATTTTTCCACCTTCAAAAATAGATTTCAAAGTCTTAGATTGACGATCATATACAAAAAACTTTCCTTTGAACGAGTGCCGATACAGTGGCTCCAATTCAGAAGAAAGTAACAATTTTTGCTCATCCGCACTTAAATCATAGCCCTGCATTTCTCCAGTAAAACCGGCGGTATTCGCCAGCGTGGAAGCGTCCAAAATGGTTTCTACTAAATTGCCCGTCGTGAGGTCGTATTGTTGAATTTTGCTGCCTTCCTGCAAGGTGTAATGTTTACCGTCATTCATAAAGTTGAAACCCGGCGCGGATTTGGCGCTGAACGTCCCTTTTTGCCACACGTCTTCCAGCGTAATCGTTTTTTGGGCGAAGGCAGTGGAGGTTATAAATATCAGTGTAGTGATAAAACAAGTTATGTTTTTCATAATATGAATTTTGTGTTCATGTATTCACGTGTTCCTGTGTTCGTATAAAACGGCATCTAATGAAAGCTAATTTTTCGTAATATGAATTTTGTGTTCATGT
>CAZJXN010000019.1:3628-40847 GCA_964549655.1 uncultured Saprospiraceae bacterium
TTCACGTGTTCCTGTGTTCGTATAAAACGGCATCTAATGAAAGCTAATTTTTGTGTTCATGTGTTCAAGCATGTGAGAGACGTGAACACTGGAACACACTAGCACATTAACACAATTTTAATCCGTTAATTCCTTCAATCTATTTTGAATTTGTCGCATTTGTTCGCGCTTTTCGATGATGAGCGGCGGCGCGGCGCGTTCGGTACAATCCGTCAATGGACAGCGCTCGCACGTTTTATTCACATCTCGAATTTGAATGGCGGGGTCGTTCAAAAACTGTATTTTTTCTTGTAACTCTTTGGTAATCAATAGCCCCAGCGTCACACTCACATTTCGATTGGGCGAAGGATACGACGGACGAGCGATTGTAAAACACAAATATTCATCCTCGGTATCAATGTAGCGCGAACGCTGCGCCCGCACGATGGTTTCTACAAATTTCCCCTCGCGTTGTATCTGACTCAAATCCTGTAATAACGAAATAGCAACCCAACGCCGACAATAGTGTTCCAATAAACCATTTCCATGTGGATGATGCTGGCGGCTGAGGTGCAATTCTTTATCAATTTCAAATAAATCGGTCATTGGGTCATGTGCGAACCGCAGAAAAAACAATTTATCTAATCCAAAAAAGTGTGCTAATACATTCGTCAACCGATGATAAAACATTTCTGGCGTGGCTTCATATTTTTTTAGAATACCGATAAACGCCTCGCCGTCCCAAGTGCTTTTTTGAAAAAACCGTCGAATATCTTCTACAAACCGGTCGCGCGGAATCAGCAACGCCACCGAAAAATAAGTTGCTTTCGAGTGATTCAAAACCTCTTCAAACGTGCGCCCCTTCAACAACGACGAGGTAAACGCCCGTTCCCGCAAATCGAGCAACATAAAACCAAGTTCTTTACCAAATTGGAAAACTTTTTGGGTAGGAGAGAGGCGGCTGCTCAATAATAGCTGTTTATTTTTAGGAACGAATACCGCGCGTAGATTACTTAGTTCGACATATTCATCCAGCCCATTTTCTATAATTTTATAACCAAACCGCTCTTCCAGCAATTTTTTCAAAGTATCTGCCGATAAGGGACGTTCCTCCGAAATTTGATACATTACACAAAAACGCTCGACCGCTTCTTCAATGTCTTCAAAATAATTATTATGCAATTCTAAATAACTCCGCAACGCGCCGAAGTAGAAATTTTCTTCTTTCAAATGATAATTCCGCGATATTTCCAGCAAAGTTGAAATAAAAGCTCCCACGCGGGTCGGCGCATTGGCAATGATTTCTACCACTTTTGACAATTCAATTCCAAACAAATCGAGTGGCAATTCATTCAAAAAATTGGATTGCAATAACTCTGTGACTGGCGCCAGCGATTTATCTAAATGAATAGAAGTCAACTCCGCATACTCCACGCCGAGCGCTGCCGCCAATGCTTGTATTTTATCTTCTTTCGGATACTTTTTGCCTTTCTCAATTTCATTCAAATACGAAATGGACATGCCCGTCTGCGCCGCCAAATCTGCAAACGATGACCCACTTGCTTGTCGCAACTGCTTGACTTTCAATCCAAAAACGATGCGCTCATTCTGTGTGCGTACACTCATACCCGCTAAAATACGACTATTCGGCTTATTTTCGCTTGTTTCTTAGCCCTTGTTGCTCAAGAGGACACGGATTTACGCGGGTGCAACGGATAAAAACAGATTTTTTCATTGCAAACAAGTTTTGTGGTAGAGCATCGTGTAAGTGATAGCGAAAAAATCCGTTCAAAAATCCGTCGCATCTGTAACATCCGTGTTCTATTACGTCCTGAGCTCAAGAAACAAGCGAAAAGTCTTTTCATTTGCTGCTTACAACCTGAAGGTTGTGGTACGAGTTCAGCCTGAAGGCTGGGCTACTTTTCCGCTTCCTCTACAAATAATAATTCCACATCAATCTTCTGCAAAGGATGCCGCGCGGGTCCCGTCAAGATGTTGCCATCCACATCAAAGCGCGAGCCATGACACGGGCAGTCCCAACTTTTTTCCGCATCATTCCAACCGACAAAACACTTAGCATGCGGACAAACGGGGTCAACCGCGTGTAAATTTCCAATATCATCTTTATACAACGCCATTTTTTCGCCTTCAAATGTCACGACGGCGGCATCGCCCGGCGCGAGGTCTGCCAATTCTTCTAATTTTTCGGCTCTGAATCGCTTGCCAAAAAACTGACTCACCACATCCACCTGTTCTTTCACAAAATTGGTAAAACTCGCCATCGGCTTGATTCGACTTGCGCTAAATACTTTTTCATACACACTTTCGCCTTTCGTCAACAACTCGCTCAACACAATTGCCGAGACCGTGCCCAGCGTCATACCGTTTCCACTAAAACCCGTTGCTACGTAAATATCTTTTCCACCCGTCATTTCGCCAATGTAGGGTAAGCCATCTATCGGTTCAAAATATTGCGAAGACCATTTATAATCAATCGAATGCACTTTATAAATACTCCGAATATACGCTTCCAATTCCCTAAAACTTTTCTGCGTGTGTTCCTCGTGTCCGGTTTTGTGATCAAAGCCACCTACAATGAGGTATGGTTTTCCATCCACTTCTTGCGTCCGGTGATAATGATATGGGTCTTTCATGTCATACACAAGTGCCTCTGGATAATGCCCTTCCGCGAGTTGAAACGCCATAACGTAGCTGCGATATGGCGCGCATTTGAATGAGTACACATTCACGCCCGGCGGGAGGTGCGTGGCGTACACAATTTTATGCGCTCTAATTTGTCCCAATGTCGTATTGACTATAAAATAATCGTCTTTTTCAAATTCTTGTACCAAACAATTCGTGCGCAACACGCCGCCTAATTTTTCAAACTCTGCCGCCAACGCCAAAATATATTTGATGGGATGAAATTGCGCATTGCGAGGAAAACGCGCTGCTTTGTCAAAGGTATCTGGAATGGGAATCGTGTCAGAATATTCTACTTCAATACCCGCGCGTTGCGACGCTTCCACGATTTTTTCTAATTCTTTTGTCTCTTTGGCTTCTTGTGAAAACAGGTACGCGTCTTTGTAAGAAAATCCGCAGTCAATATTATAAGTTTGAACATTATCCGCAACTAACTGAATAGCGGCGTGAGTTGCTTGCGCCACGAGTTTCGCATTTTCTTTGCCAAAATCGCTTTCGATTTGGTCATAAGTTGCATCCAACAGCGTGTTTAAATGTGCCGTCGTGCCGCCCGTTGTACCGAAACCGGGATTGTGCGCCTCGGCGATGATACATTTTTTACCTGCTTTTTGTAATTGCAAAGCCGTGGTAATGCCCGTGATACCTGCTCCGACGATTAAAATGTCGTACACATTTTCCGGTTCGAAGCGATTCTGAGGAACATAATCGGGTGTGTTTTCTTGCCACAAACTAAAAGTAGCGCCATCTCTTTTCATATTGGAATTTTTTAGGGAAGTGAATGCTTAGAAAACGAGTGTTTTTGCAATAGGTTCATAGGCGCTCAGCGCGGTTCAGGACGTGTCAGGTTTTCGAAAACCTGACACGTCTTGAGCATCCTGAAAAATAAATTTTTCGATTTTATGTAATTCTAAACTTCCCGGCATCTTAATTCTAAAAATCAAAAATTATGAAAAAAATACTTTTCCTCTTAGCCGCCGCTGCGCTGTTTTTTGCGTGGCAAATGAAAAAGGATTATACAATTCAGGGTATTGTAGTTGATGAAAATCAGGAGGTTTTAATCCATGCAGATGTGCTAGTCAAAGGAACATCTCAGAAGTTTACTACGGATGTTAAAGGTGAATTTAAAGTTAATTCGAAAGACTCCTGTGTAACTTTGATTGTCAGTTATATTGGTTTTGAAACACGAGAAATTAAAGCTTGTGTCGGAAAAAAATTGAAAATTGAATTAAAAGCCGGGCTAATAATTATAGATGGTTCATACATGATTGACGAATCTTTATTGAAAGGAAAAGTTGCAGGTGTAGAAACAACCAACCGACGCGAGAAAAAAGCCGACCGTGCTCAATCCACCGAAATATACCGCTCGCCGGGCATCATGCCTCAAACTTACAACGCCAAACCTCAAACCGAAACGGAACCCCAGTACAATACCGACGACTACGATGCCATTGTAGAAAACCGTTTTTATGAAACGACTCAAAATCCGCTTTCGACTTTTTCGATTGATGTGGATGCGGCTTCGTATAGCAATATGCGCCGCTATATTAAAAATGGTCAAAAACCGCCGAAAGATGCCGTGCGCATTGAGGAGTTGGTGAATTATTTTGATTATGAATATCCCCAACCCAAGGGCGAGCATCCGTTTGAAGTGATTACGGAAGTATCGGAATGTCCGTGGCAGCCGAAGCATCGCCTCCTGCACGTGGGTATGCAAGGAAAACATATTTCAAGTGAAAATTTACCGGCAAGTAATCTGGTATTTCTGATTGACGTGTCGGGTAGTATGGATATGCCGAATCGCTTGCCGCTTGTGCAGGCTTCGATGAAATTGTTGACCGACCAACTGCGGGCGCAAGATAAAGTGACGATGGTCGTGTATGCGGGTGCAGCGGGTTTGGTTCTGCCAATTACCAGCGGTGCCGATAAGCGCAAAATTAAAGATGCAATTGATGCTTTGCAAGCGGGCGGCTCAACGGCTGGTGGCGCAGGTATTAAATTAGCTTATGAAAAAGCGTGGGAAAATTTCATCAAAGGTGGCAACAATCGCGTGATTTTGGCAACCGACGGTGATTTTAATGTAGGCGTGAGCAGCGATGCGGAACTCGTGCGGATCATTGAAAAAGAACGCAATAGCGGCGTTTTTCTAACAGTATTGGGCTACGGAATGGGCAATTATAAGGATAATAAAATGCAGCAACTCGCGGACAAAGGCAATGGCAATCATGCCTACATTGACGACATCAGCGAGGCGAAGAAGGTGTTGGTGAATGAATTTGGCGGTACAATTTTTACGATTGCCAAAGATGTAAAATTGCAATTGGAATTTAATCCGACGAAAGTGCAAGGCTACCGTTTGATTGGTTATGAAAATCGGGGTTTGAATAAAGAAGATTTCAACGATGATAAAAAAGATGCGGGGGAACTCGGCGCAGGTCATACTGTGACGGCGCTGTACGAAATTATTCCCGTCGGTGTGGAAAGTGAATTTCTGGCGAAAGTGGATGATTTGAAATATCAAAAAGGTGATTTAAAACCTGCTGGGAATGGTAAAGAGCTGTGTACCATCAAATTGCGTTACAAAAAACCGGATGGCGACGGGAGTAAATTGATTGAAAAGCCGGTGATGGATAATAACGTACCATCTCAAAAAACCAGTGATGATTTTCGTTGGTCGGCTGCCGTGGCGGAGTTTGGCATGATTTTAAGACAGAGTGAATTTAAAGGCGAGGCGAATTATCAGCATTGTAAAAAATTGGCAGAAAGCGCGAAGGGGAAGGATGCCAATGGGTATCGGCGGGAGTTGATGGAGATGATAGACGTGATGAAAAGTGTGGACGAGCCGGAAGTGGTGCGCAAGTAGCGCAGCCTTCAGGCTGACCCCGTATCACAACCTTAAGGTTGTGGTACGAGGTCAGCGTAAACGCTGAGCTACGGTAATATCCCCACCCAATCCGCATGCACATACGAAAACTGCCATTCCTTCCAATGCTCCACCAATTTCGCTTTCACAGGATTATTCGCAACATAGCGCACGATACGGTAAAATTCTATCTCGTCTCGCACCAAATGGTCATAGCTTTCGGGTTGCCAAAAACGCCCTTTGCGTTCCAACACTTGATTGGCTTGAAAAGCACTACCACCTTTAATGTATTGCATGATTTTGGAAAGCGGTGTATATTCTGAATCAAGCATCTGTTCCGACAATTGACAAGCCGTGTCAATTAATATATGAAAATGATTAGACATGATACAATAGGCGATTAAATTATAATAAACTTCATCGTATTCGTGAAACTTATTCATTACGGTGCGTGCAGCTGCTTCGTGTTTTAACCAAGGCGGTCCGTACTGCGCTTGGTCGAGGCAATCATCTATTTGTTTAAAATAGCGTTTTTGAATGTTGGTCAGCAGGCGTTTGCGTTCTTCGGCAATTGCCAAGTTTTGTGGACCGGTATTTTCTTTTTTAGAGACCAATTTTTTGTAAACCTCCTGCCGGGCTTCCTCTTTTTCGGCTTGCCATTTTTTCAGCAAGTGCGGGGGTAGGATACCGGTCAATCGGGCAGTAATGAAGAACATCCCGCCTTTGGGTACGATGTGTGGTAAGTTGCGTCGGTAATACGTCTTTGTCATGTAGCTTTGTTTTTGCTACGGGTTGGGACGGATTTTTGACATGTAGGTCACATTTTATTTTTCAGCCTGAAGGCTGGGTGTGGCGTATTTTTTTAGTGCAAAATTGTGTTCCTTGCATTTTTCCAGCCTGAAGGCTGTGGGACGGGGTCAGCGTGAACGCTGGACTACTATCGCGGCTAACGGCGGCAATTTTACCGATAACGAATACGCACGCCCGTGTTGCGCTTTTTTCACTGCTTCTAAACTTTCATTTACATGATAGCCACTGCCACCGAAATCTTTCGCATCACTATTAAAAACTTCTTCCCAAGTGCCGCCCTCAGGAACGCCGACGCTGAAATTCTCGCGCAAGACAGGTGTAAAATTACAAACAATTAATAAGGTGGAATCTTCCGCATCCCCTTTGCGCAAGTAGGAGAGGACACTATTTTGGGCATCGTGCAGTTCTATCCATTCAAAACCTTCGGGTGAAAATTGCTTTTTGTATAGTGCTGGAGTTGATTTGTATAATGTATTTAAAGATTTTACTAAATATTGTAATCCTTTATGATAATTGAACTGTGTAAGCCACCATTCCAAGCCGCGCTCAATATTCCATTCACTGGTTTGCCCAAATTCGTCGCCCATGAAGAGCAATTTCGTGCCGGGATGCGTAAACATATAACTGAACAACAAGCGCAAATTCGCAAATTTCTGCCACTCATCGCCGGGCATTCGTTGTATCAAAGAGCCTTTTCCATGCACCACTTCATCATGCGAAAGCGGCAACATAAAGTTTTCTGTAAAGCCATATACGATGCTGAATGTAATTTGATTATGGTGATATTTTCGATTAATCGGGTCTTGTTTGAAATAATTGAGCGTGTCGTGCATCCAGCCCATCATCCATTTTTGACCAAAACCCAAGCCGCCCGTGTACACCGGACGCGACACACCTGTAAAAGACGTAGATTCCTCCGCAATCGTCACCACATCTGGGAATTCTCGATATACCGTTTCATTAAACTCTTTCAAAAAAGAAATCGCTTCCAGATTCTCATTGCCACCATACATATTTCGTTCCCACTCGCCTTCTTTTCGAGAATAATCAAGGTACAACATCGAAGCCACGGCATCTACGCGCAAGCCATCTGTATGATATAAATCCAACCAAAACAGCGCATTAGCTATTAAAAAACTTCTTACTTCGTGGCGACCGTAATTAAAAATATAACTTTTCCAATCAGGGTGAAAGCCCTTGCGCGGGTCAGCGTGCTCGTACAAATGCGTACCATCAAAATCTGCCAAACCATGTTTATCCGACGGATAATGCGACGGCACCCAATCCAAAATTACGCCAATTCCAGCTTGATGAAACGCATCCACCAAATACATAAAATCCTGCGGCGTACCAAAGCGACTCGTCGGCGCGAAATATCCCGTGACTTGATATCCCCACGACGGAAAATACGGATGTTCCATGACCGGCATCATCTCAATGTGCGTGAAGCCCATTTCCACTACATACGCCACCATTTCATCCGCCATCTCGCGGTAGCTCAAGGATTCCATGCCGCCTTTGCGCTTTTTCCAAGTCCCCAAATGCACTTCGTAAACGGAATACGGTTTTTGCAAATCCGCCGTTTCTTTTCTTTTTTGCATCCACGCTTCGTCCTTCCAATCATATTTTAAATCCCAAACGATGGAAGCGGTATTCGGCGGAATTTCCCAAAACAGGGCATACGGGTCGCCCTTTTCCAAATGCTGCCCGTTCGGTGCCACTACATTATATTTGTACAAATCACCTTTTTGCACATTCGGAATGAAACCCTCCCAAATGCCAGAACTATCCCAACGTGCAGCCAAAGGATGCGAACTTCTATTCCAACCATTGAAACTGCCAAAAACTGAAACGGCACGCGCACTCGGTGCCCACACTGCAAAGTACGTACCTTGCTGTCCGTCTACTTCCAGCAGGTGACTGCCGAGTTTTTGGTAGATTTTATAGTTCTTCCCTTGTCGGAATAAATGAATGTCGAATTCGGTAAGAAGCGTGTGGCTGATGACGTTGGACATAATTTGGATTGTGTTCTTGTGTTAAAGTGTTCTTGTGTTCAGGTAATGGTACGTAATGAGAGACATGAATACATGAACACTCGCGTACTTGAACACATTAAAACACGCGCTTAAAAGTACAAAAATAGCAGAAGTGTTCATGTCGCTTGCCGATGATTTCGCAACTTTCGGCGATTTATTCGTAAAAAAGCAGCAAGATTTGTATTTTTGGAAATCATCAAACGAAAAAACCGATTCTTATGGAGTTTATCATTTTAATTGCAATAGTCGTTTTAGTCGCCTTTTGGCTCGTGGCAATGTACAACGGCTTGATTCGCCAGCGCAACAAAGTAGATGAAGCCTGGGGCAACATTCAAATCCAACTCAAACGTCGCTTCGACCTGATTCCCAACTTGGTAGAAACTGTAAAAGGCTACGCCACGCATGAGCGCGAGACTTTTGAGCGACTCGTACAGGCGCGGAACGCTGCCATTCAAGTACCGACCAACGACGTGGCTGGACAAGCCGAAGCGCAAGGCGTGATTTCGAGTGCGCTACGTTCGGTGATGGCAGTCGTCGAAAATTATCCCGAATTAAAGGCGAATGAGAATTTTCAACAATTGCAAGCCTCGCTTGCGGAAGTAGAAGATAATATTCAACTGTCTCGCCGATATTATCAAGCTACGGTGCGCGATTTAAATAACAAAGTAGAGACGTTTCCGACGATGATTGTGGCGAGTATTTTTAATTTTGAAAAGCGTCCATTTTTTGAATTGGAAAATGCGGAGGAAGCGAGAAATGTGCAGGTGAAGTTTTAGTAATATGCCGCACTTTCTAAAGTGTGGCGTATTTTAAATCTACCCGTATTTCTTTGGTATATTAGAAAATATAAATGTGCCATACTTTCAAGTTCGGCACATTTTCTGAATCCCAAATTCATGAAAAAAATAATTCTACTACTAACCATAACCCTGACAACTGCTCATCTCTTTGCGGAAGCCTTTTCCATTGAACACTACGAGGTGCGGATGCGCGTGACTGCTCAAGCCGTGCTGGAAGTGACCGAAACGATTGACGTGGTTTTTACCGAAGAACGGCATGGGATTATTCGCAAAATTCCCTTTCGCTTTCCTATCAATGGCAATACGCAATCTACCCGTCCTTTTCAAAGCAGTGGCAATGAAATTCAGACTTTTATTACCAAAATAAAAGTAGATGGTGTAACATTTGAAACGTACGAGGAAGGCAATTATAGTATTATAAAAATTGGCGATGCAGATAAAAAAGTCAATGGCGCACAACGCTATGTGATTCATTATCAAGTTTATAACGCAATTAATTTCTTCAATGACCACAGTGAATTGTATTGGGATGTGATTGGAACGGAATGGGAAACGGATATTCAAAATGCAACTTTTAATATTACTTGGGACACGCCGCTGCCTAAAAGTTATAAAACCAATTCTTTTGTAGCCACGGGCAGATATGGCGCACAAGAGCAAAATGCAACGTTGAAATTCAGTGCAGACCGACGCTCTGCAAGTGGCGCTACCAGTGCATCTTTGGCTGCCAATGAAGGACTTACAGTAGGCATTGCTTTTCCCGCAGGTTTTTTGACGGCGACCCCGATTCCGATTGAAGCATTTGCAACAAAATTTTATATTAAAAATCAAAGTGTAAGTATTCGAGTACGAGAAGACGGCGTATCAGAAGTGAGCGAGCGATACACTTTGCATTTTGTCACCCAAGGAACGCAGTTTGAACGCGATTTTCGGCCGTTTGTGTCCCAACAGTCTTCCAGCTTTCGTGACTGGCTCGGCGGCGGGTATAAGTATTTAATTACAAATATAGAAGCAACTGGCGGCGAGCGTTGTAATAGATTGCAAGCGAATTCTATTTGTATAAAAAGTGACCAACAATCGGCTGGCACCGAGCAAGAAATTTTAATTACATACCAACTATATGGCAATTTTGTCAAATCTGAAAATGCGACCCAAGGAAAATTAATTTTTGATTACACCCCACTTTATAGCATTTCCGAACCCACGTTTTACAGCCGCGTAGATATTGAATTGCCAGAAGGAATCGCCAATGCAAGAGCCGATTTTCAAGCGTATATTGAAGATGCAAGTGCCAATCGCCGAGACGTGAGCACCCGTCAACTCGACCGTTTTTTTGAAGTAGCCACTGATAGCACCACTTTTTTGAAGCCCAATGAAGACCTCCTTTTTCAATTATCATTGCCGGAGGATTACTTTAAAACGAACAATCAACTTTATGAATGGCGTTTGCTGTGGTTGAATAATCGTTTTTTATTACTACCTATTTTAATTTTTATAATATTGTATTATATTTGGAATCGCTGGGGACGCGACGAGCCGATTACTAAAATGGCGCATTATTACCCGCCGGAAAATCTCTCGCCTGCGGAAGCCGGGATTTTGATAGATGACCAATTACACGACCGCGATTTGCTCTCCCTCATTCCGTATTGGGGCGCGAAAGGGCTGATAGCAGTGCGCGAAGAAGGCACCGACTCTTTTTGGGAAAAAGATGAGTATATTTTCAAATTCGTAAAAAACTTGTCCGACGATGCGCCAGCTTATGAAAAAACCATGTTCAACGGCATTTTCGGGTCGAATCAACAAGTAGGCGAAGAAGTGAAACTCAGTAGTTTAAAGTATAAGTTTCACACTGATTTACAAACCGCAAAAAAACAATTAGAACAGCAAATCACGAGCCGCTCTTTCTATATGCCTCGCACGCGCGGAGGCGGCACGTTTTTGAAAGTATTGGGTATCATTTTCGCGGTCACAGGCATTCCTATTTTCTTTTTGGGCTATATCAATGGCGGAGAAATTGGTACGATTGAATTGGGCGTTGGATTCGTTATAACCGGAATTTTAAGTTTCATTTTCGGAAAACGCATGCCGAAAAAAGCGCCACTTGGATTAGAAATTTACAAGCAACTTGCTGGTTTTGAATTATTTGTGAAAGATGCAGAATTGTCACGGTTGGAGACCTTTTTAAAAGAAGACCCCAATTATTTTGACAAAACCTTGCCTTATGCCATCGCATTCAACCATGTAGAAAAGTGGTCAAAAAAGTTTGAAGCATTGTCGGTTCCGCCGCCTAATTGGTATCACAGCCCAACCAACCATACATTTTCTACCATTTTATTCACCGAAAGCCTAAGCGATGCCATGCGCAATATCGGTAATACGTTTACCAGTGTGGAATCTTCGAGTGGCAGCAGTGGCGGTAGTTTTGGCGGTGGTGGTGGCTTTTCTGGCGGTGGATTTGGCGGCGGCGGCGGGAGTAGCTGGTAAATAGGGGAGGATAGGAGGATGGGAAGATTGGAACTACACCTTTCCCATCTTCCTATCCTCCCATTCTCATTTTAGTTATCCGTGCAAATCACGCAATTTTCCGTGCCAAAAGTAGTCGGCGCATACTTATCTGCTTCTTGGTCGTTTAGCCAAATTTTGCCATCCACAAGGTAGCGGAATTCATAATTTTTACCAGATTCTAATTCAACCGTTGCTTTGAAAAAGCCGTTCTTTTGCTTCTTCATTTCGATGCCGATGTTTGGGTCCCAATTGTTGAATTCTCCCAAAATCTGGATAGAAGATGCGTCCGGTGCTACGTCCACTGGCAATGTAAAAGTTGCCTTGCACACGGGCTTGGCTTTCATAAATTGTTTCGTAATCATAATTAAATAGTTTAAAGGTTTATTGGTTTACAGGGTGAACACGGAGCACTTTCACCCCATCCCCTCTTTACCCTATCACCTGCTTTTATCTTTTTCCGCCTTTCAATTCCTTTGCTAATTTGTCAAACCCAGCCACGTTGCCATCTGCCAACAACTGCGCCTGCTCCGCCCAAGTATCAGGATTTGCCAAACGGAAACGACTGCCCGCCTGCTGCAACACATCTTGTAAAACGCTCAATTCTGCTTTCGCCAAATCTGAGAAAGTGTAAATACTGCGCTCATTGAGTAACCCGACGATTTTCGGACCGATGCCCTCAATTTTTGCCAAGTCATCTTGCACTGTTTCCTTCGTGCCTTTTTTCGATTTTCCTTTCGGTTTTGGTTCGCTCGATGCACCTGCTTCCACCTCTGCTTCTGCTTTTTCCGTAATCTCTTCCGGCGTAAAAGACGTGGAAAGTGGCGTATCTACTACTACTACAGAGTTGAACACCCCGTATGACGTAGCAGCGTAATTATCTGCTTGCCAGTCATTTTCCCAATTATCTTTGTCAATAAAATAGCGGAATTCATACTGCCGACCGACTGGTAATTCGAGCGACGCGACATATTCCGTGCCATTCTTTTGCATGACCGTGCCATTTTCCCAGCTCCAGGCATTAAATTCGCCCAATACTTTTACTTCTTTCGCATCGGGAGCCGCTTCGATTGGCAACGAAAAAGTAACTTCGCACACGGAGCTGCTCGCTAAATATTGTTTCTTTAACATGATGATTTCGTACTTGAGGTTGAAAGATTTTGTTTAATATGAAATTTGTATCAATCGTAATTTGTTGTCGCAAAGGTATAACCCAATTTCTTGAATAGCAATGAAAAAGGGTTTATGAAATTGTTAACCGAAGGTTTGCTATAATTTTTGCATTTAAGAATTATCTATTGCTACATAAAATTCTAAAAATATAATCTGTCTAAAGTTCAAATGGTAATAGAAAATTTTTAGCAAAATCATTCGTACCACTTTTTATACTGGTCAAATTTTGGTCGAAAATTTTACATTTTGAGCAAAAAAATAAAAGAAAAATCCATGAAAGCAACGATAAAAGCACTTGCCCAACAATATTTTGCCGAAATTGTACAAATCCGCCGCCACTTGCATCAGCATCCAGAGTTGTCCTTTCAGGAAGTACAAACGGGAAAATTTATCGCCCAAAAACTCACCGAATTTGGCATTCCTTTTCAAAACGGTATCGCCGGACACGGCTTGGTCGCTTTAATTCAAGGTAAAAATTGGCAACAAAAAGTTATCGCTCTCCGCGCCGACATGGACGCGCTTCCAATTTTAGAAAAAAATGACATTGCGTATAAATCTCAAAATGAGGGCGTTATGCACGCCTGCGGGCACGACGTACACACAGCTTCTCTGCTCGGCGTCGCCAAAATTTTGAATACAATTAAAGATGAACTGGAAGGCACGATAAAATTGATTTTTCAACCCGCAGAAGAACTCTTTCCCGGCGGCGCTTCGCTCATGATTCAAGAAGGTGTTTTAGAAAATCCGAAACCCACGAGCATCTTTGGGCAGCACGTACACCCACCGCTGGAAGTGGGCAAAATCGGGATGCGCCCCGGCAGCTACATGGCTTCCGCCGATGAACTCTATGTGACGGTAACGGGCAAAGGCGGACATGGCGCGCTCCCGCACGATTGCATTGACCCGGTGGTTATCACGGCGCACATTATTACCGCTTTGCAGCAAATCGTGAGTCGGTATGGCGACCCGACGATTCCTTCCGTCCTCACGTTTGGCAAAATAAACTCCACTGGCGGCGCGACGAATATCATTCCCAACGAAGTAAAACTCGAAGGCACTTTCCGCACGATGCACGAAAAATGGCGCTTGGAAGCCCACGAACGCATGAGAAATATTGCTAATGGAATCGCCGAAGGCATGGGTGGCAGCGTGGATTTTGACATCAAAGTCGGTTATCCGGTGCTGTATAATGAGCCTGCGCTTACGCAGCGTACGCGCACGTATGCGGAAGAATTTCTCGGCGCAGAAAATGTAGTCGAACTTCCCATACGTATGACGGCAGAGGATTTCGCTTATTATTCGCAACAAATGCCTGCTTGTTTTTATCGGTTGGGAACGGGGAATATTACAAAAGGGATTACCTCGCCGATTCATACGAATACATTTGATGTGGATGAGCGCGCGCTGGAAGTGGGGATGGGATTGATGGCGTGGGTGGGAATTAGGGAATTAGAAAATTGATCGTATTGCAAAATTGGAAGTTATAGCGTAATTTGCGAAATAGAAAACATTTAAACAAATTTGGAGATAAATGCATAAACTAAGTATAAAGAATTTTGGACCCATAGAAAATTTGGAACAATTGGAGATCCCCAAAGTCCTCATTCTTATTGGTCAGCAGGCAAGCGGTAAAAGTACAATCAGTAAACTGATTTATTTTTTTAAGTCTTTGAGAGAAGATGTACTCAAGTGTTTGGAAGAACATGAGCTATCAACTAATCTTCAAATGAATGAAAGAAATGCAACCCAAAGAAAGTTGATACCAAAAGTGAAAGCAAGATTTTATACATTTTTTGGCTCTACAAAGTATGATGATTTTGATTTGAAATATGAGTATAAAAGAGAGAGTTGGGTTAATATTAGCCCTGATGGTAATGGTTCTATTATAGTTGAATTTGCTCAACAGTGGTTTAACACTGAATTCTATCATTTAATTGGAAGTTGGAATCAATTTTTACTTCAACAAAATAATCTGAAAAATAAGAATGGAAATGGTTTTGTTGCTCGTGAGACCAGTGCAGAGAGCATTATTCGACGAAGGGAAGACAATGAAATAAGAAAATTGCGTGTAGAAATTGATAAACGGATCAATCAGTTATTTGGAAATGATAATAATATAAGCCATCAACAGCTTTATTACGTTCCTGCTGGTAGAAGTTTACTTTCTTCTTTAAAACAATCGCATCAAAGCAGATTGGTTGACGAATTTAAAAATGCTGGGATTATTGATGAAATTGTTGCCAATAGCATCATTGATGACGAGAAATCAACTCGGGAGAGAAAATCCTATTTTGAATTTTTTGTAAGAGATTTTTTCGAGCGAATCGATAAAATAAAGGAGGATGTTCTATTTGGTAAAACATTGGATGAAGTAATTGAAGAGTTTGAGTTATTGGTAGATAATACAGAAAATGTCAAGGCTCGTGAATTTCGGATGAAATTAAAAAATATACTAAAAGCAGATTATCGGGTTGATGCAAATGGAGAAAGATTGCATTCCGAGAAGTTTTCAAAACCAATAAAACTTGATTTTGCATCATCAGGACAACAAGAATCTATTTGGATACTTTTGCAATTGTTTGTATTGATACTGGAAAAGCAGCCTGCTTTTATAGTGATTGAAGAACCGGAGGCACACCTTTATCCGTCAGCGCAAAACGAAATGCTCAAACTAATCGTATTATTTCAAAATACAAATGAATATAATCAAGTAATAATAACAACTCATAGTCCTTATATTTTGACATCGGCAAATAATCTGTTATTTGCATTTAGAACATCGGAAAAGTTTAAAGACCACGAAGTAGATCAAAAAATCAGTTCAACAATTGGGACTTCAGATTGGCTTAATCCTATAAATTTTGGCGCATATTACTTATCTTCCTCCGAAATAAGAAACATTTTTAATCGTGAAACGGGAGTCATATCAGAAAGCGAGCTGGATGAAGCCTCCGAGGATATTATGTCCGTATTTGACGAGATTATGGAGATATACAGTGCATAATTCCATGAAAGAACAAATTGTTACCCAGTTTTCAAACTGTATGAATGATAATTGCTTGTTTGAAGAATTATCGGTATATTTTGAGATTTGTGACCCTTCTTCTGAAGATGGGACAAGTACAGAAAAATGTTTTATTGTTTATAATGAAAATGAAGGGCATTTAAAAATTAAGAATCCCAATAAACAGGCTTTGAATTTTTTGGCTATAGATAGTTGTATATTTCAAGAAGATACACATAGAAAGTGCGATATTGCCTCGTTCAGTCAAGATATGTTTTATTTTGCCGATATTAAAAAGGTAAAAGTTGGTCAGCGTAGTTCAGCAAGGAAGGAGGCAAAAGAACAGTTGGAAATTACCATCGAAAAATTTAAAGAGAAACTTGATTTTTCCGGGTATAAAATAATTGCTGTTATAGCCTTGACCTTCAGGCAAAGTTTTCCAGGGGCTAAAGTAAGTACTCAAGATGCTAAAATTCGATTTGAAGATAAATTTCAAGCCGAATTGTATGAAGGGAACGGTATAAATTTTGAATGACACGAGGACTTGAATAATATACTGAAATTCATATCGCCTAAAATCCATTACACATGAAATATCTCTCTTTATTTACACTTCTTATTTTTATTGCTTGTAATAATAATAATTCCACTCCCGAAATGAAAGAAAAATCTCCTGTCGAACGATACGATCCGGCATTAGACGCTATTATTTCCGAGGATGCAAAAGTGGAAATCATTGCCACAGGCCACGAATGGAGCGAAGGTCCGGTGTGGGTAGCTGGTCAAAATATGTTGCTTTTCTCAGATGTGCCGAAGAATACGGTGTATAAATGGACGGCGGAAAAAGGCGCGGAAGTGTACCTCACGCCTTCGGGCTACATGGGTACGGACGCATACAGCAACGAACCCGGCTCCAATGGCTTGTTATTAGATGATGAAGAAAACCTTGTGTTATGTCAGCATGGCGAACGGCGTATGGCACTCATGGATGCTCCGATCAGCGCGCCCAAACCTAATTTTATAAGCATCGCTAATAATTACAACGGTAAGAAATTCAATAGTCCAAATGACGCTTGCTTTGATAAAAATGGAAATCTCTATTTCACAGACCCACCTTACGGTTTGCCAAAACAGATGGAAGACTCGACGAAAGAAACGCCGTATCAGGGAGTTTATAAAGTTGCCCCAGATGGAAGAGTAACATTGCTTATAGATTCCATTACACGTCCAAATGGCATTGCACTTTCGCCGGATAATAAATATTTATATGTTGCCAATTCGGATGGCGATAAACCACACTGGTATCGCTATGAATTGGGCGTAGACAGTATCGTTTCGGGTGGTATTTTTTATGATGCCTCCAAAGAAGCGGCTACCCAAAAAGGCTCACCGGATGGAATGAAAGTGGATAAAAATGGCAATCTCTTCTGCACCGGACCGGGCGGTATTTCTATTATAAATCCTGAAGGTAAATTGATTGGTAAAATTCATTTGCAAGAAGCGGCTTCCAACTGCGCACTGGCGGATGATGACAAAACGTTATATGTGACGAATGATATGCAGATAGTAAGAGTGAAGTTGCGGAAGTAATGGGAATGTAATAAATTAAAAAAAATCGCCCGACCACCGAAATGGTCAGGCGACTGCTAATAACGTGTTGTATATCGTTCTAAACGTTAATTTATAAGCAGGCGTACCCTGACTTTACATTTTAACAGTTATATTTTAAATCTTACTAAACGCTGTATCAAGATAATCCTAAAATCTTACAAATCAAGGCTTAAGCTTGCCTTCTATGCCGCCATCTGCCATTTTACCGGTCACCACGGAAACTGCCATTTGCAAGAAAGCGATCATTTTATTGGTTTTCGTGTCCCAGTAATAACCTTCCTCAGGTTTGACGCAAATAAGCGACAGATTCGGGTCCTCTTTGCCCTCTGGAAACCACACTTTTGCCAAATTCGTCCACATTTCATCTATTTTTTGGCGGTCGTGCGAAACTTCAGCCGTGCCATATAATGATAAAAATGAAGAACTGCCTGGATTTGCATAAATCAACTGTACGCGCTCGTCCTTCTTAATATCCCTGTTATGACTGCTATCTTTGCCACTCAAGAACCAGATTTCCCCATCGTCTTCTACTTTTTGAGTTGCCATTGGGCAGGTAGAAATTGGCATTTCGGTCAGATTAGTACACAACATTCCAATATTAGTAGACTCTGCGATTTCTCTAATTTTTTTAATGGCTTCCGCCGAATTTTGATAATGCTTTACATCACCCATAATGATTCAATTTTTGGTTTAAATGATTCAATACACTTTTATAAATCGTATTTTCACGCAGAGATGTTCAACTGCAAAAAGCATTTTGACGGTTGCATAGCATTGTGATAAAAAAGTATAAATTTGAGTATTGAAGTCGAATTCGATTGTAATAGATATGGAAAGAATACTCCTTATCGGTTGTAGCGGTGCGGGTAAATCCACCTTTTCCCGTCGGCTGCATCAAATTTTTCCAACACATGAGTTAATTTATTTAGACAAATTATACTGGCAGCCAGACTGGATAGAAACATCTAAAGAGGAATGGCAAATAACTGTCAATCAATTAGTTGCAAAAGAACGCTGGATTATGGATGGCAATTATGGCGGCACCTTACGCCAGCGCATAGCTCGTGCTGATACGATTGTTTTTTTTGATTTTCCTACTTGGCGCTGCATATTAGGCGTTACAAAACGGATTCTAAGTAATAAATTGGGCTTCGCAAAACGACCCGACATAACCGAAGGCTGCCCGGAACGCTGGGATTGGATATTTTACAAATGGATTTTAAATTATAATAAAAAGACGCGTCCAGCAGTTTTTAAAAGTATAAAGGAATCAAATTTTCCCAGCGAACGCTTGTTTATTGTCAAAAATAATCGGGATTTAAACCAGTTATTATTAAAATTAAAAATGAAATTAATTAACTACATTATATAATAAATTTGTTTATATAAGCCTTCTTGCACTTTTTGCAGCCCGTGTTACATTAATTGGAACGCGGATGACGCGGATAAGGCGGATTTTTACGCTCATTATATTTTTCCATGCAAAAAATACATTAAAAAAACTTATTTTATATTCTATTTACATCACAACTAAATAAAATTTATGAAAAACATCTTATCCTTATTTACACTCGGTCTTTTTTTATGTTTGAATGCCTGTCAAAATCAGCCAAAATCGGCAGACACTACTGTAAACGAAGTGCCACCTCCACCACCTCCTGTTGCAGCCGAACTTATGGATGGTACGTATTGCTATGAATATCGCGTGGGTCAGGATGTAACAACAGTGAAACTCGTAGTAAATGGAAATGACATCATCGGCGATATGAATTGGATTCCATTTGAAAAAGATAGCGGCAGAGGAACCCTGAAAGGTACGCGAAATGGCAATGAAATCAGTGCTGTTTGGACGTATGTAATAGAAGGTAGTAATCAAACAGAAGAGGTAATGTTTAAAACGGAAGGCGAGCAACTCATGCGCAAAACAGGAGAACTCGTAGACGAAAAAATGGATGGCAATTTAAAAATGAAAGACCCTAATTTCGCACAATACACAGAAACCTACACAAAAGTGGCTTGTCCATAAGCTTTTTTCAATACTTTTTGTTGCAATGAGCGTCATAACTAAATGTGGCGCATTCCAAAAATGTGCCGCATTTTTATGATATTTAAATTTTGTGCAGTATGCAACTGACGGACGAGCAACAACAAATTATCGCCACCATCGGCGACATCAAAATCAACGCCGTAGCGGGTTCTGGCAAGACGACCACTATTTTAGAATACGCCAAAGCGAAGCCACGCGACAAACGCTTGCTGTATTTAGCGTTTAATAAATCGGTGAAATTGGAAGCTGACCGCCGCTTTCAAGCAGCCGGACTGACCAATGTACAAGTAGAAACCGCGCATTCTTTAGCGTTTCATCATGCCGTAAAAGGAAAAAATTATAAAATAACGCCGGGTTATAAAACTTATCAACTCAAAGAAATATTGGGTTTGAGCGGATATCAAGATAAACACGCTGCTTACATCATAGCGAATCATGTGAATAAATTTGCTGCTTATTTTTGCAATAGTGCGGCTCGTAAAGTGCAGGAATTGAACTATTTAGATACGATTACCGATGCAAAAGCCAAAGCGTTTGTCACCCATTTTTATGAAAGTATTTTGCAATTCACACGCGTGCTGCTTGCTAAAATGGAAAATCGAGAAATTGATATCACTCATGATTTTTATTTAAAAAAGTTTCAATTATCGAATCCGAAATTACATTATGATTATATTTTATTTGATGAAGGACAAGATGCTTCTTCCGCTATGCTCGACGTGTTTATGCAACAAAAAACAACGAAGGTCATCGTAGGCGATACGCATCAACAAATTTACGGTTGGCGCTATGCGGTCAACTCTTTGGAACGCGTAGATTTTCCTGATTATCAATTGAGTACGAGTTTTCGATTCGACCCAGAAATAGCACTGCTGGCAATGCGGATTCTTGACTGGAAAAAGCATTTTTTGCCTTATAAGTCCGTTCCAATTGTTGGAGCAGGCAAACATAACACCGTGCAAACCAGAGCTACACTCGCTCGCACCAATCTTTTTTTGCTGGTAAAAGCCATTGAGTTATTAATAGAAAAAAAGGAAATTGGCAGCGTTTATTTTGAAGGAAATATCAATTCTTATACGTATGCAGATGAAGGCGCTTCGTTGTACGATGTTTTAAATTTATATAATGGAAAAACGCATTTAATTCGGGATGAATTGATTAAGTCCATGAAAAGTATTATAGAATTGGAAGAATACATTGAAAAAACGGAAGATGCAGAGTTGGGTAGTATGTTGGAGATTGTAAATAAATATGGTAAAAATTTACCTAATTTAATAAAAGAAGTAAAAGAACGCCACGTAGCGGATAATCAAAAGGAGCAAGCCGATATGATATTTTCCACCGTACACCGCTGCAAAGGCATGGAATATGATGAAGTCACACTGGAAAATGATTTTATAAAAGAACTCGATATTATAAAACGAGTGAATGAAGCTAAAAACGGTGAACTCGACCCTCAAAAACTCGCAGAAGAAATCAATTTGCTTTACGTAGCCGCTACGCGCACGAAGAACCTGCTCAATCTGCCCAGAGCATTGGCTCCGCATTCTAAAATCAATATTGTACAACCCCAAAGTAGCTCAAAATCAACACAATATGATACTTCCAATTGGAATGATTCCAGTTTTTCAGCTCATCAAACCTATTCAAAAGAGCCAACTAAACAAAAGGACTACGCCACGTATCGCGCTTGGACGAACGATGCCGACGAAGAACTGATGAACTTATACCTCAAAGGTACGTCCATCAAAGAGTTAGCCCATTATTTTGACCGGACTACAGGCGCGATTAAAGCGCGGGTAAATCGCTTAGATAGAATGCAACAAGATGAACCTTTTTGAGTAATGAATAATTAAATAACATGAATCCTATTCTACAATCCATTCACCACATTGCCATTATTTGTTCGAATTATGAGCGGTCAAAAGCATTTTATACGGAAATATTGGGCTTGACAATTTTGCAAGAAGTGTATCGGGCAGAGCGACAATCTTATAAATTAGATTTAGCATTGAGTGGACAATATGTGATAGAATTATTTTCATTTCCAAATCCACCGGCGCGACCAAGCCGACCAGAAGCAAGCGGGCTGCGGCATTTGGCGTTTCAAGTAGAAAATATAGAAGCGGCAGTACAATTATTACAACAGAAAAATATCATAGTAGAACCGATTCGCATAGATGAATACACGCAAAAAAAATTCACGTTTTTCGCGGATCCCGATGATTTGCCGATTGAATTGTACGAATTATAAATTAAAATTTACAAGATTAAGTGGTCGAGCAAGTTTAAACCGCAGAGGCGCGGAGTTTGTAAAGGACTTAACTATTTGACTGTCAGAACTTTGTTTCTTTGCGGCTTTGCGTGAAAATTATAAGTTAAATATGCTTGTTACTTAAGCACTATGATATTTATAAACTTATTTTCTAAAAAACTTATAGGTTTGTAATGCCAACTTTGCTTCCCTCCACGCGTTCTATATGACTTTTAAGCCTTTTGTTCCCAAACAAACCAAACTATAATTATGAATACCAAGCCGCAAGTTACTTGCATTATTCCTTTTTATAATGAAGGAGCGCGCCTTTACCAAGTCCTACAAGAAGTTATAAAAACACGCAACATCACTCAAATTATCTGCGTAGACGATGCTTCCGTAGAAGACCAATCTGCTGAAATCAAGCAGCGTTTTCCTACGATCCAACTCCTGCGCCTTCCCCAAAATTTGGGCAAATCCGGTGCGGTTCATCAAGGTCTTAAGCGAGCTACCGGGGATTTTATTCTACTATTAGATGCGGATTTACAAAATTTACAATATCAAGAAATAGAAGAAGCGATTCAAGCATTACAAAATCATAGTGATATTGATATGCTGTTATTACGTCGGGTAAATGCATATTTTTTTGTGAAATGGAATCGCGCAGACACCCTTTTTACCGGCGAGCGCATTTTACGCAAAAGCGACTTGGAGCGCGTGTTTGAAGAAGAAATAAGAGGCTGGCAACTCGAAGCAGCGATTAATAATTATATGTACGAAGAGGACAAAAAAGTATATTGGATGCCGCAATCTGCCACCAACACGCACAAAACTGTGAAATGGAGCCTGTGGTACGGCATCCGAAATGAACTCCGAACCTTCGCTGATATGATGTTTGCAATGGGATTCGGTAAGTTTTTGAAACAATTTTTCTTTTTTGCAAAAGAAGAGTTAAAGTTAGAAGCACAACCGAAAACTATTCATTCAAATAAATAATTGTTTCATTTTATAATTTCAAAATTCCAATCTTTCCAACAACCGAACCGGATTCAGCTTTCGCAAATTAATAGTAAACGTAATGCGAGTTTGATAATTGCCACGCTCTTTATATCGGTCTTGAATATTTTTAGAATTAATCAATGGAAAGTAAATAGCGAATACATCATCTATAGCTTCCAGCATAATACCGCCGCTCCATAATAGCTGATCTTTGATGGTATCCTCTTCGCCAGTGGGTTGTGCATTGTCAAAATAACCAATATCAAAGTAAGGTTTGAGCGGTAGATTCAAAGGTAAGCGCATCGGCAAATCTGTTTTAAAATTAAGTGCCACAATATAATTATTACTTCTGCCGAGACTAAAACCACTGCCTATTACATTTTTCATACCGCCTTCTCGTATCGTAACTTGCTGTGACCGAATGCCTTCCGTCTCCCTTCTGCCAAAATAATAATCGTCAAACCGATAGTCATTTAGCCCTTGAGAGGTAAGATTGAACGCACCTAATGCAACGTTTCCGGCTTTGCGCCGCGTATTGTCCAAAAATGCACCCCCGAAAATGCGTACATCGAAATTCTTATCTTCCGCGTAAGTAAAACTACTTTTCCATTCCAGCGATGCTTTGAGGTAGTTTTGCTTACCACGAATATCATTATAAGATTGTTGTTCCAGTATTACATTCAAACTAAATGGATTTAGTTTTCTACGATTTTCACCCAAATAATTTAATTCATGTATAAAATTTTCGTCCCAATTAGTGCCTACATATTTCCCTTCATCATCTCTTTGACTAAATTGGGTATTTAACCAAATGGTGCGCCATTGAATATTTTGATAAAAATTACTTGCCTGTTTTTTACCTAATTCAAAGTTAATGGAAGGCACAAGCCGTGCATATTTCAAATAATACCCATCCTGGAAATTGCGGTCAAAGTGAAACATACGCCCGCTCAAACCAAGCGTAACGCGCTGTAAAGCAGTCGTTTTTGGATACAAATGCCATTGTAAATCCGCCACTCCGATTATGTCTTTTGTGGCAAACGAATAGAGTGGGGCAGCCAAAAATTGAAATTTTTTAAATGGAAAGCCGTAGTTGTGGAATCCCAAGCCTAACATGAACTTATCATAGTTGTTCCAGGCAAAAACCGGCGACCAGAAGAGATGCGTTTGTTTATCATTCTCGGGTGCGGATATAAAGCTGAGTTTCAAGGGTTCTATTTTGCGAAAAACGCCTGCTGTTTTGATATGATTGTTTTTACGATTGACATCCAATGTAATACGTTCGGCATCTATTACTATTTCGTCATAATCACCTTCAGGAAAATCCACTGATTGTTCGCCCTCAAAGCCTTCGTACCATTGACTTTGCACTATTTTTCCATTTTTTGAACCCGAAAGTGTAAAGGGCCCGGCGATATCACCTTTATTTGTAATGGTTACTTTATAATTTTCCGCTTTTGCTAAATTTGTAATGGCATAATCCTGTTTTAAGTTAGAATACAATAATCCATTAAATAGCCACGTCAAATTTTTATTGGTATTACTTTCTAATGTCTTCCTAAAATCGGTTGGTTGCGGATGTTTGAATTGCCATTGTTGAAAATAAGCCTGCATCGCCTCGTCAAATGCCGGTTTACCAAGGTAAGCTTCTAAATATTGTAATGCAACTGCTGGTTTTTCATAGGCATTCAAGAAATAATTAAGTGGGGTAAAATCATCCGAAGTTGTTTCCGGAGCTTGGTCGAGATTGCGCCGCGCCTGCCAGAGGTAAGTCAACTCATTAAGGCTCATTTCCGAACCTTTCCGAATGAAATTTGGTAACGAGATTAAATCATCTACTTTACCATAATATTGTTCGGTATAGCGTTTTTCATAGTAAGAATTGATTCCCTCATCCATCCAAGCGTGGTCACGTTCATTGCTTGCTAATACCCCATAAAACCAATTGTGTCCCACCTCATGCGTGATAACTATGTCTAAATCTTTTGCTGTGTTAGACGCGCCAATCACTGTAATCATTGGATATTCCATACCGCCGCCCGCACTCAGCGCACTTTGTACCGCCGTCGCTTGTGGGTACGCGTACTCGCCCACGAGGTCCGAATAAAATTTTGCAGAGCGGTTTACATAACTTACTGCATCCTTCCAGAGCTGTTGCTCAAATTGGGTAAAGAAGACCCAAGTGTCTACTGTTTTGCCTGAATTCAACGTCACTTCGCTCTTTTGTACTTGAAATCGTTTATCGGCAAACCAAGCAAAATCATGGACGTTTTCTGCTGTATAATGAATGGTTTTTAGAGTAGAACTAGAAGCAGGGAAAGGCTCTTGCACCGCAGAAACTGAATTGTTGGATAAGTTAGCTAATTGAGCCGTCGTTTTTTCTACTTGCTCTTTTAAAAATTCCTTTTCCCTTTCCGTTTGTAAAACGCCCGTTGCGGCTACTACATAATTGTTTGGTAATGTAATCGTTACATCAAAATTGCCAAATTCTGAGTAGAATTCGCCCATATCCAAGCAAGGCATGGGATGCCAGCCTTTATTGTCGTAGACTGCGGGTTTTGGGAACCATTGCGTCATTTGATAGGATTTTTCCACGTGTCCTAAACGGGAGAACGAAGCCGGAATTTTCAACGTAAAAGGGCTTTGAATCGTTATCGTTTGTCCGCTTTCCAAAGGCTTTGGTAAGCGAAGGATTGCTATATCAGGATTGTCTTTTTGTAATTCTAAAATGGCTTGCTGTCCATCTATCGTAAAGTTCAAATTAGAAAAACCACCCAAGTCTGCGTCCTTTGCAAAATAAAATTCGGTGCTTCCCACGCGCAATTGCTGCCGTGCGAAAGCGGTATTTTGATTTTGGTAGGCATTTGCCCACAAGTGGAGGTAAATAAAGTCAAGTCGGTTGGGCGCGTTATTTTTATATTCTATTGCGATATCACCTATCAAAGTATGAGACGTATCATGGAGCGTGACCGCAATTTTATAATTGACTTCTTGCTGAAAATAAAGCTTTTGCGACAACAAAAAAGTGGAAAGAAATAAGAGACAACTGGTGTAAATTAATTGCATTGGATTTTTTCATAGCAAGATAATACCTTTTTGCAAAAGATATCACCTTGCTATGGCAGCGAAAATTCCGTCTTCACCAATTCCACTATCTCCGCTTGCTCTGGCAAATATAAAAGCATTCGTTCTCGCGTAAGCACTATAATTTGCGCCTGCCATTCTATACCTGTACCGCCCGAATAAGTAATGTCAAGGCTCATCGTAGTAGGAGAA
This sequence comes from uncultured Saprospiraceae bacterium, assembly GCA_964549655.1. GTDB lineage: Bacteria > Bacteroidota > Bacteroidia > Chitinophagales > Saprospiraceae > JADJNW01. Next base: position 29,686 of record CAZJXN010000019.1, read on the forward strand.
AATGTAAAATGTCGGGATTCAGGAAAGAAAATATGATTGGTAGTTGCCTCTTTATTATAAACAGACAAGGTACTATCTGCAAAAAACACCGCAAAATAAGGCATGGCTATCGCCTCCGTGATACGATTGGTTTCCTGTGTGCTATCGCGTTCTAGCCAACGCTCGTACGCTCGGGTACGCCGGTTACCAGCGTCGTCGTCATAGTTATAATAAGTCAATGCGCGCTGATTGGAGATATGATTATAAACCGCTTGCGCCTGTGACAACGCATTTTGTTTCTTATTCACCGATACGCCTTGTTCTGTATAACGAATTACTTCCCAACGTCCCAATAGCGCGGCTTTCAGCGCAGTCGTATCTTGTGCTACAAGGGTATTAAAAAGAAAAATGCAGCATCCAAAAAGAAGTATTTTTCTGACAAAAAGCATGAGTTGAGATTTAATCACTTTGTAATCTTAATATGAATATTCATTTTCTGCGGTTGCAATTCAATACGAGTTTGCTCTATATTTACACTTTTCAACAACTCTTGTGCGTCAAAAGAAGTAGCGGTGTTAGTTGGGGTTTCTATTGGTATTTCGGTCGTCTTCGGGTTTAAAAAATCGGTAAGTGCCATATTGAGCAATTCCTCGCTTACTGCGATGGTACCTTCTATATTCAACCCTTTAAAATCCGCCAGTTTGTTGGCTAAAATGCGATTGATAATTGCCTGCATATTTAAATAATTTAAGTGTTAATGTTCTAAATAGAGTCGTAGCAAAAAGTCATGTGCCCGCGTCTCTAATTCTCCGACTTTTAAAAATTGTAACAACGCTTGACTTTGTGGCGTATCAAATAAAAAATGGCGTAACGAAATACGTAACACCTTGTTTTCCAATTCCATCCCGTCTGGTAATGCCATGCCGACCAACTTTCGACCTGCAAACCCTAAGCCGTCGGTAATTTCTATTTGAATAGCTGGTTTTACTACATCTATTTCCCGAATGATGCGCCCCGTAATGATGCGCTCTTTAAAGGTAAAAATGCTAGTTCGCACATCTATTGTTACTTGCCCATTGTTTATATCTGTGATTTTCACTACTTGCAATACGTCCACATCCTTGATAACTACGCGAATCACCTCATTGAGCAAATCCAATGCAATGGGTAACTTTATCGTCAGCGCACTGCCTTTCAAGTCCTGAAAATTGCGCTGTTGTAGTTGCTGCAGTAATGCCTTCATGGTTTTTATAACTGTATTTTTTGGTAGAACAGATCAACGAGCAAATAAGCACAATCTTATTGAATCTTTTCCGGGATAACTGCCGCTTCAATCTACTCTAATGGGTAACTTTCGGAAAAGATAAGCATCATTTGGAATATATAAAAAAAAGTTTATTTTTACAGCACATAATTAATTCATTTTTTACAAAAACAGTTACACCAATGTCAAGAAGAACCTCCGGGCGTATCAAACTGCCCATCAGTGCCAAAGACATTTTGGATCTCGCACAAAAAATCTATCAGAAACACATGAATGACGGACCCGCTTCTCCTCTCCACAATATGGAAGGCAACCCTTGGGATACACTGGGTCCCGAAATCATGTATGCACAAGCCAAGCACGATGAAGCCGAAGGCTACCGCCGTAAAATGGAAGAAGCCTATCGCGAACGAGACAAATACATGCCTCGTTATAGTGATCTGGTACGCTCCACTGCTGCGCTGCTCAAAGCACTGTTTCGCACCAATCCCAAACGCTTGGGCGAATGGAGCTTTGATGTAGATGATTCTATGCCAGTGAAAAAAGCAACTACAAAGGCGTAAATCGGCTAATGTATCCATCAAAAGGCAGCGTGATTTCAAATCGCGCTGCCTTTTTTTGTGTAAACTGCCACCTGATTAGTGTAAGTTGCCGATTTATAAGTGTAAGCAGGCAAATAATTAGTGTAAGTCGTCAATTAATTAAAATAAGTTAGCGAATAATTAAAATTATCTGCCGGTTTATTTTAATTATCTACCAACTAATTAAAATAAGTCGGTGGTTTATTAAAATAAGTTGGCAGTTTATACTAATAAGTTGACGATTTAGAGTTATTAGTTGGCGGATTATAGTATAAAGATGGTGGCTAAAATGGTATCTTATTCATTTTCTAATTCACTTCGCAAAACCTCTATATGCTCTATACCCAAACCTGTAATTTGAGCAATAAATTGATTGTCACTGCCTGCTGTAATTGCTTTTTTAGCAACTTTTTCTACCGCTGCTTCTTCTACCAACTTGATTACTTTACGTTTTCCAACTTCTATTTTGGACTGTTCCCATTCTTCCGGGCTTATGTTCTCGTACTGGATAATTTCTGTAGCTCGCCGGATGCCTTCATTTGCGGTGTTGATGTTCGGATTTTCTGGACTATGAATGCTTTCGTAAATTAAATCCAACCAATCTCGGTAGTTGGAGGGCGTATCAAGTCCTTTGTAATTAGGATTCAAAAAAATAAGCTCGTGATTGAATATTTTAAGTTCAACGCCTTTCAAATTTTTTGGATTTAAAGTAGAAATAAGCACCTCATCTTTATATATTTCTCTTGTTTTTTCATTAATCTTATAAGGAGCAGTTACAACTACAATGGTATAAACCGTTCTCTCAACGGTATAATCATCGGAAGTGCGCTGTTGCTCGGTAATGCCTTGCAAATGATAATGTAAAAAGCGATCAAAATTGTGGTCGTATTCTACTTTTTGAATTTCAATAATGATTCGTTTTTTTACGTCTTCAGCAAAAATATCATATTTGAAATTAATATTGCCCAATTTGGGTTGAAACGACTTTTCGGTCTCAATTTTTTCAGGTTCTACTTCAATGCCAACAATATCTTTTACGAAAGCCTTGAAGACAATTCTATCTGTAAAAGCCTTTTTGAAAAAAACTTCATTATCTAACCGAGCAATAGACATAATAAGCCAATATTTAAAGGGTAAAAAAAAGCTATCATATAAATTATAGCTTCTTGTGTAATATATTTTAAAATTACTACTTTTTCCTCTCTTCTACAAATCTCATACCAAAGAAAAAATCCACCCAGCCACCGCACTCCCCACCACAATCCACATGGTATTCAGCTTTGGGTAGCGCAATGGAATAATGAGATTAGAAGCTACTCTGATAGGAGTGTCTCTACTTGTTCTTTCAGCTTTGGCAGGTCTTTAGAAATAATACCCCAGATGATCACATCGTCCACTTTATCATATCCATGTATCACCCAGTTTCTTAAATCTACAACGCGGCGGGCTTCAGCGATAGCAATAGCAGGGTCGAGCTTGAGAATACGGCTGGTGGCTTCGCCAATGATTTCGAGTTCTCGCTCTACACCGCGGCGAAGTAGCTTATTTTGCTTATATTCATTAAAATCCCGTTTTTCCCCCAGGTATTCATAGATGGAACTGATAGATTCCTGAATGTCGAATAGGTAACGTTGAATTTCAAGCTGCATATAATAATTGCTTTGTTTCTTCTATACGTTTGATAAAGAAGGGGTTGGATAAGGAGTTTTCGGTCAGCAAATCAATGTCTCTTTGAAATAATTCTTGGAGTTTATAATGCAACTCAAAGTAATTATCGGTGTATGCTTCGATGCTAATATCCTGAAAAACAATAAGCAAATCAATATCGCTGTCTTGATTGAATGTGTCCGTGCAAACCGAACCAAAGGCGTACATGGTTTTGACGGCGTATTGTTGGCACAATTCGCGCAGTATTTTTAGCTTTTCGGTTAATATTTTTTGCACTAGGAAACTATTTTTGCCCATCGTGTAATGGACGCTCTAAAATAAACATTTTTATTGCTTTTTGCAAACTTATAATAAACCCAATCCCCACCCAGCCACTGCACTCCCCACCACAATCCACATCGTATTCAGTTTTGGGTAATAAAAAACCAGCAAGAAACTTACCACTCCAATGATTACACTCCGCCAATCCTGCACAATGGTACTACCTAATTGAATACAAGCGGCTAACATCACGGCTACCGCGGCAACATTCACGCCATCGAGGAAGGAGGCGAGGACTTTGCTTCGGCGCATACGTGGTACGAGCGGATTGAGCAGCCATACGAAGACAAACGAGGGTAGGAAAATGCCAATCGTTGCTACTACTGCGCCGGGTATGCCCTGCAATTGGTAGCCAATAAAGGTGGCGGTGGTAAATAAAGGTCCAGGAGTGAACTGCCCAATGGCGACAGCATCAAGTAGTTGCGATTGGGTGAGCCAATGTAGTTTGGTGACGAGTTCGTCCCCGAGATAGGCAACGAGTACGTAGCCGCTGCCGAAGAGCAAGGCACCGGTTTTGAGGAAAACGAAAAAGAGTTTGCCAAGGGTGAAATCAGAAGGGACGGTCACACCCGCTTGTAAGAGGAGGATGGGGAGCCAGCTATTGATTGGCAGCTTTTGGAAGCGTTCCTTCCCCTGAAACCATAGCACCGATAACATTCCTCCGCCCAATACGGCGATGATTTCGCTGACTCCCAATAGTGCTGCCACCAATGCAAGTATGCCAATGACTGCTAATACGTTGTTTTTGACGGCTTTCTTTCCAAAGATGACAACTGCTTGTAAAATGATGGCGATAATCGCTGCTTTGATGCCGATAAAAAAGGGTGAGACCTGTGGAATACTGCCAAATTCTTTATACAAATAAGCAAAAATCAGTGTAATCAATGCTGCCGGAAGGATAAAACAAATGCCTGCGACAAACAATCCCCGCCACCCAGCGCGTTCGTAGCCGATGTGCATGGTCATTTCGGTAGAATTGGGGCCGGGGATGAGGTTGGTCGCGCCGATGAGGTCGAGGAAATGCTCGTGGGTGAGCCAGCCGCGCCGCCGCACTACTTCTTGCTCCATTAGGGCGATGTGGGCGGCGGGTCCGCCAAAGGCAGTGGCACCGAGTTTTAAAAAGAGAGTGGCAAGTTCCACTAAGGGCTTATTCATAAATGTAAAATGTAAAACTGCAAAATGTAAAATGTAAAAATCGCACACTTTTGCGGTTTTACATTTAAAATTTTACATTTTTCGGTTTCTTTTCTTCTCCCAATTCCATGCGCTTTGCATAATTTCCTCGATGCTGTACTGTGGTTGCCAGCCAAGGCGTTGAGCGGCACGGGTATAGTTGGCATAAATAGCGATGACATCGCCAGGACGACGTGGTCCGATGCGGTAATTCAATTTTTCGCCGGTGGATTTTTCAAATGCGTGGATGGCTTCCAGCACGCTCACGCCTTCGCCAATGCCGAGATTGAAAACTTCTACCTGCGATTCGTTTTTCTTGGCTGCTGAATATTGCAAAGCTAAGGTGTGCGCGTGCGCCAAGTCCATGACGTGGATATAATCGCGGATGCAAGAGCCGTCGCGGGTGGCATAGTCATCCCCAAAAACGACGGTTTCTGCGCGCTTGCCGATGGCGGTTTCGGTGATGACGGGTACGAGGTTGTTAGCTACGTTGCGGGGCGACTCGCCAATGAGGGCGCTGGGGTGTGCACCGGCGGGGTTGAAGTAACGCAAGATAATACTTTGGAGCGTGGGCGTACCGCGCAGCACGTCGAGAATAATGTGCTCGCCCATTTGCTTGGTGCGGGCGTAGGGCGACTCGGCTTCCTGCCACGGTGTGCCTTCGGTGACGGGCAATTGTTTGACGTTGCCATATACGGAGCAGGAGGAGGAGAAAATAATATTTGGGACATTGAATTGTGCCATGCAATCGAGGAGATTGAGGAGGCTGTTGAGGTTATTGCGAAAGTAGAGGAGAGGTTTTTCAACGGATTCGCCGACGGATTTGAGGGCGGCGAAGTGAATGATGCCGGTGATGTCGGGGTGGTCGTGGAATATTTGTTTAGTCGCGCCGAGATCGGTGAGGTCAATGGGATAGTTGTGGACGCGCTTGCCGGTGATGGCTTGAATGCCGTCGAGGGCGCTTTCGTCGGAGTTGATAAGATTGTCTACGGAGACAACTTCAAAGCCGTTTTCGATTAAATCTACGATGGTGTGGCTGCCGATGTAGCCGCAACCGCCGGTGACGAGGATTTTATTCATGATACTGGATACTTGTTTCTGGATATTACGTTTTTTGAGGAATTATGTTTTGTGATTTGACACTTCTCACAGCTCTTCTCCCATTAATTGGAACGCGGATGACGCGGATTGGGCGGATTTGCGCGGATTTTGCATTTTATACAGCCCTCATAGCGTTTCATCTCCGGCAATTTTTTGCACACAAAGACGCAAAGGCGCAAAGTTTTTCTCCGTTGTGCCAATCATGTTCATCATAGAAATCAAATCAATCATGGTTCAGACGGTTTTTTGCATTTGGCTTCTTGAAGACTCAGCCTTTCTTTTTAATACGGCTTTTTTTTCGTGTGCGCGTGAGGGATAGCAGCGATACCGTCCCGCAGGGCGGTAAGAGCGGATAGCCCGACCCGTAGGGGCACGCCCAAAAGAAAGTCAAAATGTAAAATGATAAATGTAAAATGCAAAAGTAACTTTGAACTTCGCTTTTGTGGGGCTACTTTTGCAAAGATATTATAAAATATTGCCTTGACCAATGGATAAAATCAAATTAGCGGGCGAAGTCGCCCTGATTGCGCGCCGCGCGGGTGCTGCGATACTGAGTGTGTATGCAAATGTGGATGTGATGCCGGTGGAACTGAAAAGTGACCAGACGCCGCTGACGCTGGCGGATAAGGCGGCGAATGACATCATCGCGAGTGGCTTGGTGCAGTTGGAGGAGCGGTTTCCGATTGTGTCAGAGGAGAGTGCAGAGATTCCGTATGAGGTGCGTAAAGATTATGATTGCTATTGGCTGGTGGACCCGTTGGATGGGACGAAGGAGTTTTTGAAGCATAATGGGGAGTTTACGGTGAATATTGCGCTGGTGGAGGGGGAAGTGCCGACGATTGGGGTGGTGTATGTGCCGGTGACGGATGAGTTGTATTGGGCAGTGGCGGGCGAAGGGGCATATCTGGAGCGCAAGGGGGAGCAGGTGCGGTTGCAGGCGGCGGAATTTAAAATGGAAGATGCGGGGTTGAATGTATTGTGTTCGCGGTCGCATTTGAATGCCGAGACGCAGGCGTTTATTGATGGGTTGAAGGCGCCAAATTTGTTGGAAAAGGGCAGTGCGTTGAAGTTTTTGCTATTGGCTAAGGGCGAGGCGCATGTGTATCCGCGCATGGGCTTGACGAATGAATGGGATACGTGTCCGGCGCAGTTGATACTCGAAGAAGCAGGCGGGAAAGTGGTGGATTGGGAGACGAAGGAGGCGATGCGGTATAATAAAGAGTCGTTGGCAAATTCTAATTTTGTGGCGTATGGTAAATTGAATCATTAAGAAGTGCCTACGTTTGCACAACGCTTGATTTTGTTTCCAAGCAAGGTTTTTGTATATATTTTGGCTGCCATTTTCTACACTTGAGTTTTGTAACTTTTTGTCATTGCCACAAAAAGTCACCAAAAAAGGCTAGGCAACTCCTATCCCTCCGGGGGATTTGCCAGGCAGCCGCCACTCCGTATTTCAAATTCAGATACAAAAAATTTGAAATCATGGGTTACATAGTGATTAAATAACATTAATGAAATTCAATAGCTATCGGGGTTTGCGGTCTCTGCGGTTAAAAAAATATTAGAGGAAAAAAATAAAAAGTGTGCAGCGATATTTGAATCAACAGACTTGGGGGATTTTTGGCATTATGTTGGTGCTGGTGGGGATGTTGTTTTCGGCAGATGCGTGGATGAGTATCGGGATGATGGTGCTGGCGGGAAATGCGGTGTTGAATTTGTCACTTTCTACCGTTGATGGGAAGGGCAAACGGCTGCCAATTTATTTCCTTTTTTTTAATTATCAGATTGGAAAGCATTTTAGGGTATTTGTGCAGAATCGAGCGTTGGTGGGGCTGACAGCGATTTTTTTTCTTGTTTTAATAAGTGGGTTGTGGTCGGAAAATGTGGATTGGTGGGTGAATCGCTCGCGGATGAAGTTGCCATTTTTGCTGCTGCCGTTTGCGGTGGTAGCGATTCCAAGGTTTGATAAAACGGTTTATTATCCGATTTTGGCGGGTGTTTTTTGGGTGATGGTGGGAATTTGTGCGTATTCTATTGGATTGTATGTAGCTGATTTTGATAGGATTACGGAGGAGTACAAGCAAGGGCATGTGTTGTACACGCCGGTGATGCACATTCGGTTTAGTTTGTTGGTGGCATACTCGATTGTGATTGGATATTGGTTATTTGTGGAAGAGTTTCGGTTTAAATTTCCGGCGGAACGATGGCTGATGCTGACGGCGACGGCGTTTTTGTTGGTTTACATTCATATCTTGGCGGTGCGGAGTGGGTTGGTGTCGTTGTATGGGGCGTTATTATATTTCGTTCTTTATTTTATTATAAAAAGCAAACAATATTTTTTAGGTATTGGATTGGCGTTGTTGTTAGTGATTGGGAGTGCGGTCGCTGTGCGATTCGTACCGACCTTGTGGAATAAAGTGGGGTATATGCAGTGGAGTTTGCAGCAAATTCAGCAAGGCGAGCGGCTGGCGGATTTGTCTGATTCGTATCGCTTGGCGACGATTGAGGCGGGGTTTGCGATTGGAAATGCGCATCCAGTTTTGGGCGTGGGTTTTGGGGATATAAAACAAGAAACGAAAAGTTATTTACAACAAAAGTACCCCGAATTATTACAGCAAATTTATATGCCGCAAAGCGAATATGTGTTGTTTTATGCCGCGACGGGACTGGTCGGCTTGTTATTATTTATTTTTGTAACCTTTCAGCCTTTATTGTATCAAAATGGCGGACGACATTTACTCATCGGCGGTTTTCATGTTATGATGATTATTTCTTTTGTGGTGGAACAGACGTTGGAAACGCAGTTGGGGACAGCGATTTATGTGTTTTTTGCAACGTTAGGTATTCGTCATCAAATGGAAATCCGTAAAATAAGTTAGTACGCTGATTTTTAAGATAATTAAGTTTAGTTATGATTTTAAAATCAGTTATAACCATAAAAATCGTAATAATCAGTGTACCATAAATAACTTTCAAATATCAAATTGCAACCACTTTCCATCATAATAACCACTTTCAACGAAGCGCACAACATTCGCGGCGTGCTGGAGTCAGTACGTTGGGCGGATGAAATTATTGTAGTGGATTCGTTTAGTACGGATAAGACGGTGGCGATTGCGAAGACGTTCACAGACAAGGTTTTACAACGAAAATATACGGGTCCAGCAGATCAAAAAAATTGGGCAATTCCGCAGGCGACGCATGAGTGGATTTTGCTATTGGATGCGGATGAGCGCGTGACGGAGGAATTGAAATTGGAAATTCAAACTTGGCTGGCGAAAGCAGAGATTCCTTATGATGCGTTTTGGATAGGGCGGCAGAGTTTTTTTATGGGTCAAAAAATTAAATATTCTGGCTGGCAGGGCGATGCGGTGGTGCGGTTTTTTAGAAATAATTGCCGGTACGAGGAGAAGCAAGTACATGAGGAAATTAGGCTGGAAGGCTTGCGTGTCGGGCGTTTGAAAGCGAAATTAGAACATTATACTTTCCGAGATTCCAAACATTTTTTGGCGAAGATGGAGCGGTATGGCGAGTGGGCAGCGCAAGATTATGCACCAAAAACGCCGCGCGTCACATATTTTCATTTATTTTGGAAGCCGTTGTTTCGGTTTATAAAACATTATATTTTTCAGCAAGGTTTTCGGGATGGGAAAGTGGGGTTTGTGATAAGTGTGATTATGGCTTGGGGCGTGTTTTTACGATATTTGAAGATTTTGGAAAAGTATTGAGTATTTGGTACTTGGTATTTAGATTTGATATTACAATTTGATTATGAGATTACTCGTTTTTGTAACATTTTTTGTATTGCTTTGGCAATATTCAACTGCACAAGTTGATTCTATTTCCAATAATATTACCATCAGCTTAATAACTGGCTCGCCGGGCGATGACGTGTACGCGTATTTTGGGCATACCGCGATACGAGTGCAGAATGTGGCGAGTAGGCAGGATGTGTTGTATAGCTATGGTACGTTTGATTTTGATACGCCCAATTTTTATGGTAAGTTCCTGCAAGGCAAGTTGTTATATATGTTGAGTATAGATGCTACGCCGCGTTTGTTTCAATATTATCAATACACGCAGCGTGGGATAACGGAACAAGTGTTGAATTTAAATAATATACAGGAAGAACAATTAGTCCAATTTTTAGCGAAGAATTACGAACCTGCGAATCGTTTTTACTTGTATGATTTTTTTTATGATAATTGTGCGACGGTGATTCGGGATGTGTTTGAAAAAGAATTTAAGATTGAATATCAAATTGACACGGTGCGAGAGGTTACATTTCGGCAGATTTTGCAGGAGTATGTGGAGCCGCGCGACCCGTGGACGTACTTTGGCATGGACTTGATTTTGGGTATTCCAACGGATAAAAAAGCAGATTTTCGCAACCAGATGTTTATTCCTGATTATTTGTCTCAAAATTTAGCGAAAGCTACATTGGATGGAAAGCCGTTATTACAACAATCAGCTATTTTATTACCTGTTTCATCCGCTGTTGAAAAAAAATCAGCTATTTTATTTACACCAATGCTTGTGACAATTTTAATTTTAATAATAACTGTTATTATAACATTTACAAAAAATCAGCGATTAAAAAACAGATTTGATAGGATTTTATTCTCCATATTGGGTATTGCAGGGTTGTTTTTGTTGTTCATGTGGTTTGGTACCGACCATATTGCGACGAAAGATAACTGGAATGTGCTGTGGATGAACCCATTATATTTGTTATTTGTTTTTGGTGTATTTAGAAAAAGTGAAATTTCGAGGCGTGGCTTACTTATTTTTTATATTTCGACTTTACTATTTGTATTAATAACTTGGGGTTGGTTTGCGCAATCTTTTAACGTGGCGGTAATTCCGATTGTAATTGCGTTGATTGTAAGATGTTTGGATAGAATTTTTAGAAAAATATAAATACTTTGTAACAAAAGTTATTTTTTGATTCCCAATTTTCTGCACTTCTATCATCTCGTACCGCATTAATTGGAACGCGGATGACGCGGATTCGGCGGATTGACGCGGATTGTTTGCTGGTTTATATTAATGATTGTTACAAGATATCAAATTTC
>CAZJXN010000019.1:40947-46288 GCA_964549655.1 uncultured Saprospiraceae bacterium
TGACGCGGATTGTTTGCTGGTTTATATTAATGATTGTTACAAGATATCAAATTTCTTTTTTGACGTTCCCGGTTTACATGCATCTGGCATCTATAAATCTGGCATCTGGCATCTTAAATAAATCTGGCATCTTAAATAAAAGTTATGATTTTAAGAGTAGAACATATCGGCATTGCAGTAAAAGATTTAGCAACCAGTAATGAGCTATTTACTAAGTTATTAAACAAATCGCATTACAAAATAGAAGAAGTCGCTTTGGAACACGTCAAAACGGCTTTTTTTCAAAATGGCGAAACGAAAATTGAATTACTGGAAGCCACTTCTGGAGAAAGCGCGATTGCTAAATTTATAGAAAAACGCGGCGAAGGATTGCATCATATCGCGTTTGAAGTGGACGATATTTATGCCGAAACGCAACGTTTGATAGAGGAAGGTTTTCAATGCCTTACGCTGGAACCCAAGCGGGGCGCGGATAACAAGCTCGTCTGCTTTTTTCATCCGAAAAGTGCGAATGGCGTTTTGATAGAATTGTGTCAGACTATTTTATAACATTATAATTTTTTCATGAGTCAATCTTTTAATGCGATTAAAATTGCAGAAAATATTACATTACATATTCCCGACACTTGGAAAACCGAAGAAGGGGACCCCGATGAGTACGCTTTCCACAATGAGGATAGGAGCGTGAATTTGACGGCTACTTTTTTGAAATTGGATGCAACAGAGCCTTTTTCGCCCGAGGAAACGTTAGAAGATATCGCCGCTAATTTCACGAAGCCGCCTGATTTAGAGCATTTGAAAGACCTCTTTGACCTAACTGAGTTTCCTGACATGCCGGATATAAAGGAATTACTAACATTACATACACCGAAGCTGGAGGTAATTGCTTCTCCTATTATTAAAACTGAAAAATATATTGCAAAGCAGGTGCAAATGGCATATCAGACGATGCTACTGGCATTCGTACCGGTGGAAGTGGCTGACGGCAAAATCGTAGCATACTTGATGTTTCAATCAGAAGATATGGCTGCGTATGAAAATGAAAAAGCGGCGGTCATACAGATATTAGAAAAAATCGAAATAGAATAAAACCGCTTTACATACCCAAAATTTTGTCAAGCCCTGTTATAATCTATTTTACAAACTGGACAACCCAAAATTTATTCTGAACGTTTGATGTACGAAAATACGTAACTGCGTTTATATTTGCGCTTCTTTCTTACCTTGATTTTAAAAATCCTTGCTTCTACGCTTGATTTGAATATAATTCGAGTCAATTTATTGATTATTAGTAAACTATAATTAACACATAATCCTCAAGCAATGGAATTTTATCAGTATGTAATTGCTATTGTCGGCAGTTTTTTGGCAGGCGCTATCAACACTTTGGCGGGCAATGGCTCGGTTATCACGCTCTCGCTTATGACGGAAATGATTGGTTTGCCGGGCAATCTGGCGAACGGCACGAATCGCGTTGGCTTATTCACACAAAGTGCGGCAGGCGCATTTGGCTTCTGGCAGCATGGTCGGCTTGATTTTCGGCGCAGTTGGGCGTTTCTTATTTTTACATCTATCGGCGCGATTGTGGGCGCGATTGTAGCGGTGAAAGTGAGCAATGAACAGTTTTTGAGCGTTTTTCGCTTTTTGATGGTTTTTATGCTTTTCGTCGTACTTTTCAAACCGGAGCGTTGGCTACGCGCAACTGACGCAACGCAACAACTGAGCATTTGGCTGATTATTCCGATGTTTCTTGCGCTGGGTTTTTACGGCGGTTTTATTCAGATGGGCATGGGTATTTTCTTCGTGGTCGTCATGGTTTTCACGGCGCGTTATAGCCTTGTAGACAGTAACGCTATCAAGGTGACCATCGTAAGTTTGTACACGATTATCGTAATTCTCATTTTTCAATGGCAAGGTCTAATTGATTGGAAGACAGGCGTTTTGATGGCAATCGGGCAGACGGTAGGCGGGTACGTCACGGCAGTCTACGCGTCCAAAAATGCCAACGCCGCTCGCTGGGCGCACCGTATTTTGATAGCTGCTATCTTGCTTTCGGTAATAAAAATGTATAACTTGCACGAGTGGGTACTAGGGATAGGACGCTGATTTTTTAATATAAATAAGATTTATTATGGTTAAATCAGTAAAAATCTTAAATAATCATAATAATCAGTGTACTGTGTTATAAATGTGAATCATGGAACTTTCCAAACTATTAAACATTTACTGCGAAGCCCACACCACGCCACAATCCAATATTTTATACGAATTAGAGCGCGAGACGAATCTCAAAACGCTTTCGCCACAGATGCTTTCCGGGCATTTGCAAGGGCAGTTTTTGAGTTTTATTACACACATGATACGTCCGCAAGTGATTTTGGAAATTGGGACTTTTACGGGTTATTCTGCAATTTGCATGGCGCAAGGGTTGACAGACGGTGGCATTTTACATACTTTAGAAGCGAATTTAGAATTGGAACCGATTATTAAAAAATATATTACAAAGGCGAATTTAGAAGATAAAATTGTATTACATCTCGGCAAAGCAGAAGCAATTATTCCGACATTGGATTTGCAATTTGACCTCGTTTTTATTGATGCGGGAAAGCAGCAGTATGCGCAGTTTTATGATTTGGTGTTTGATAAAGTGAGGACTGGCGGCATGATTCTGGCGGATAATGTGCTGTGGAGCGGCAAAGTGGTGACAGACGAAATGGATGAGGACACGCAAGCCATCCGAGTGTTTAATGAAAAAGTAAATAATGATACAAGAGTAGAAAATATGATATTGCCGATACGGGATGGCATTTTAATGGCGCGGAAAAAATAAATATGTTATTTGTTATTTGTTATTGGTTATTTGGAACGCTGCGATTGCCCAATAACCATTAACAAATAACTACTCACAAAATCTATGAGCAAAGCATTATATCAAGTTTTTTACGAACAACATAAAGCTAATCTTCCCATTTTCGTTTACCCTTGGTATTTGGATGCGGTTTGTACGGAAGGTGAATGGAATGCGTGTATTGTAACAGAAAAAGATAGAATTGTAGCCGTTTTACCTTATTTTATTAAAAAAAAATATAGATTTCGTTATATTACAATGCCGCCTTTTGTAAAAATGATGGGACCGTATTTTGCGGATATTCCTTCGCTGACCGAGCAACATGAGTTATTAGAAAGAATTATATTACAATTACCAAAAATAGATTCGTTTACTCAAAATTTTCATTATAACATTACAAATTGGCTTCCCTTTTACTGGCAAGGTTTTCAGCAAACGACGCGATATTCTTACCGATTAGAGTTAAATGATTTAAATAAAATATATAATGGAATCAATCGCAAGCGTCGCCGTTATATCGAAAAAGCACAAGAGCAAGGTTTGATAATAATATTAAGTGAGGATGCGGAGTTATGTTATCAGATAAACAAAATGAGTTTTGACCGACAAAGGCTGCGCATTCCATATACGTTAGAGCAATTTAAAAGACACGACGAAGCGTTAAAACTGCACAACGCGCGGCAGATTTTTTTTGCAAGGGATGCAGCAGGTATTATACATTCTACCGTTTATTTAATTTGGGACGAGCAATCGAGTTATTTTCATATCGCTGGCGACAATCCTGATTTGCGCAATAGCGGTGCGGGTATTCTATTGATTTGGGAAGCAATAAAATTTACAAAAGAGCAGTTAGGTTTGAATATTTTTGATTTTGAAGGCAGTATGATTCCGAACGTAGAATATATTCGTCGTCAATTTGGAGCGGCGCAAGTGCCTTATTTTACAGTTTGGAAATATAATTCTCGACTGTTTGAATGGCTCACCAAATGGCGGAATTAGGTGTTGTGGGGATTGAAATTGAATTTTCATATAACCAAATTATTCTATTTTTGTTGGGTCGAATTGAAATTTTAATTCAAAATTGTCAGTTATCTTACTATAAAATAGTGTTCTTGCCAATATTTACGTAGAATATTCTTATCTTTATCTCCGTTTCTTGGTTGTTCGGGTTTCTTATAAATTGTCTGGAAGATTCCGCTTTAGCGCAGCTGCAATAGCTGTCCTCAATTAGACTCAACTCTACAATGTATCTGCTACCTGCTTTTTGTTGAAATTACATTTTAAATTAAAAATTTATAGCAACTATTTATGGAGAATACGACCGTGCTCTACAGCAAGGCTGACCGAGGCTTGACGATTGCCCTCAATCAAACGATTAAAGAATATTTCGCATCCATTGACAAAAAACAGTTTGCTGACCGCCCAATGGTTTTTAAAATTGTTTTTGGATTGGGAAGTTGGTTAGGTTTTTATCTACTCATGATATCTGGCTGGTTTAGTGGACCTTTACTTTGTTTAATGGCTTTATTACATGGATTGACCCATCTTTTTATCGCTTTTAATATTTCGCACGATGCCAATCATGGCGCCTTGTCTTCCAGCCGAAAAATGAATAACTTGCTTTCCTATTCATTGGATTTAATTGGCGTAAGTTCTTACCTTTGGAAAATAGCACATAATCAGGAACATCATAGTTTTGTAAATATTACACCGATTGACCCGAGTATTCAGGGTTACGGCATCTTGCGCTTTACACCATTTGAAAAACTAAAGCGCGCTTTTCGATTCCAGCATATTTACAGTATTTTCTTTTATGGATTAAGTACTTTTAATTATGTTACGTTTAAAGATTTGAAATTACTGATTAAAAGCATGCGAGAAGGGGATAAGATGCCGACAAAAACGCTCATAATCACTGTTTTATTCAAATTATTCTATTATACTTATACAATTGTGCTTCCAATCGTATTGCTAGATTTGTCATTTGGGGTCGTCTTTTTAGCATTTTTTATCCTTCATTTTATAAATGGACAGATTCTCACTTTTGTGTTTCAATGCGGACACCTCACGGAGGAAGCACATTACCCGGAAGTGGAAGATGGAAAAGTGACTGACTCTTGGGTGGTACATATCATAAAAACGACCGGCGATTTTGCACCGAAAAATAAATTATTAATTTGGCTGGTAGGCGGTATTAATTTACACGTTATTCACCATTTATATCCAACGATTTGTCATATTCATTATAAAGGACTCACGCCACATTTGAAAAGAACCGTAGCTGCACATGGCTTGGCATACCGGGAAATACCTACGTTTACGCAGGCTATCGGTTCACATATCGCTTTGTTGAAACAGCTTGGAGCGGAAAACAAGGAAATGGCAGATGGCAATTACAGCAAAAAAAGCAGTCTTATTTTCTAATGTATTAAGACCTGACAGATTCTAAAAATCTGTCAGGTCTTAGTATCCACGAGATTGGAAACTTAATAA
>CAZJXN010000020.1:0-46037 GCA_964549655.1 uncultured Saprospiraceae bacterium
GTTGTAAAAAAAGGGATGAAGCAATAGACTTACGAGCCATATTTTAAGTTATTATTTAAATCGTTCGGAAATAAATTTTTAAGAATATCAATTGCCTCATCTCGCCATGCGGCGTGATGAGGCAACTTTTTATTTTTAGGCAAGTCTATTTAACAAAATATTTCATAACCTAAAATTCAATTACAATGCTATCATTCACTCGATTTTTATTAATTCTGCTCGTTGCGACTGCAAGTTTTACAACGCTTTCTGCGCAAAGCAAAGAAGAAAAAGCGGCAGTAGAAAAAACATTGTTGAATTACCTCGAAGGCGGCACAAATGGCGATACCACGCGCCTCATCGCTGCTTTTCACCCTTCAGCTTCTATGAAATTTGTGGACAATAAAACAGGCGAATTCAAAGACATACCGATTGCGACGTACCTCGATGGCGCTCGTAAAAGTGCGGGTAAAAAAAGCGACCGTAAAACAAAAATTTTAAGTTATGATATAGATGGAACGGCAGCTCAAGCGAAAGTAGAAATTGATTTCGGCACAGGCATGTTTCACGATTATTTCAACTTGTTGAAGATCAATGGCGAGTGGAAAATTGTGAGCAAGATTTTTTATCGAATTGATAAACAGAATATTAAATAAGGTACAATGATGTCATCACTTGGAGTGATGACATCATCTTATGCTACTTTTTCTTTTTGTAATAAAGCCATATTTTGATTTAAAATCTTCACCGCATCATTATAACCCAATTCCAACTGAAAATTGCGTGCTTTGTCCGCAAAACTCAGCGGCGAAGGCAGCATTTTCGAGGGTCGAATGTAAATCAGTTGTTCGTGATACTGTTTGTGCCAGCGCCATTGCTGGGGTGAAAACCGCGACACTTCTGCTACATCTACTGCAATCACTACGTCAAGGGGCTTTTCAAACGCCATTTCTATCGGCAAAATACTGTGCAAACCACCATCCAAATATAGCTCTTCTCCAATCTGATGCGGCTGGAAAACTGGAAACGTCGCGCTGGCAATCACATATTCTGCCAACAAACCCGCCGGAATTTCTTGTGTAAAAAGCGACTCTCCTTTGCGTGCCGTTTTATTATAAACCACCAGCCCAAAATCAATAGGCGATTGCCGAATGACCCCCTCATCCAAATGCTCGCGCAACAGTTTTTTCAATCCATCTACCCGAATACCGCCTTGCGTCATCCAATCGTACATCAAATTTTTATAATTAAAATCCGCATCAAAAATCTGGCTTGGATGTACGCTTTGCCACAAATCCCACGCCTTTTTCCAATCCTGCTGTGCTATCAACGCCCCATTAATCGCGCCAATTGAAGCGCCCGTCACCACTTTTAATTGCGGCTCCAGATTCAGTTCGCGCATTGCTCGCCACACGCCCATCTGATAAGCACCACGCGAACCGCCACCGGAAAGCACTAATCCTATCTGTATCATGTAAATATTGTATTTAAAATAAAATAACGAAAAGGGACAAAATGTTTTTAATTCGTAAAACGAGTCAATATTTATGAACGAAAAATGACAAAAATGAGAGACATATAGTACATTTAGCCGTAAAAAATAAAGTACCTATGTCATACCAATCGCGTCGCTCTTTTCTCAATACCGCCGGATTCACGCTGGCAGTCACAAGTTTTTTTGGTTTTTCTACAAAAACAGCCGTTAAAAAGCCTATGAAGAATATCTTCGTTCACCACGTTTATTTCTGGTTAAAAAATGCGGATAGCGCCGAAGACCGCGCCAAATTACTGGAAGGATTGGAGAAGTTGTCCAAAGTAAAATCCATCCGCAGCCTGCACATGGGGAAACCTGCCGATACGAGTCGAGACGTAATTGATGGCTCCTACACGATTTCTTGGCTCACCGTTTTCAAAAATAAAGCGGACCAAGACAGTTATCAAGTAGACCCGATTCATTTAGCTTTTGTAAAAGATTATGCACATTTGTGGAGTAAAGTAGTAGTGTATGATTCGGTGGATGTGTAAAAAGAATGTGGCTCGTTTCAAAAATGTGCCGCATTTATCAAAATTATTACTGTCTTCTTTACAAGACTTGAAATAATGTTGTAATTTTATTACATGAATCGTATGGTTATGAAAAAATATACCCTTCTTCTTGCGCTCTTCGCTTTTGTCAGGGTCGGATTTGCTCAAAACATTACCAACGTACCCGGCAGAAGCGGCATGAGTTTGAATGGTAAATGGCAAATTCTGATTGACCCTTATGAAAACGGTTTTTATAATTATCGTTACACTGAAAATCCTAATGGGTTTTTCAAAGCGGCGAAACCTACCGGTAAAGATGATTTTGTAGAATATAGTTTTGACGGCGCTGCCCAGCTCAATGTGCCGGGCGACTGGAACTCACAGCGAGCAGACTTATTATATTATGAAGGCACCGTGTGGTATCACAAAGCTTTTCCATTTAGTAAAAAGGTAGGAAAACGCTATTTCTTACATTTTGGTGCCGTCAATTATAAATCGTATATTTATTTAAATGGTAAAAAACTGGGCGTACATGAGGGTGGTTTTACGCCATTTTATTTTGAAGTGACCGACTCGCTGCAAGAAGGAAAGAATTTTGTGGTCGTAAAAGCGGATAACAAACGCGCCGCTGATTACATTCCTACCCTCAATACAGATTGGTGGAATTTTGGCGGTATTACACGAGATGTTACTTTATTGGAAATGCCTACTACTTTTATAGCAGATTATTTTATACAATTAAAAAAGAACAGCACGAATCAAGTGGAAGGTTGGGTGAAACTGAATGGCGCTACGCAAGCACAGCCCGTAACGATCACGATTCCGCAAGCAAATATCATACAAAAAATTACGACAGATGCTACCGGCTACGCCAAAATCAGCTTTCCAGCAAAACCAACCCTTTGGACACCAGAAAATCCTTATTTATACAATGTAATAGTGGAATCTGGAGCCGACAAAGTGGAGGAAAAAATTGGTTTCCGCAGCATCACAGTACAAGGGCAGGATATTTTGTTGAATGGAAAATCTACGTTTCTCCGAGGTGTTTGCTTGCATGAGGAAGTGCCGCAGCGCATGGGGCGTGCGTATTCAGAGGCAGATGCGCGGATGTTACTTGGCTGGGCAAAGGAACTCGGTTGCAATTACGTTCGCTTGGCGCATTATCCGCACAACGAAAACATGACCCGCGTGGCAGACGAATTGGGTTTAATGATTTGGTCGGAAATCCCTGTGTACTGGACGGTTCAGTTTGAGAATCCAGTGGTGCTCGGCAAAGCCAAACAGCAGTTGACCGATATGATTAACCGCGACCGCAACCGCGCTTCCGTTGTGCTTTGGTCGGTTGCAAATGAAACGCCTGTCAGCGAACCTCGTACTAATTTTCTAAAAGCCCTGATTGACGAAGCCCGTAAACTCGACGACACTCGACTCCTCACTGCTGCGCTGGAAGTAAGAGGTTGGCAGGGAAAAGAAATAGCAATTGACGACCCGCTCGGCGAGTACCTTGATGTGTTAGGTTGTAATGAATATGCTGGTTGGTATGTGCCGTGGCGAGCTGAGTTAACTACGATTCCTTGGACGACCCCATACAGCAAACCGTTGATTGTCAGCGAGTTCGGTAGCGAAGCCTTGTACGGCAATCACGGCGACAAAGACCTCGCTTCCTCTTGGAGCGAAGAGCATCAGGAGCAGGTATATCAGCGTCAAATTGGTATGTTTCGTAATATCTCTTTCCTGCGTGGCACTACGCCTTGGATTTTGACTGATTTTCGGTCGCCCCGCCGCCAACTGCCTCATCTTCAAGATGGCTGGAACCGAAAAGGGCTGCTCTCCGAACAAGGGCAAAAGAAAAAAGCTTTTTTTGTCATGCAAAATTATTATCAAGAACAAGCAAAGAAATGGAAATGAGGTAAATTATATAAAAGCAAGCTGAATTATAATATGCACCATCCAGCTAAATATTTAAAATCAAAAGCCGATTTTGTATGCAATATCCGCAAGGAAGTGTACGAATCTGCCAAAAATGACTTGGTCTTTGCTTCCCAATGGTTGCCCAAAACAGTAGATAAAACCAAAGAGGGACGCATTGTAAAAGCAGCGAAATGATTCACGAAATGGAAGTTGCTAAAGGACCCCCTACCCGAAGAAATCAAGAAAAACGTGGTGTGGCGCGCGACCTACTGGAACCCTGACGAAGCAGAATCGGTGTATGTACGGTCGCGCGCGCTGGTGAGTTTTGAGATGCACTCGCCGATTATTGCTTTTTCGGCGGGCATTCCGGCTATCCATTTGCGTCAGCCAACCGACACTCGCAAAGGGCAAATGTGGCGTGACGTGGGCTTGAATGATTGGTTGTTTGAGATAGAACAAAGTACTGGTCAGCAGATTGGCGATGCGTTAATGGATATTCATTTGGATTATAAAAAAGCACTCAGAAAATTGGCTGCTGCCAAGGAATATGTCCAGTCCCGTCAAAAAGATTCAATGGGGTTATTCAAAAAATGAAGGGCGCTTAAATTGACTAATTTGATGATGATAATGGTAATGATGATACTCGTATGGTAAGATTAGAATAAGTGGGACGCTGCGATAAGTCTACCCGCAGATTTCGCAGAATTGCCTGATGGCAATTCGATCTGCGCGATCTGCGGGAAAATTTACGTCCTGCTACTTGCTATTCATTCTTACATCGCTGGCTTTTTTATATCAATTGTACACGTCAGCCCCACTTGCAAAGTGTGATTATTCTCTACTTTTATACCATCACTTTTAAAAATAAGTTGATTTAGGTAACCCAATTCCAAGCGTCCAACTTTTGGTATTTTGTAGCCGATGGCGGCGTAAGCGCGATTTTGGTCGAATATATTCGTACCGACGTTCTTTCCAAAATCCACCATAAATTCATCATACACTGATAAGTAAAACGACTTGTCGGCAATTATTTTGCCTTTGAACGGCATGGAAAATCGGTTGAGCAAGCGAAAACGATTGGTGTAAACGGCAGCTCCCGGCTCATAGTTACTTTCTCTCAAAACCGGTACATTGGAAAAGCGCTGTTCCAATCGAAAACGACTAATCCATTCAAATCGCCCGACTTGATTTTTCAATTGCAATTGTTCCCAAATACGATTTTCAGGAAAGCTGGTTTTCACGGCAAACTCGCCGTAGGGATAAGTTTCGACAAAACAATAGCCGAGCGTAAGCGTGGCTTGTGGATTGAGGTGATAATTGATGCCCGTGCGGAGCAAAAGTTGCTGCGGGTCACTGAACAATTGATTGCGCCGCCATTGCGCTTCGAGGTGCAAGCTCCAGTTGTTGGCAAATTTATGCGTACCGAAGTACATCAGCCAGGCGTTGTTATTGTCTGTATATTTACGAGGGCTTTGGGCGACTGCCAACGTAGCAAAACATATTAAAAATAGAGAGAATAAAATATTTTTTTTCATGATTTATAATTTTGAAATAAAAGGATTTAAACACGTGTCAGATATTCAAAAACATAACACATTTTTACATTAAGTAACAGAGCAGTATTAAATTATAATTTCATACAAAGCCGCAAAGTGTTGATTATCAAATAGTAAGTCTCTGTGAAACTTTATAAACGCTGTGGTTTAAATATGCTCAATTACTCAAGAAGAAATAAACAATAATTTCCAAGTATCCTATCAGTTGAAATTTCCAAAATATGTCAGTTTTCAGTGCCTAATACATCTTGTACAAGCCATTCTGAGTCGTCGCCGCATGATGTTTTGCTGTCGCCCTATGATTTTTTGTCGTCGCCGCATGATGTCATGTAGTCAATAAGTAGTATTATGCCATCTTTTATTCATTTTACGGCTTCTGTTCATTATGTATAAAGGTCCCTTTGCACCTTGCAGTAGGCATAAAATGCTTTTTTGAAATCATTTCCTTACTCGTACACCGTAAATAACGATAAATTGACTGTATGCAATGATATATCGAAGACACGGAATGATGCGGCAGCTACAAAAAATCATGTAACGATACCGAAACACTTCCTTGTTATAAAAAAGAATCAATTTTACAGAAAAACACTTTCCTTTTGTTATTCATTTAAAAAATAGATTGTGTTAATTACAATGTGAATCAAGGATGGAAGAGGCTGATTTTGTCGAAAAACGGATACCCCCTGATTCTTATTATTATGGTATAAGTAGCTCGACCTAAATAAGCGTCACAGCCCAATAGATGATTGATTTGATTATTAGTGCCTTACGGTTCGGTTAATGGTCAATAATAAATGGTCAACCACTTACGACGACCGATACGCCACTTCATGATATCCATTTTCGTGTGGACCCAGAAAGACGCGCGCGTAAATGCGGAAAATAGTCAAGCCATCCAAAATGAAATTCAATGCTGTGAGCGCCGTCAGCGTGAGTTGATTTTCATGGATATGACCAATAATTAAGTCTTCGCCAATAAAAGTAGGCGTTATTGGAAAACCCGCCAAACCCAAACTTGCCAGCAAAAAAACAAACGCCAGTCGTGGATGCTCATAGGAGTGCCCATGAAAACGATTCAAATCCACTGCCCTTTTGGATTGTCGAAGTTTATTTAAACACAAATAACCAATCACGCCGGACACGAGTATGCCGCTCAGATAAATATGAATCTGCGTAAAATCAAATTGGTCATTGAAACCGATAGATAGCGAGGTGAAAAGTTGGTTTAAAACAATTAACAACCACGCTTTACTGGCTTCCTTGCGCTCAACAAAAGCTTTCAAAATGGTAAGCAATCCCAAAACCGCCATCACAATCGGCAAAAATCGCAGCAGCGCATACGGCACGTCTTGTTTGTGATACACAAAATATAACCCAACGGCGTACACTGGCAAAAACAAAACGGCGATGCCGAGCGGCGTGACAAACGAGAGTTGATGTCCGATTTTTTTCAGCGGCTGCCACAGCAAGCGATACATCAGGGTATCTAAGTTCCATTCTTTAATAGAGAGGATGAAAACCGAGCGTTTCACTTTACTCCAAAATGAGTTGCCCGTATCATGTTGCGGCGGAATAAAATTAAAAAACTGGTCGTGGATTAAATAACTCAATACTGACGGAGATACCAGCAATTGATAGGTTCGCAAAAAAGCATTCCCAACAAAATGAAGTAAAGCTAAGGTGTGCAAACCCATGGCTACTTCTACAAACATGATACCGATTTGTGCGATGGACGAATAAGCAATTTGCGTTTTTACGGAAGATTGTACCCGCGCAATCAGCGTCGCCACCACACTCGTCGTCAAGCCAATCGCTCCGATGAGGATTCTAAAAACGACGCTGCCTTCCCACAACGGATAAATGCGCAGCAGCAGAAAAACGCCTATGTGTACCGACAAAGAACCGTAGAAAATGGCGCTCGACGTAGTCGGACCTTCCATCGCACGCGGCAGCCACGAGGAGAACGGAAATTGTGCTGATTTGACCAAAGCGGCGATTAAAAAAATGCTCGGAATCAAGAGTCGAAAAGAAGGTTTCTCAATAATCGCCGCATGATGTGCCTGTAAATCAGCGAGTTCTAAAAAACTGATATTCTTACCAAAATAATGGTGACACAGCCAAATGCCGAGCAGCAACGCGATATCCGCCACGCGGTAAAGCGACACTACTTTGAGCGCATTCTTGACGGGCAGGTAACGGTCGCGGTAAAACGCAATCAAAAAGAACGAGGTAATGCCGATGATTTCCCAACCGATGAATAAAGTAGCGAGATTGCCTGCAAATAGCACTAAATTCAAACCCAAATAAAAAAATAGTAGATTGGTAAAAAAACGCTTATAACCTTTCTCTCGATGTAAGTAATAACGACTAAAAATAGTGACTAAAAATAAAATAACAGAAGCCACTAAAATATAAATAGCGGTAATGCGGTCAAAATAAAAACTGAGCGAAAAATCCGAATTATTGGTTTTATACAAAGTGAAACCTTCTACAAAAGTATTGGGCATTCCTTGCGTCATCCAAAAAATCGTGAACAGCAAACCGCCCACCAAGTGCAAGCCAATAGCCGCCGCCGCCGCACCAAACAATGCTGTCTCTTTCCGCGCAGGCACCAGCGACGCTGCGATAAAACCCACTAAAGGAGGCAGGATAAAATATTGCAATAAATGTTCCATGTTTAATTTTTTAATAATACTAAAAAGAAAGCTCTGACGACAATTCAAAGCCTAAACAAGCACATCTTACCTTTCACCAGTCTCCTTTCACTTGACAAGATGAACCGGCAAATTCTCCTGCGTGGCGTCCACGATGTAATTAGAATCCATTTCTTTAGCTGATTCTATCAAATCGTGAATGCTTTGCGTCATTTCTACTTCGTCTTTTATCGGTAAATAATGAACGAACTCGCCGTTTTTAAAATAATAAAACGCATTCGTATCAGGATGAATCGCGGTGAGATGCACCCAGCCTTTGGTAAACCACGCATACAATTCTGGTAGAATCTGAATGGTTTTTAAGACGACCTCTGGGTAATGTTCTACCAAAATCATCAGGCGCACCGGGTCGTGTACTTCAATCATTTGTAAAGGTAATCCTGGACGCAAGTCACCGTCGCTGCTATTCGACACACCAATCAAACCCATGACATTATGTGGCAACTTTGTCCCCGCACCCAATTTTTGATTATCCACTCTGGAAAAATAGTATTCCAAATTGATACCGCCACAAACGGGTGGTAATGGTTTCATTACATTCAATAATAACTTGCCGTCCAAATCCGTCCGATAATCATACGAATTCATAAACGCCCGCCGGTCTAAAAACAAACCTTTGGTGAGGCTGCGATGACCGACAAAACAAAGCGCATTTGTACCGTGACCCAACTCTGGGCGCGGCTCGAATAGAGAGACGGAGCGGCGGCGAATCGCATTGCGCACTTTTTGCAAACTGGCTTTGGTATTGATCGAAGCAAAGCGGCGGGAACGTTCTTTGGCATTTAAATCTAATGCGCGTTCAAAACTTTGCTTGTTGCGTTGGTGCGCTTTCGCGTTTTCCAGCGAGAGAATGGACTCATCGTAAAAAGCCATTTCATCGCTTGCCGTATCGTGCATCGCGCCAAGAAACTGGGTCGTTTCAGGAATGTGCAAACCATTGTTGCTTAAAATCGCCCGCACTTTTGGGTGGTTTGCCATGAATGCAAAAACCCGTGCATTGGTTGCCCCTGGACGACCGCTACACGCACCGCAATCGTGCGCCCCGTGATGCGGATTGTTGGCACTGCTTGAGCCGTGCGCCACGAGATAAACCAACGGCGAAAAACGCTCCACCAAGCCGATACCGCGCAGCAAGCCTTCCGTACGCACCGCCATTTCAGCTATGGTGAAACCGATTTGCAACCCATTTTCACGGTCATCCGCACTTTGGTTTTCGATTTTCAATTGTCCTTCTACATTCATGTGTGCGAAGGCATTGGAGATGGCAGGACTCATTTTGGGCCGGAAAATAGCGAGCATGAGTTGCACCGCCGCCCACACGCCTAAGGATAAGGAAATGAGAAACCCTTGCAAAAAGGTATGCGATTTTTTACTATACAATAATTCCTGTTTGCGATGCTCCTTTACATCGTATTCTTTGATAAGGTATTGCGGCGTGACGGGCGCGGGACATAGTTTTTCGTAAAATTTGCCATGTTGCGGTTGGAAGAAAAATTCTACTCCAAAAAAGCCAGGCGAACCCAGCGTTTCGCATTCGGTATCCACAAATTCTACGTGCCGCCGCAGCGAACATTCGCGCTCGTCAATGCAAAAAACGCTCTGAAAACTTGGCAGTGCTGCTGGTTCTACCGCGTCTGATTTGTTGATTTTCAATTGTTTCAAACCCGATAGCACCTCGTCATAATAGCTCCATTCAAACGCGTCTTGCCAAAGTGACAGCACCTCATTTAGTTCCGAATATTCTAATTTTGTAAATAAATCCACAGGCGGCGTTGTGACGTACGTCGTCAATGGCTGCCAGTTTTTACCCAAATAAGTATCCAGGTTGTCAATTTCCAACAGCAATTCAAGCAAAATCACATCCCGCAAGTCAATCTTTTTTGGATATAAAATGGAATGCGGATTGTCTTCTATCGCCGATGCAATGCCCGACCAACCGCGATGGCTAAACTGCTGGTCAAATAAATATTGCTCAAAATAAGCTGCTTTTCCGACCACAATTTTCAACAGATTTTCCATTGTACACTGCGCCTCATCCAACAGCAAAGCTTTCACTCTTTTGGATTTAAAAAAGCTGGTAAAACTGGTCGTTTCGAGCGTCCGAATCGCATTCAACAAGCCTTTATCTTCAAATGGAAAGTGCCACAGCGCGATGCCTTGGTCGAGGTAGCTGCACAAAATGCGGAACAACAAAGGCTGCACCAAATTGTCCAAATCAAGATGGTACGCGGTTTTCCAACACGCCCGCAAGTTGCCGATGCGTGGCTCTTTTGCACTTTTATAAGTCTGATATAGCAATCGGTCTTTCCATTTATCAAGCTGATTACTTCCTTTACGCGCTTCAATAATTCTATCCAGCACCGCCTCTTTGATACGCCCTATTTTATACAATTTCCGGTACTCATTGAGACTCAAAGTGACGTGATAACCAAATATTTTAGAGGCTTTAAAAATAGCATCATAAAAATTCAAATCCTGAAAAGCGTGCAGCGAATTATGATGGATGAAATCCTTCAAGGGCGTTTGTGAGGGCAGATAATGCTTCAATTCATGCAGCACGTGCGCCTCGTCAAAATGAGCTGATTTCATTATATTCATTATAATGTTTTTAAAATTTTATTAAAATCTATTTTAAATTGGTTAGTGACTTCCAACTTATATTATTCCGCCATGACCGCTTTCTTCCGTGCTGCCAAATGGTGATTGGAAACGGGTTTATGCTTTTCCAAACCAACAATTTTCACGGTGCCGCCTGTTGCTTCATAATCATGTTGAAAATGGTGCAAGTTTTCCATTACGGAATGGTCTACCAATTGAGTATTTTTCAAATCAATCGTCACATGAAAGCCTGCCGGAATTTCGTCCAACTTCTGCTTGATGCCCAAGAAATTACTGAAAATCGCTGCCTTATCAATTTCCACCAGATACTCATTGCCCTCAAATGACACCTGCGTAGGTGCTTTGAACATGGAAGTAATGGGTGTGCCGCGTACAATGTGGAAAATCATTTTCAGCGCAATGCCCGCTCCAATACCTACCAACAAATCTTCAAACAGGGTGAAAAAGATGGTGACGAGAAAAATTGCCAACTGTTCTTTGCCAATTTTGAAGGTATTGATAAACTCTTTTGGATGCGCCAATTTGATGCCGACCGTAATGAGCATCGCCGCCAGCGCCGTGTTGGGAATCAATTCAATCAATTGCGTCGCCAGCAGCACAAAAGCCAAGATGAAAAAACCGTGAAAGAAATTTGCCCAGCGCGTTTTCGCGCCGTTGTTGACGTTGGCAGAGCTACGCGCCACTTCCGAAATCATGGGCAGACCACCCAGCACTGCCGCCAGCGTGTTGCCTACACCGATAGCAATCAAGTCTTTATTGGTATTCGATTTGCGTTTGTACGGGTCGAGCAAGTCAATGGCTTTCACGGTCAAAAGACTTTCCAGCGTACCCACCAAGGCAAACATAATTACATATTTGATGAAAACGCTGGTCTGCGCCACGCCCGAAAAATCTACATTCCAAGTGATATGTTCAAATAAATTGCCGATGTGCACCAGCGCGTATGGGGGTTCCGTGTGTTGAAAATCCATCAGCAGTTCGGCGGGAATAGCGAGCAGCAGCACGACCAAAGGAGCAGGGATTTTTTTGATAATCGGATTTTTAATGTACCCCCAACCCATCATGATTGCCAAACTGACAACCCCGATCAGCGTCGCTTTTGGGTCGAAATGGGCGATGTAGTTTGGAATACTGCCCAAGAGTTCAAACGGGCCTTTACCTTTGGTCAGCGCCGGATTAATATCCAATAATACTGGAATTTGTTTGGCAATGATAATCAAGCCAATAGCTGCCAGCATTCCATGAATTGCGGAAAGTGGGAAGAAATCTGCGAATTTGCCCATCTTTAAAATTCCAAATAAGATTTGGATAATTCCCGCTATCACCATCGCGCCAAGCGCCAAATGCCAGCCCGTCTCGCCGCCGCCAAAATCCGCTACAGCGCCCGCCACGATTACAATCAAACCCGCCGCCGGACCTTTAATCGTCAGCCGAGAACCTGCTAAAAAACTCACCAGAATACCACCAATGATAGCAGTCACTAAGCCCATCACCGGCGGAAAATCACTCGCTTTAGCAATACCCAAACTCAAAGGCAACGCTAACAGGAAAACAATAAAACCAGAAACGGCATCGGCACTGACATTTTCTCGCAGTCCTTGCAGCCCATCTTTTGGTAAAGTGGATTTATTTATATTCGACATATTTATACTATTTTAAAATGAATGTAATAGAATGTTAAGACAGCGAATGGCGGTTTGCCATTGCGGAACATTCCCTTTAGTTAAAAATCATTGAAATAAATGAAATAATTAGCGCAAGCAATTGATTATCAATGGCATAGGAATTATTCTAAACTTAAAAATTTAGGAAAGAAAAGCCTTCGTGCAGTGGAAAAGGATGTACAATTTGGGGAAATACAGGGTGTTGAGAAGATAATTATGATATGTTTTTAAAGAAAAACTTTTAAAGTATACCGATAGTAAAAGGGAAATACGGGCAGTCTGGACGATGTTTTTTTGAAAAATCGGATTTATATGCTCTTCCAAACCACTGCCGCCTGCGCCAGTTTGTTTAATTTTTTCGTCTTCCGCAGCGTGATTTCCAAAACAGCCTTCTTCTTCTTCGATTGATTCTTTGGACTCTGTAATAAAAGGTAGGATAGGACTGTTGGTGGTACCCAGTACCAAAATCAGGAAAGTGAGAAAGTATATGTTGTATATTTTTTTCACTAAAATCGAGTGATCGTTTCGTCCAAGAATCGCCACAAAACTAAGCGCATTGCTTGAGATCTGCAATAGAAATAACGTCTTTTTTAACAGCTATGGAATAATCGCTTATAAATAAGCAAAACACGGTTTACATTGAAATAATATTTTATCAAGCATTCAAAATTTAAAATATTGTATCTTTATCGTTTGCGTTTAAAATACTTTTTAACCAATTCTTTCTCATCAGTTGAAGGTTTTAGTCTTCAAATTTCTGTATGTGACATTTGAATCGGGCGTATTTTTGTTTAAAATAAAGAATTAAAAGCTGGAAGCTGCGCATGATTCAACTGTAAAAATGGATGGAAGAAATTAAGAATATTGATTAAGTAGCGGAAATAGAAAAGAGTAATTACAAATACCGGAATATAAGTTGATGATAAGAAGTAGCGTGGGGGAGGCTTGAACTCCCGACCTTGCGATTATGAATCGCACGCTCTAACCAGCTGAGCTACCGCGCCATTTTTTGAAAGCGAATGCAAATATCGGGTTTTATTAAATGCTATGCAATAGGTAAAAGCGAATTTTTTCTTAATAACCAAACTTGGTTGGTTGAAATAAACCAAACAAGTTTGGTTATTACTCAATGCTTACGCCAGCGTTTCAGTTCCACGCTCAAATCTTTTTGCGCCTCGTCCAGTTCTACTTGGGTTTCGGTGAAGGTGGGACTGCGCCATTTTACTTTTGGATTATTAGAAAAAGCATACGGTTCGATTGGAATGCCAAGATAATTTTTGTCTAATTGCCCATTGTTATTCACATCATGGTAAATGGCGATGGCATATTTGCCAAAAGGCAGGTCGGAAATGGAAATTCGTAAGGCATTAGTCGCTTTTACGGGTGCTATTTTTAAACTAATTTCGTTACCGTCTATCAAGAAATTTTGTTCGGAATCATAAATGGCTACCCGCAGCGAGCCACTCGGTGTCTCAATATTGCTGACTTGTAGCACTAAGTCCCCTTTTTTATAGGGCAAAAGTAGAATCGTCGCCAAAAAAACGATGTTGTATAGCCGCATTTTTCTTTCTGATTTTTAAACACAACTACAAACGAAAAAAAGAGTTCATTATTGGGTGAGATGCCAGATGCCAGATTAGAAGATACCGGATAACCAATAACGATATTTACATAACAGACTTTAGCAAGGGTAAACTGACGCGGAAATGACCTTGGTCGGTGGAGATGGCGATGGGTTGGTTGGAAAAAAAGGCATAGCGGCTTTGAATATTTTCCAAACCAACGTTAGTAGAGGGCATGGTTTGTTTCTTTTTTTGTAAATTATTTTGAATGACTAAATGTCCATTTTCTGTGAAAACTTCAACTTTTAAGGGCTTATCTTTGGAAATGATGTTGTGTTTAATGGCGTTTTCAAATAAAATCTGCAAGGAAAGCGGCACGATTTGGTCGTGTTTGGCAGCATTCGGAATGTTGACTTCAATGTGTAAATTATCCCCGAAGCGTTCTTTTAATAAAAAATTATAAGCATCCAAAAATTGTAATTCTTCTTCTAAATGAATGAGCTTTTTGTCTCTGATTTCTAAAATATAACGATATACTTTGGAGAGCATTTGTACAAATTTCACTGCCTTTTGTGGGTCTTCTGGGATGATGTAAATCAAGGTATTCAAACTATTAAATAAAAAATGTGGATTGACTTGATTGCGCAAACCTTCGAGCTGGGATTCAATGTTTTCGCGGCGTAGGCGTTCGGTTTCTATTACCAACTGTTTCCAACGTACATAAAAAAAGATACTTTCGTAAATAGTGATAACAATGATAATAACGGTAAACGACGCTACTGCATAGTCAAACTCGGTCAAATCCGGTCTTCCCGGGTCGCCTGCTGCGTGATGTAAAACATCTAATATTGGATTAAGGGCAATGTAAATAACTATCGTGAGTAATGCAGAATATAAGATGCGTTTTTGGGTGTCTTTTTGTTCGGGAAAGCGGCGACGCAGTCGAGCAATTATCCAGCGAATCGTCAGCCAATAGGTGACTGTATGGATGATAGAGCCAATAAATTTGGGCAGGTAAGCGACTAATCCATCCGACAAACTCTCCTTCAAAAACAACAACGGCATCACAAAAGCCAAAACCGGAATGCCGATGAGCAGCGCTATGCGGTCATCCACGCCTATGGTTGCAATCAGCCTTTCTTTGGTGGTCATGGCTTAAAAAATTTACGGAAGATACAGTTTTTTTTAAAAGGCGCTGATTATACAAAGACAACCAGCGCCGGTTTATCAGAATAAATGCGGATAATATTCGATTTGCTGATTTGCTAATAACCCGTGCCAACTATTAGCATATTGGCACATAAGCATATTAGTACATTAAAATTGAACTCTATATAAAATATCAGGAAAAAAGCCTGATTGGTACACATCATTTACTTGATTGGTCAAGTTATTATATCTTTTTTGAAAAATATTTTCTCTGTTTGTAACATTCTGAAAATCAAGAAAGAATTGTTGCGAGAACTTGCGCGTGCGGCTATTTTTCAAAAAGCCAACCTTCACATCAAAGCGGAAATACGGGTCGTAACGCTCACTGAATGCCAAGTCTTCTTGCAAGACTTCGTCACCTTTTGCTTTGGAAGCATTGAGGTCAACGGGCGTGTAGTAACGTCCACCGGCATTGGTGATTTTCGTGTCAATCGTGAACGCATTGCGTTTGTCTTTGCCCACTTTAAATTCTCTACCAGCCAAGAGATTCACGATGTAATTATTATTGAAAGCTGAATTTCGTTCGATGCCGTCGCTGCCTTCATATTTGGAATCAAAAACAGAAGCGGTGAGCAAGCCGTAATAACCTTTGCTAAAGAATTTTTCAACAGTCAATTCCAAACCGATATTTGAACCAACTCCCTCATTCACCAACGAGCCGCGTTCGGGAAACACAAAGTCTGCACCAGCATTCAATAAGGAGAAAGAACTCGGCGTACTTTCCACTGCCGCATTGTCAATAGTCTGGTAATAAGCCTCCAACTTCGTGCGCCAATCCGTGCCAAAACGTACGTCATAACCCAACACAAAATGATTGCTTCTTACAAAATCCAAGTCCTCGTTCGTACGCTCGTACACGCCCGGACGCACCTCCTCCGTGAAGAAAAACACAGGCAGCGGCTGCATTTGGTGGTGCAAACCATAGCCTACGCTCAAACTTTGATTCGGTAAAAATTGCCAGTTGACAGAAGCACGCGGTTCAATCGCCGTTGATTCGTTGAAATCCAGATATTGCGCATGTAAGCCGGTGTTGAGCGTCCATGTTGAGCTGATTTTGTATTGCGTTTGGGCGTATGCTTCGAGCAGCGTCATGCCTCCGTTGAAGTCGCGCACTGTAATCCAATCTGGTTCGCCATCGCCGTCCAAATCGGGGCGTTTGTCGCGGTCGTCCACTTTGGTATCAAGGTTGAAATATTGTGCCAAAATGCCTGTACGCAGGGAGAAGCGCGCATTGTATTTTTTATTCAAATAAGAAGACAAACGGTAGGTGTCGGTCACATCTTTTACATCGGTCACGCGGAGTTTTCGAGTGCCTTCATCGAGATAATTATCTTGCGTGTAACCATTTCGAGCCGTTGAAGCCGACAAAATCGTGCGGATGTACGCATTTTCGCCCACCATGATATTGTGTTTGACACCCAAAATACCCAATTGCGAATCGGCGTAACCATCTTCATTCGGGTCGGCGAATAAATCCGTCTCATCAATTTCATTGCCCAAAAAGTCAATATCCGCTAAGCCACCGATTCCAAAAATGGAAAACTTACCTGCTTTGCCATTTGCAAAATCGAGTTTAAAAGACAAATCCTGATAATTCGGCGTCGCATTCGTTCCAACTGGAATGCCCAATGCACCGGCAAGTCCTACAAAAGAGTAGCGATAACTGACCAAAAACGAACTGGTTTTCTTTGCATTCAAAGGACCTTCCGCCATAAATTCCAAACCACTGAAAGCTGCTAACTGTGCGGTAAATTCATAATTCTCGCGATTGCCACTGCGGAAGCCCACGTCGAACACACCGCCCACGGCATTGCCATATTCGGCTGGAAATGCGGAAGTCAAAAAATCAGAAGTCGCCAGCAAATTCGGATTCAAAGCACTCACCGGACCGCCCGTCGTCCCCAAGGTCGAAAAGTGATTTGGATTCGGAATCGGAATGCCTTCCAAACGCCACAGCACGCCCGTTGGGGAGTTGCCGCGAATCACGATGTCATTGCGCGAATCATCCGCTACGGACACGCCCGCAAAGTTACCCGCCAAACGTGCCACATCATTGCGACCACCCGAAAAACGCGTGACTTCCTCTAAGTTGAAACTCCGTGCGCTGATACCCGCCATCTCGTTCACCGTTTTGTCTTTGTCGGTTCGCGCGGTCACGACGACTTCGTTCATTTGCGTGACCGATTCCTCCAAACCTAAGTTGAGTGTCGTCTCTTTACCGGCAGTAACTACCACGTTTGGAATCGTAATCGAATTGTAGCCAATGTAGCTGATGCGAAAGCTGTGGCGACCGACCGGCACATTTTCTAATGCAAATCGTCCTTCGTTGTCAGTTTGGGTGCCAATTGTGGGCTGTATGGTAATGAGTTCAATCGTCACGGCGACGAGCGGCACTTCTGATTGTTGGTCGAGAATCGTGCCGCGTACCGTTTGTGTGTTTTGCGCGAAGGCAAATCCAGAAAATACAAGGAAAAAGAGGAAAAATGTAGATTGTTTCAGGTTTAACATGGCTTATTTTTTTGTAGTAATAAATTTCGATTGCATTGCAAAAGTGTTACAAAAGGAAGGGGGAAGCCAGCGTTTTCCGGTGAGGTGTGAAATGGGAAGGGTGAAACGCAAATTGGGAAAGGTGAAACGCAAATTGGGAAGGGTGAATTGTGAAACGAAAGGTGTCAATTGTCTGAAGTGTGATTTTTATGATTTTTGTGATTGGCAGGATTCGCTCTCCGCGTCCTTTTTGCAACAAGAGCTTTGAGTTCTCTGCGGTTAAAAAAAAATGCTATAAGCGAAAACGCGAAAATCTGCGGGAGAAAAGTGAGCCGCATTTCCTACTTTTGCAACGATATTTAAATTCCAAAATCCATCAGTTACCGTCTGGCATCTAAAATCTATCGTCTAAAATCTAAAGTCTAAAATATGTATCCCGACCTCTCCTACTTCTTGCACGACCTATTCGGCACGCCAGTGGACAACTGGACATCCATTTTTAAAACATTCGGCTTATTTCTCGTACTGGCAATTTTGTCTGGCGCATATTTTTTATACATCGAATTAAAACGGAAAGCACAGAACGGCTTGTTCCAACCAGAAATCGTAAAAGTAACAGAAGGCAAGCCAGCAACGACTTGGGAATATATTTCCAATGCGATTTTCGGATTTATTTTGGGATTTAAACTGCTCTATATCGTCCAAAACTTCCCAGCATTTCAAGCAAACCCGGCAGGCGTGGTGTTGTCAGGATTGGGTAATTGGCTTGGTGGCTTTTTAGGATTGGCGATTTTAGTTGGTTTAAAATATTGGGAAAGCAATCGAAATAAACTACCAACGCCCAGAGAACGCGTCAATGAAGTCTATCCACATCATCG
This sequence comes from uncultured Saprospiraceae bacterium, assembly GCA_964549655.1. Taxonomy (GTDB): domain Bacteria; phylum Bacteroidota; class Bacteroidia; order Chitinophagales; family Saprospiraceae; genus JADJNW01. The sequence goes on from CAZJXN010000020.1 coordinate 18,608, forward strand.
CATCGGCGACATCACGATTATAGCGGCGATTTCGGGTGTGTTGGGTGCGAAAGTGTTTGATATTTTAGAACACCTGCCCGATTTTTTTGAAAATCCGCTGCGAATGCTACTCTCCGGTGGTGGCTTGGCGATTTATGGCGGCTTGATTTTTGGATTCATCGCGGTATTTTGGTATTTAAAAAAGAAGAATATTCGTCCGATTTATGTGATGGATGCGATAGCCCCAGCGTTGATTATTAGCTATGGGGTAGGGCGGTTAGGCTGCCAATTTTCGGGCGATGGCGACTGGGGAATTGTAGCAGCGGCCCAGCCTGCGTGGTGGTTTTTGCCGGACTGGTTATGGGCGTTTGATTATCCAAGAAATGTGGTCAATGATGGCGTGAAAATAGCAGATTGCGTAGGGATTTATTGTTCGCGCTTGGTGCCGCCCGTTTATCCGACTCCGATTTATGAAGTGATTTTGTCTTTTATCATTGCCGGTATTTTGTGGGCATTGCGCAAGCGATTGGAATTCATTCCTGGACTATTATTTTTTGTATATGTATTTTTGAATGGGGTAGAACGGCTTTGGGTAGAAAGTATTCGGGTAAATGTGCGCTATAAGTTGTTTGGATTGAACCCGACGCAAGCGGAGATAATCGCAGTGGGATTGATTTTGACGGGGATTGTGGGCGGTGTAATTTTGTGGCGAAAGTATAAAAAGGTGGAGGCAGTTGAGAAAGGTTTAGAAGGTTGAGTTCCCGTATGACTTGCACAGTATGCAGTTTCTACTTTTATTTTAGTAGCTAATATTACGCGCCCTCAAAACATTTTTGGAACGCGGATGACGCGGATTGGGCGGATTTTCGCGGATTTCTTTCGCTCTCTCTTTATTTAACGTGAATTGATAAGTCTTGATTCTAAAAGTTGTGCTAAACTTAGCTTGTATAGTAAAGCAGTAACAAGAGTCAAATAATCCGCGTGAATCCGCCCAATCCGCGTCATCCGCGTTCCAATTACGTAACAAGGGTGCGTAAATAGCGTTCCCAACCTAAAAGAAAAAATACAGTCCTCCAACAAACGCAAAGCGATTCGCCTGCGGATTGTCCAAATAATTCGTACGCCACAGTGCATCAATGCGAAATACTTTAAAAATATTTTCAATGCCGACACCAAATTCCATGTACGGCTGCTTATCGGGTGCACGGAAGCCATTATAATTATTCGTTTCAGTGGGGTTGAATAGATTGGGTTGATTCGCACGGCGATTTTCATCTGAAATGGTGCCGTACACCGCTTTAAAAGTGGCTACTTCTCGCCAATTTAATTTTCTAAACAAAGGAATTTTATTAAAAAAGAAGCCATCAAAGTGATGTTCGAGCACAAGCTGCGCGTACGTATCGCTGGCAAATTCGTAGCGATTCATCGTGTTGAAAATGCCGCGCGCCATGAAGAAACCTTCGTTGCCCGGATGCACTTCCATCAATAAAAATGGCACTTTCCCAAAGATTTTACCTGCTTCCAAGCGATACGCCAACCAGCCGATCGGATTGATATTGATGTAATGACGATAATAGAGCGACAAGCGATGGTAGCTGTAATCCGCGTCCAGCAAACCTTTGATACCCGCAGAATATTGCAATTCAATAATCGGATGTTTAGAGCCGGCACTGACCCGCTCAAAATTGCCATCCAACACCGTTTCATCAAAAGCGAAGCGCATTTTAAGCAGCACTTCTGTGGTTGTAATAGTCGTATCAATCCCGTTTTGTGCCTCTGAATTTTCTACAAAACCATAGTCAAAACTATCCTCTTTGAAGCCGCCATACGGGTCCATGCGGCGGTGCAACAGCGTAAGCCGATTGGAGAAACCCTTTTTCCAGTAGCGTTCATAAAAGAATTTACCTTCTTCTATACGAATCAATTTCCAAGGAACATCGCGCCGAAACGTGCCGGAAAAAAAGTCGGCTTCCACAAATTCTTCGCTGCTTTCGCTGTTTAAACTGATGTCCTTTTTATAACTGCCGCCAATCGTAGTGCGCGGATACTCATCTGTAACCCATACAAAATCACCACCATATTTAAATTCCTCATCCTTAGTGCCATACGCAACATAGCCACCTAAACGCATTTTTTTACTGAAATTCAAACTCGTGCGCCCGCCGAATCGCAAGCGTGTACCCTCAATCGGACTCACGCCAAAAACAGACGAATACGGACCCAACTCAATCGGACCGAGAATGAAATAGCCATTGAAAATAATGTCAATGACGCGCGTGTAAGTCTTGTAAAGCGGCACACTTTTGATGCTGTCAATCAGGGCGTACACCGAGGCTTCGGTCGTGGTAAGCGGCACGTGTCGGGCTTCGTCCCAGTAGGCGTTGTCGCGCTCCAAGTCTTCTTGATTATAATATTTGCTATCGGTTGTGGCGTAGGCTTCCCGCGTTTCATTTCCGTTTAAAACAAAATTTTTGAAGGTTTCCGTTCGTCGTCCGATGAGTCCGGGCGTATTTTTGGTAGGAATAAAGTCTACAATCATTTTTTGCATGACGGGCAGCCATGCGCTGTCACGCGGCTCGAATTCTTGATAAATAATAATACGCTGCACCAAATTGATATTCACATCAGGACTCATGCGCATATCCACGCGCTGCACAGCGAAAGACGTATCCGCGACCCAAAAATTGCCGGAAAACGTGTTTTCCTGTCGGCGTTTTGGTTTGAATCGAAGTTGATAACTCCAATGTCCATTTAGATTCGTACTGTCGGCGATGTAATATTCGTAATAACCTAAACCAGAATTAGAAAACGGACTAACAAAGCCTTTTTCCAACACATAAATCCAATTATCATAAATGCTGAATGGCGCATGAATTTTCTTGATGTATTCTATAACAGTCTCATTATCAGCACCGGATGTGCGCTGGGCACGTAGCACCGTTTTGGGCTGACCCGTTTTTTTGGTGTAATAAATATCTGCGACGACTTCATTCAAATATAATGGTAGAAACGGTTTTTCATCAGATGTGCTGTCAATATTATCAAATACAAAATCGAAAGGCTTCATCAACTTATTATTGCGCAGCTTCTCGCCAATATTCTCCAAATCCAATTCTACTTTCGCGTAACTTTCGTATTGGAAAGCGTCTAAATTTTCGAGCCGATTTTGGTCCTTATTTGCAATAATGCCACGCACAATGCGGTTAGCAGGGTTTTCGCCGCTCAAAAAAACAACTTCATCCAATGTTGCATCAACGGCAGTCAGCGAAAAATCAACCGTTATAACGGAGTCTTTTTTAATCAACTTTTTCACATTGTCGTAGCCCACCGCCGACACTTCGAGTGTGTCGTACCATTTGGAGGTCGTGAAAGTATAATAGCCATCCGCATCCGTTTCCGCGCCGGCATTGCCATCCGAAAAATAGACGTTGCTAAACGGCAAGCCGCCTTTCGTGTCTGCATCCGTCACGCGCCCTTTGATGGTGCGGGTTTGCGACCAAGCAGAAAAGCTTAGCAATAAAAAAGTAAATAAGTAAAAAAAGCGTTTCATAAATGTAAATTGATATGCCAATTTGCTTATAACACAGAATTATTACAAAAATAACTGCTGTAAAAAGTTTGTAACTTTCCACCCAATAAAATAAATTCATGGCTCCACTGCTCTCTTTTTTCGACAAAAATGCCACGGAAGCCGGTTGTGATGAAGCCGGTCGGGGTTGTCTTGCCGGTCCGGTTTTTGCCGCCGCCGTTATTTTACCCAACGATTTTGCCCATCCTTTGGTACGAGATTCTAAACAATTGTCGGAAAAACAGCGAAACGAAGCGCGTATCATTATTGAAAATCAAGCACTTGCGTATGCTGTTGCTGCTGTTGAACCTTTTGAAATAGACGAAATCAACATTTTGAATGCGTCGTTTGTAGCCATGCACCGCGCCATTGCACAATTAAACGTTTCGCCCACCTCCTTGCTCATTGATGGCAATCGGTTCAATCCATTTCAAAACATACCATTTCATTGCATTATAAAAGGAGATAGTAAATATGCGTCCATCGCCGCCGCGTCTATTTTAGCTAAAACGTACCGCGATAATTATATGATGCAATTAGCTACGAAATACCCTCTATACGGCTGGACGCACAATAAAGGATACCCCACAAAGGCCCATCGGGACGCCATCCGAATATACGGTCAAACGCCTCATCATAGACTTTCTTTCAAACTATTACCCGCACTTACTCAAGGAGAACTTTTTTAAGACGTTAGATTTTAGACGGTAGACTTTAGACTATTTAATGTGGTCTATTGTCTAAAGTCCACCGTCTAAGATCTTAAAGGAAAGGATTGTGTAATTTCTCAAAGCCGATGGTTGTATCAGTGCCGTGTCCTGGATAAACTTTTACGTCATCGCCCAAATGCAGCAAACGTTGTGTGATGCTTTCGATGAGCGTATCGTAATCGCCTCCGGGCAAATCGGTACGACCGATACTTCCGTAAAATAAGACATCACCCGCAATTAAAAAGTTGCTCTCCCGACAAAAAAAGGAGAGGCTGGCAGGCGAGTGACCAGGCGTGAGAATCGCTTCTAATGTCGTATTTCCAAATGTAATCAAATCTCCGTCTTCAATAAAACTGCCAGGTGAAGGAGATAATTCTGGATAGGGAATGTGGTACATCATCGCGGCTCGTGGCGCTTGCTCTAGCACTGGAATTTCGCCGGAATGTATTTCAAGTGACAAATCGTAGGTTTCTGCCACAAATCGGTTGCCAAATATATGATCGAGGTGACAATGTGTGTTTATTAAGCGGACTGGTTGGAGGTGAAGCTGTCTTATAACATCCGTCAAGGCTCGTTTCTCCGCAGCATCGTAGCAGCCGGGGTCGAAAATGACGCACTCGTTTGTTTCATCGTATATTAAATAAGTGTTTTCCTGAAAAGGATTAAATGTCAGACAGACAACCTCAGCCATGTTTTTCCGTTTAGAATGTTGGAACTTGGTGATAAATGCATTATATTGAATCGTTAAAAGTACGATTTACGAAGTATGATTGTTAGTCTGTTTAAATTTTGTAAAAGTAACGCCTGTATGCAACTATACAAATACGCCCTTCTATTTATAGGTTTTTTTACAATCGTAGGAAATGCCGCTGCGCAAGGTACGCAAACCACTTACGGCAAAAACCGCGTGCAATATCACACCGATTTTGACGAATGGTCGCAGTACGAAAGTGACAATTTTATCACCTACTGGTACGGCGAGGCACGCAATATTGGTCAATCGGTGGTGATGATAGCGGAGCAAGATTTTCAAGATATTCAGGGCTTGCTGGAGCACCGCATCAATGATAAAATTCAAATTATCGTCTATACCGACCTCACCGACCTCAAGCAAAGCAATATTGGCAGCGAGGAAACTTTCAACAATATCGGTGGACAGACGAAGATTGTAGGCAGTAAAATTTTTGTGTATTTTGATGGCAATCACAATCACTTGCGCCAGCAAATACGAGAGGGGATCGCTTCGGTTTATCTGGATGCCATGCTTTTCGGGTCTAATTTGCAAGAAATTGTACAGAATGCGGTGATGATGAACCTGCCGGTGTGGTTCAAAGACGGATTGGCTTCTTACGCAGGCGAAGAGTGGAATAGTGAGTTGGACAACCAATTGCGCGATGCGGTTATGAGCGACGATTTTCCGGGATTCAATCGGTTTGCAGAGGCAAATCCGAAATTGGCGGGGCACTCCCTTTGGTATTTTATAGCAGAGAATTTTGGCAAAACGACGGTTTCTAATTTGCTATATCTGACTCGAATCAATCGCAGCGTGGAGAGCGGATTTTTATATGTATTGGGAAGTCCGTATGATATTATTACCGACAGTTGGCTGCTTTATTACAAACAACGATATAAAGGCGAAACACAGGAACGCACTGCATCCGTTGGCAGTCCGATTAAAATTAAAAATCGCAAAAATCTGCCACTCAATCAGTTGAAAGTCAGTCCCGACGGTAGAAAAATAGTATATGTATTGAATGAAATCGGACGCTTCAGTATTTATTTACAAGACGTACAATCCGGCGAACGCACCCGTATTTTGAAAGAAGGTTTTCGCAATCCATTTCAGGCGACTGATTATGAATATCCGGTACTGGCTTGGAATCCAAATGGGCAAGAAATTACGATGTTATTTGAGCGGCGCGATATGCCGAAGTTGCTGATGTACAGCCTTGCGAATAAAAAAATGAAGACAGAAGAACTGTCCACGCAATTCCAACGCGTACATAGTATAGATTATGTAAATCCAAATACTTTACTCTTTTCGGCTACGGTACGCGGCTTTTCAGACTTGTATTTATATTATTTGAATACCCGACAGAGTGAGCGCTTGACCAATGATTATTACGATGATTTGGACGCAGTTTCTGTGAATGTACGCGGTCGAAAAGGTATTTTATTTGCTTCCAATCGGACGGATTCTATCATCAATCCGCTCTCGGCTTCCAGTATGGATACGATTATTCCGGTGGGCAATTTTGATATATTTTATTTTAATCTGGATACCAAAGCTAGAGAATTGGTGCGGGTGACGAGTACGCCTTTCGCCAATGAACGCGAGCCGGTGGCACTTGATACTAGTTATTTTTCTTATTTGACGAATCGTTCCGGCATTATGAATCGGGAGTCAGGTTATCTGGAAGAATATTTGCATCATTATGAGCAAGTAATTACATTGAACGATGGGTCGGAGATTATTTTGCACGCCGATTCGACGCTTACGAGCCTGGATTCTACTCAAATTGATACGGTTATCATTCGTCCAGTTATTAAAGAACGAGCGATTAATCACGCTTCTTCCAATTATGCGAGAGATATTGTAGAACAGAACACCGCGCCTCGTGCTGGGCGGCTGGTGGAATTGATTACGATTAATCGGAAACCGCAGGCTTTTATATTGGAAATAAATCCTGATACGGTCGTCACGCCATTACTCACGCGCTTTCAACAGCGGAAAATTGCAAAATCCATCAAATTAGGGCAGGAAATTCCGGTTAATTTACTGCCCATGCCCAAAACACGTCCAGCAATCCAGTCGCCAGTAGAACGAACCGATACCTTGCCAACACCTGCGCCAATACCTGTCAATACCGTCGAAGAAATCATCGTACCTAATCCGATTATAGAAAAGGACACGGGCAAAGTGGATATTGATAATTATTTTTTTCAAAGTGAATTTGAAGAGCGGGAAAAACCGGCGCAAGTGCAAATAGAGGAACCCAGGCAGGTCAAAACGCAGGAAGAACCCATATTAAATGCGGACGAAGTGCCATCGCCATCTGGTAATTTGAACATCGTGCTGCCGGGCGACTTGCCAAAAACGAAAATAGAAACCGAACCCAGACCGATTTATCGCTTCCGTCCGGGACGCATCTCGCCGTATCGCTTGCAATTTAGAACAGATTATGTGACGACTCAATTGGATAATAGTCTATTGTTTGAAGGCTTAGAAAGTTTTGCTGCCAACCCTGACCCAGGCCGTGGTTTCACCTATCCGCCGCCGGGCATCTTGTTTAAAGCCAATTTTAAAGACCTATTTGAAGATTATGAATTTGAAGGCGGTGTGCGTATTCCGACTACTTTCAATGGTTCTGAATATTTTTTAACTTTTAATGATAAGAAGAAGCGATTAGACAAACGTTACTCTATCTACCGCCGCCAAACGCGCGATTCGCAAGAAAATACGAAAGTGAATATACCCGACCGACGGGAATATAATATTTTGCTGGGACAATTTGGCGTGCGTTATCCCTTGGACATTTTCCGCAGCATCCGCGCTACCGGCACGATTCGGCGCGACCGAGCTACGCAACTCGCTACCTACGCAGATACTTTGCAGACTGGGCAATACGAGTTGAGCGACCCGACTACGACGGAGGAGCGTGTAGGACTGAAGGTAGAATATGTGTTTGATAATACATTTGATGTAGCGTTGAATATTAAAAATGGCACGCGGTATAAGATATTTGCAGAAGTGGTAAAGCGATTCAATTTGGACGTGGCGGACGGCGTAGAACTTGATTTTGCAAAAGGCGCGATGGGCGTAATTGGCTTGGATGCCCGGCATTATCAGCGACTTGGCAAGTATCCAATCCTGGCACTGCGACTGGCGGGAGCTACGTCTTTCGGCTCTGAACGGATGCTGTACTTCTTGGGTGGGGTGGATAATTGGCTTTTCGCAAAGCAGGAAGAAGATGTTCCCTTACCGGCGGTCAACAGTGAAATTGCGTATCAGGCACTGGCAACTAATATGCGTGGTTTTGGCACCAATATTCGCAATGGTAATTCGTATGTGGTGTTCAACTCCGAGGTGCGGCTTCCTGTTTTTCGGATGATTTGGCAGCGGATTAAATCGCCCTTTTTACAAAATTTCCAGATGGTCGGCTTCTTTGATGTAGGTACGGCTTGGACGGGTAATGACCCATTTTCAAAAGATAATCCATTGAATACCAAAATCATAGAGAACGGACCCATCGGTAACCCGAATGTTATTTTAAAACTCAATTACTTCCGCGACCCAATCGTAGCAGGTTATGGCGCAGGCATACGCAGTGTATTGTTTGGCTATTTTATTCGGGTAGATTACGCCTGGGGGCTTGAGACCCGCGTCGTGCAAGACCCCCGCTGGTACATCTCGCTGGGCATGGACTTTTAATAGAATGAATAATAAAACACCTACCCTGTTCGTATTATTTTCCTACAAAAAGTTTTTAAAAAGATGAAAAAAGCAGGATTGCTTATAGGGTTGCTATTGGCGACGGTATTTGGTTTTGCACAAACATTCACAACTAAAGATAACGCCAGTGAGAAAATTCAAAAATTGTATCAAAAGGCGCGGCATTATAGTGCTGGCGAGCAGTATAAAGATGCGTTGGATGAGTTAAAAAAAATCTTTAAGGAAGATTCCACATTCATAGATGGACATTTGCTGTGGGGAGATATTCAGTTTGATTCTCAAAAATATGAAGACGCAGCACAAGCCTACAAAAAAGTATTACAAATTTATCCTGATTATAATTTAACTGTAAATTACCGGCTGGCGATGTCGTTTTTTAATCAAGAAAAATACGAGGAATCTATTCCTTTTTTTGAAGCATTTTTAAAATCAGGCAATAAGAATGCAGATTTGCAAAGAAAAGCAACCCAACGGATTGGTAATGCGCGTTTTGCCGCTACTGCTATCAAAAATCCGGTGCCATTCCAACCTGCCAAACTCAGTGCTAATATAAACACGCCTTATCCAGAATACTTGCCTTCGCTCACTGTTGACGGGCAGTTTCTGGTGTATACGGCAATTATAAAAGGGCAGGAAGATTTTTATTACAGTGAAAAAATAAAGGACGAATGGCAACTTGGGAAACCGATTGAAAATATAAATACCACCGATAATGAGGGTGCGCAAAACATCTCTGCCGATGGAAAATTGTTAGTGTTTACAGCTTGTGGAAGGCAGGATGGCGTAGGTAGTTGTGATATTTATTTCTCGGTATCTCGCAATGGAAAGTGGACAAAGCCGCGCAATCTGGGTGCGCCTGTGAATTCTAAGGATTGGGAATCCCAACCTTCGCTTTCCGCTGATGGTAATGAATTGTATTTCGCCAGCAAACGTGTCGGTACTTTGGGTGGTAGTGACCTGTGGATGAGCCGCCGGCAAGTGAGTGGCACTTGGGGAAGTCCACAAAATCTTGGAAAACAAGTCAATACACCAGAGGATGACCAAGCGCCATTTCTACATCCTGATGGGCAAACCTTATACTTCATGTCGCAAGGGCATCCGGGCATGGGCGGTTTCGATCTTTATTTTTCAAAACGAAATGCGGACGGCTCGTGGGGCGTTCCTAAAAATCTCGGCTACCCGATCAATACCAAAGCAAATGAAGGAGCACTGGTTGTAAATTTAGATGGCACAACCGCCTATTTCGCCACGGATGAACCCGACAAAACCAACGCCCAAATGTTGGCGCGTAAAAATCTGGACATCTACAGCTTCACCCTTTACCCGGAAGCGCGTCCCAACCCAGTCACTTACGTGAAAGCCAAAGTGATAGATGCCAATACAAAATTGCCGCTGGTCGCAAAAGTAGAAATTACAGATTTGAAAAATGACCAAGTGTATACTTCTTCACAGACCGATGTAGAAGGCACGTTTTTAGTGTGCTTGCCGCAAGGGAAAGATTATGCCTTGAATGTAGCGAAAGAAAAATATTTATTCCATTCGGAAAATTTTGATTTGTCGGAGCAAAATTCAATTAAAGAACCGTTTTTGTTGGAAATAGAATTGGTGCCAATAACGGAAGTCGTAGCCGATGGATCGCCTGGAAAAGCCAAGCCAGTTGTGTTGAAAAATGTATTTTTTGAAACGGCATCTGCCTCCTTGCGTTCCGAATCGAAAGCGGAATTGAATCGCCTGAAAAAATTATTGGACGAAAATCCGAAACTTAAAATTCGTATCAACGGGCATACTGATAATGTTGGCGCAGATAAAGACAATCTCACGCTTTCTGAAAAACGCGCTAAATCGGTGTATGATTTTCTCGCCCAACAAGGTATCGTCGCCGCACGCCTGAGTTATAAGGGATTTGGCGAAAGCCAGCCCATCGGCACCAATGACACGCCGCAAGGACGGCAGGTAAATCGGAGAACGGAGTTTGAAGCGGTAAATTAGAGGATGAGAAGATAGGAGGATGGGAAGATAGAAGAATGAAGCGAAAATGGGACCTAGCGAAAAAGAGACGGAGAGACCAAGTGATGAGCGCAAATAAAAATCTGGGGTATCTGCGGGAGACCGAGAGAAAGAGTGACCAAGTGATGAGCGCAATCCTCCTATCTTCCCATCCTCTTATCCTCCCTCAAATCAATCCCCTCGATTTCAATTCCAAATACTTATTAATCGTGTTGATGGAAAGGTCTTCGGGTGCGGTGAGGACGGCTTGGATGCCGTATTGGTTCAGCGTTTGCACCATTTGGGCTTTTTCAGCGAGGAATTTCTGCGCGATGGTTTGACGATAAATGCCTTCTAAAGTTTCTACTTTTTGTTTTGCAAAATCTCGGATTTCTGTATTTTCAAAAAAGACAACCACCAGCAAGTGAAAATTGTTGATGCGGCGCAACAGCGGCAGCACGCGTTCCAAGGCATATATACTTTCAAAATTGGTATATAAAAGCAACAAACTCCGGCGATTGATGAGTTTCCGCACGGCGTGGTATAGTAATTCATAATTTGATTCCAGCGTGCGCTCTTTTTCTTTGTACAACGCTTGTAAAATTTTATTCAATTGAATCGGTTGGTTATCCGCTTTAATCGTCGCTCCAATTTTATCAGAAAATGTAATCAGTCCGGCACGGTCGTATTTTTGCAAGGCAATATTGGCAATCACCAACGAGGTATTAATTGCATAATCCATCAGACTTAAACCATTGAAAGGCAGGCGCATCGCTCGACTTTTATCCAAAATAATGTACACTTGTTGGGCGCGTTCGTCCTCGTATTGGTTGACCATCAATTCCGCCCGTCGGCTACTCGCTTTCCAATTCACACTTCTGTAATCATCGCCGCGTACATAATTTTTGATTTGCTCAAACTCATAACTGTGTCCAATGCGACGCAATTTTTTAATCCCCTGAAATTGGGAAATCCGATTAAACGCAATCAACTCATACTGTTTCATTTGCAAAATAGAAGGATATACCGGCACGTTCGCCTCCGCCTCCACGCGAATGCGGCGTTGCACCAAACCAATCAAACTATTTAAATACAAATTAATCGCTCCAAAAATATACTCCCCGCGTGCTGTCGGTCGCAACTCGTACTGAATCGTGCGCTTTTCATCAGATTGTAAAACAATACTTTTTTCAAAATCTCGAATTTGAAACTGTACCGGCAATTCATCAATGACATTGATAGTCAACTTCAAGTTAGACAAATTTTGCAATTGTAATTTTACGTGATTGGGGTCACCCAGATTGAATAACTTAGGGACTTCCCGCCCCGCCTGAATTCGCACTTTTTTATTAAACAATAGCCAACTATCTAACACAATCACCACCAACGTCATCACAAACAACGCCTGCACCACCGGAAACAACACGCGCACCGCAAAACTGAGCGCAAAGAGCAAAATAAATGCGCCGAGTAGCCAGAAGAGGCGATTGGTCAAATATAAGTTTTTCATTAAGCAGTTCTCTTGTTCTCTATTTCTCTTTTCTCTTAGTCACTCGGTCATCCTATCTTCCAATCCTCCCATCCTCCCTTTCACCTCGGCACTTCCATTTTTTTAATAATATCCCGTATCACTTCCCGCGTTTCGTAGCCCTCCATTTCGCGCTCGGGCGTGAGGATGATGCGGTGGTTAAGTACCGGATACGCCACGTATTGAATGTCGTCGGGTGTTACAAAATCGCGTCCGTATAATGCGGCGACGGCTTTTGACATTTTTAGAATTGCCAGCGATGCGCGTGGAGAAGCGCCCAGAAATAAGTCGCCGTTGCTGCGCGTGTCGTACACGATGGCGGCGATGTAATCAAGTAACGTGTCGCTGATGTAGACTTGCTCGGTGAGTTGCTGGCATTTGCGCACGTCTTCGGCGGTAAACACAGGCTGCACTTCGTCTCGTTGCGCGATTTTGAAGTCATTGCGAAAGCGGCGCAGAATGGCTTTTTCCTCCTCCAGCTTCGGATATTCCATGTTGATTTTTATCAAAAAGCGGTCGAGTTGCGCCTCCGGCAGTTTGTACGTGCCTTCCTGTTCAATCGGATTTTGTGTGGCGATTACAAAAAAAGGAAACTGCATCGGGCGTGTTTCGCCATCCACCGTTACTTGGTATTCTTCCATCACTTCAAACAGCGCGGCTTGCGTCTTCGCTGGCGCGCGGTTGATTTCGTCAATCAGTACAATGTTGGAAAAAATAGGACCTGCATTAAATGTAAAGTCTGAGGTTTTCATATTAAAAATCGTCGTACCCAGCACATCACTCGGCATTAGGTCAGGTGTAAATTGAATGCGCGAAAAATCTATCTGCATCGTTTTAGATAACAACTTGGCAAGCAGCGTCTTGGCAATGCCTGGCACGCCTTCAATCAAAACATGACCACCTGAAAAAATCGCCGCCAGCAGTAAGTCAATCGTTTCGTCCTGCCCGACTATCACTTTCTGAATTTCCGCTCGGATGGCAGTCACGCCATCGCGTATGTGACTCAGATCCAAGCGATTCTGTAACAATTGGTTTTCGGGTGTGTTCACGGGGAGTGTCTCTGGGGATAAGTCCTCCGAGAAATTATTGGTGGGGTTATTTTCTTGAAATACGTCGTTTTGCATAAAGGGTTGATTTTTTGGATTGCCGGTCAAGATACTGTGTATTATAATTTTTTGGTTTTTAATACTACAAATATATCGTTTCAAATATAGAAATAATGAAAAATTGGGTGTGTTAAAAAAGAGGCGGCATAAGCTTCATATTATTTTTAAGGTTATAATTTTAATAGCACAGTAACCGAAATCTTATATTTTCACTATCTTTTGCTTGAATTGAAAACTTGAGCAAACGGCGGTTGGCTGCAATAATTGCTTTTATTTTAAATCAAAAACAAATTTTAACGCGGTGTCAATTTTGCGCAGAACGCTTCCGGTGAGAGAACCGCTGATTTCAATTAATCGCTCTCGGTAGTCAATGGGACGAGTTTGTAAACAATCTGCAATTGACTTCTTAGACAAGCCATTTTCTGCGGAGGGTTCAATAGTTACATTGGTAATGATGCGCGCTTTTTTCTCTGACCATTCTGTAATTGGTACGACTTGGAGGACAGGCACTTTTTTGTTATAAATGTCATTTGTTACCATTACACAAGGTCTCACTTTACCCGTTTCCGAACCTTTGGTAGGATTTAAGTTAACCAATATTACCATGCCACGCTTTAGTTCCATAGCTTAGTTCCAATCTTGCGTAGCTGAATTTGTCCATTCTTTCGTTTCCTCATCCTCCTCGTAAATTTCTGCATACAAGGCTGCTGAGGCCTCCAAAGTTTGAATATTTATTAATTCTTCTTGTAACAAATCAATCGCTTTGGCAACCAACTCATCCGAGCTATGAAATCCATATTTTGCGTATTCTTGGATAAATTCAACTTGTTTCTCCTCTAACGCAAGTGTTTTTTCAATCGTCATAGCTGTACTAACATTTATTTTCATCCAAATTTACAAATAAATAAAGGAAATTCAAAAGTGAGCCGCTAATATTCTATTCTCGAAAAAATCCCTCCATCAATCTGTAACCTTTCCACTTTTTTCCAGTCTTTGTATTTTTGGAGAATGCTACCTTTGTAGCGGCTAAGTAAACCAAATCACCTTCGACACCATGAAAAACCTATCTATCCTACTCTTGGCTACCTTTTTTGCCAGCGTTTCCCTATTGGCTCAATCTGAATCTCCACCTGATTCCACCACACTTCCAAAAATAAAAAAAGCCTACTATACCCAAAGAATCACCAACCAAGCGCCAGATGTAGATGGGATGTTGAATGACACTTGTTGGAATCAGGTGGAATGGGGCAGCGATTATATCCAACTCGACCCGACGGAGGGCGTGCCGCCCACGCAGCAAACCGCTTTTAAAATTTTGTATGATGATAAATATTTGTATGTAGCGTTTCGATGCTATGATACAGAGCCAGCTAAAATCGTGCGCCGGATGTCGCGTCGGGATGGCTTTGACGGGGATTGGATAGAATTGAATATTGATAGTTATTTCGATAAACGCACCGCTTTTTCTTTTACAACTTCGGTTTCAGGTGTGAAAAGTGATGAATTTGTATCGAATAATGGCAACAATTGGGACGAGAGTTGGAACCCGATTTGGCTGACGAAAACGAATATTGATTCGTTGGGTTGGACGGCGGAGGCGCGTATTCCGCTGAGCCAGATTCGCTATGGCAATCAAGAAGAGCCGGTGTGGGGCATTCAGACGACGCGGCGGGATTTTCGGCAACAAGCGCGCTCCGTGTGGCAGCCGATTTCGCAAAACGACATGGGCAATTGGGTCAGTGGCTTCGGCGAATTGCGCGGTTTGAAAGGGATTAAACCGCAAAAACAAATTGAAATTCAACCCTACGTTGTAGCAAAAACCGAGACTTTTGAAAAAGAAATAGGCAATCCGTTTGCAACCGGCTCGTCAAGCAACCTCACCGGCGGCGTGGACGCAAGACTCGGCATTACGGGCGACCTCACGTTGGATTTGACCGTAAATCCTGACTTCGGACAAGTAGAAGCCGACCCTTCCGCTTTGAATCTGAGTGGTTATCGGATTTTCTTTGCCGAACAGCGACCTTTTTTTGTGGAAAACAGCAATTTATTCGACTATCAATATGCTGGCGCAGAAGCAGGCGGCGATTTCACATCCGACAATTTGTTCTACTCGCGTCGCATTGGGCAGCAGCCACATGGTCGCCCGAATTTGGGTCCTGAAGAGTTCGCGGATGTACCTTTCAGTGCTACCATTCTCGGCGCAGCAAAATTCAGTGGTAAAACAAAAAAGGGCTTGGGTATCGGTATTTTAGAGAGCGTAACCCAACGAGAAATGGCGGAAATTGACTACAAAGGCGAGCGACGCGAGGAAGTCGTGGAGCCGCTCACGAATTATTTTGTCAGCAGATTCACGCAAGATTTCAAAGAAGGACAAACCGTGTTGGGTGGTATTTTCACTTCTACGGTGCGCGATTTGCAAGGCGGCGAGTTGAATTATTTGCATCGTTCGGCGTATTCGGGCGGTGTTGATTTTGTGCATTGGTGGAAAAAACGGACTTATTTCGTCTCGGTCAACGGCGTGTTCAGCAACGTCAACGGCAGCCAAGAAGCCATTACCAACACGCAACAATCCTTCGAGCATTATTTCCAGCGTCCGGGCGCTTCCCACGTCGAGGTGGATACGAATGCGACTTCGCTCACTGGGCACGGCGGCACAATTAAAGTGGGTCGTCTGAATCAAAATTGGAAATTTGAAACGGGTGTCAATTGGCGCTCGCCGGAGTTAGAATTGAATGACTTGGGGTTTATGAGCAATGCGGATGAAATCAATTATTTCTTGTGGACGGGCTATCGTTTCACCAAACCGTTCTCGATTTTCCGTTTTATGCAAATCAATTACAACCATTGGTCGCGCTGGGATTTTGGTGGTCGCAATCTCTACCAAGCCGTAAATAGCAACGCCCACATGCAGTTCAACAACTTTTGGGACTTTGGCGGCGGCGTGACGTATGAGAATAAAGACATCTCTAACAATGCGTTGTTTGGCGGTCCCGCGCTGCGGCGTTCGAGAGGCTTGGCTTTTTGGAATTACATTCGTACCGACCGGCGCAAGCCTGTTCAATTCAACCTGAACGTGCAGTTTGCCAGAGGATTTGACCGCGATGAACCCAACGCCGTGCGCTATCAAAGTTATTCGCTCGGTATGAATGTGCAGCCCTCCAATGCCCTGAATTTATCGCTCAGTCCCGGCTACAGTATTCAAAATCGAAAAGTGCAAAATGTGACCGACCGAACTTTTGATAATCAAACCCGATACATCGTCGGTTCGTTGGACCAGCAGCAATTGAGCATGACTTTCCGTTTAAATTATTCCATTACACCAGATATAACGTTGCAATATTATGGACAGCCGTTTGTTTTCAGAGCGAAATATAAAGATTTTAAATACATAACCAATCCATTAGCCAAAAATTTGTACGACCGTTTTAATAATTATGATGCCAATCAAGTTCAATTTGAAAATGATGAATATTTTATTGATGAAAACAGAGATGATGTAAATGATTACAGTTTTGGCAAGCCCGATTTTACATTTTTACAATTCCGTTCCAATCTCGTTGCCCGTTGGGAATACGTGCCCGGCTCGGAAGTTTTCTTAGTGTGGTCACAAGGCAACACCAACGACGGCGACCCGGAGAAAGAACTTTTTCCCAGCTTGACCGATGATTTATTTTCGCGCAAGCCGCGCAATATCTTTTTGGTGAAATTTACGTATCGGTTTTTGTTATAATGTAAAAATGGTCAGCCGATTTTGGAGTCGGCTGACCATTATATGCAAATTTTCTTATTCAAAAATTAAATCGGAAGCGCGTCTTGCAATTCCAACTTAAAAATATCATTCCGAATATTATTGATGTAAGCTTCAAATAATAATTTGGCTAATAAAAATTCATCAGAACCAATAGGAATGCCTTGAATTTTATCCAATAATTGCTCGGCTTTCTTGCGGTACGTAAAGTCATTATATAATTCTAATGCCGATTCTAAGGTGTGAATAAATTGACCAGAGCGGTTTTTCTTGCCATAGAATTGTTCCAACAGCGCGGCAGAAGCCAGTTTTGGCGCGTAACCTTCCAAATCCGGGCGGTGTTTACCATCAATGTTTACAACAATATAAGGCGCGTTGCCTTTGTATTCTTTTCCATTTTGACAATGAACAAGTCTTATTTCCAGCCGCCCAAAACCATCATTTTGTATATCAATTCTGTAATCGCTAAATTCATTGCGGTCTTCTTTATTATACACAATGTAATGTCCTGATTTGAAATTGGGCATACCAGAAGTCAAAAAGCGCAAGTCCATCGTATCCGACAAAAACGGACGGGCTTCAAAAGAATTCGCCAACTCTCCAACTAATTTGATAAGCACAGAACCCGCCAACAAGTACAAATTGGCTGGTACAAAAATGGGTAAACCCGCCGCTGTCGCAAACATTTTGGCAACTGAATCTACCGTATTTTTTTGCAACGAATCCACCACCAATTCAAACGAGCAAAGCGTAGTCGTGTTTTCTAAACAATCGGTGTAATAAACAATAGACGAACCCTTAGAAAAAGCCGCCTGCTGCACGTACTGCCGGTCTTTAATGTCTTCTTCCAATTGGTTGATAGCGCGTGGCGCGGCATCAAAAGTTTGAGCACCTTTCACACCCGAAACGACTAACAAATCTGGTTTGCCACCTAGAAAACCACCCGGCGCGTCGCCTGTGTAAACGGTCAAAATTTCTACTAACAATGGTCTGCCGATGCCCACTGGCGTGAAGGCTTGAGCGGTGTTACGCTCGCCATTGGAGTGCCCATTTTCAGGTTCCCAAGTACCCAGCGCAATTTGCTGGTTAATTTCTTCGACATCTATCAGGTCTTCGCCCGATGCATAAAATAAAGCCATGGTGTTTGAATTTATAGGTTAGAAAATAGGATTATGTCCATTGAGAAAATCAGTAACCGAGTCCATTTTATTTTAACCGCAGAGCTTGGCGTTTCTTGGCAAATTCCGGGTATCGCATTTGCATCAACCTAACTTTAACTAATATGTATTGGCTTGATTTTCGATAAATTATTTTTGTTTTTTTCTCTGTGCTTAAGTTTTGTCACTTTTTTGCATTGCCCAAAAAAGTAACCAAATGGAATATCCCGTACCAAAGGTCGGGGAAACGCTAGGCTAATCAATCCGCTCCGCGTGATTAGCCGGCAGCCGCCACCCGTGTTTCAGAATTAAATATAAGTTATTTAAAGTCAAAGTATTATACATTATTTAAAGTTAGGTTGATGCAAATGCGACGTATCAAGACAAGACAAATTATATTTATTTTAATATTAGCAAGTAGAAGTTGCGCTCATGCGGTTGTACGAAATGTTAACGCCAAGAGTTGCAGCTTTCGCTTAAACAAGTCAAAAAAAATTGTGATTTATAGCAAATTTAACGGTGAGTTAATACTGGATGCTAAATGCTGGGTGCAAATGAATATTCAGTTCATCACGTACTTCCATCAAAGCAAATCCCAGTAAATTTAAGCCTTTCCATTGCTCAGGCTGTGCTGCGGCTGGATTATCTTTTGCCATTCCGATTCCCCAGATGGTGTCTACCGGACTTGCTTCCACCAACACTTGATTTTTCGTATTTAAAAGATACGTTTTAAGGTCGGGATTTTGTCCAAATTTATAAAGATTTCCCTTCTTTACAATATCATATCTAATCTCTTCCCAAACTTTCGGTTGAAAATTTTTGACTTGCCGCCCCAATTCTTTCGCTTCTGCTGGGGATTTGGCAATCAAGATTTTATGTAATATTGCTTCATCTTCAAATAATCTCGCTTTCTCCGCCATCATGTAATGTTCGGCGGTTTTGTAAGTTACACTATCCATTTCAAAATCACTTTCCCACCATTGACTCAAACAACTTTTTCCGATAGTGCCGTCTTTATTAGGTTGATGTCCCCAGAAAAAAAGATAATTTATTTCTCTTCTACTTTGAGATTCATTTATCAACCAGTCCAAATTATATTTCATATTACAATTTCAATAACATAATAACACATTATCCTTGCTCCCACATTTCAATTTTCTTTTTATCTACAATGCCGCCCCATTTAGCGGAGTAAATATACTCACCCGTTTCTAATTTCTTTACATAATCTTTCACCCATTCTTTAAAAGTCGGTGCAATTAACTCGCGTCGCCCGATTTCGTGGTCCATCCGAATGATTTGACTTACCTCGCCGCCTTTCGCTGGGTCCAGATCCATGCAATAACTATTGCCCGCGCCGTCAAATGTAATAGGAATCCGGTAGCGATTGAACCAAACTTTTTTCACCCCTTTATCGGGTTCGGCTCTTGCATCGTCCAATATACCTTCATCCAGCAATTCTTTCCAAGTGCGCCACTCGCCCAGCATCCGTGCGGTGGAGAGCATTTCTTCAGCATCTACCAAGCCATCACTTCCTTCCCGCTGCCCGTTGTGAATCTTGTAAAAGTTTTTAAAAGGGGTGGGTAAGCGTTTGCCAATGGCGGTTTCCAATGTAATAAAATCGGATTTCGTAGCACCCGGATTTAAACTTTCAATCAATTGCGGCGCATCAATTTCCATCCAAGACTTGATGTATCTCCAACGGGGTCTCATTGAATTAAATAAAAACATAAGGCGATAGGTTTTTGAGTTTGCAATGCCTTTACAACAAAAAATCCCAACAATATCTTTTGATACTGTCAGGATTTTTTCTAAAATTTAGTTCGTGCCACGTGCCAAGTCTGGCATCTATTTATCTGGCATCTGGCATCTCCCTATCTGGCATCTTCCTACGGTTTCGTCACCATATACTTTGCAGCCTGCCCTTTTTGTGGAATGGAGTTTTTAATAAATTCACGAATATCATCGTTGGCATTTTTTAAATCCTCCTGCCGTAAATACATCATGTGTCCACTCCGGTAGCCTTTGAAACTCAATCTATCCTTCATTTTTCCGCTCGGGTCGAGGTGCCACATAGAATATTTTGCGTTGAAATAAGTACAAGCGCCATCGTAATAACCCGATTGCACCATCACTTTTAAATACGGATTTTGAGCCATCGCTTGCCGCAAATTTTCACCCGTATTGTCGTTCGTTCTATCCCAAGGATTGACCGGACCAAACATATTATATTTGATGTCCGTTTTGTATTTTAAATCATTCTGAATGTAATAATTAATTGCCGGTGTAAATGAATGTAACCAAGATGTAAGTTCTGAATTGTATTCTGGCGCGATGCCCGCTTCCTTACTATCCAAACCAAGATAACGCGAATCCAGTCGCCCAACTGTGTAGCCGCCGCGCTCGCGCAGCAAGTCTTTCCAGAAATATTGATACGAAACGTCCAAGTTATTTTGCAAAATCGTTTTTTCTGATAAGCCCGAATAATAGGCCATTTTTTTAGCCATCGCTTGCTTCTTGGTCTCCTCCAAAAAACCGCCCATCACCATCGCTGGAGTCAATTCATTGATTGTAAAAGCCTCTACTTCCGGCAGTATTTGGTCTAAATCTTTTTGCTGCAATTCCGCCGGCAACGCTTTTTGATACCAAGCCGTCGCTGCGAAATAGGGCAAGCGATTTGCCGCTTCTACCGGACCATCACGTTCAATGCCCAATTCTGTCGGCGATACCAGAATCACGCCATTCAAGTACATCCATTGCGTATTTTGCAATTCCAAAGCCAAACCGGAAACGCGCGTCGTACCATAACTTTCGCCAATCAAATACTTCGGCGAAGTCCAGCGATTTTTGCGCGTCACAAACGTATTAATCCATTCTGCGAGATATTTAATATCAGCATTCACACCAAAAAAAGTTTCTTTCTTTACATCTTTATCCAAAATGCGTGAATAGCCCGTATTCACTGGATTTACAAACACAATATCTGCTACATCCAGAATCGAATGCGGATTTTCTCGAATGCCATACGGCTGCACCGGATAGCCCTCGTCGTCAATCATGATGTTGCGTGGACCCGTGTACGCAATGTGCATCCATACGGAAGCCGAACCTGGACCGCCATTGAAAGAAATCACAAGCGGGCGTGTCGAGCGGTCTTTCACATCTGAACGTTCGTAATATGTATAGAACAGTGTAGCAGTCGGTTTACCCTCTTCATTCCAGACGGGCTGCGTACCAGTCGTCGCCGTATAAGGAACAAGTGTACCTTTAATGGTCACCTGATGTTTCGTTACAACGGCAGAATCAACGGCGATTTTGCGTTCTTGCGCAAAGGATAGATGGAGGTTGAGAATGAGAATAGCGAATAGTGGAAGGTATTTTTTCATGTGTTTTAGGTATTTTTCAAATTTGGACACTATAAGGTAAGGATTCTTTCCATTGTAAAGTTGCTTTTTCTAAATTTATAGAACAACTTTGAAGTGTATAGAAAGAATAATTTTTCTTCGAGATAGCGTTTTTCAAGCGATGACCGAGTATGGGGATTGTCTTTATGGTTCAAATGTACCAAATTTTGATTGCGATTAATTACAGATGAAGAACATGATAAATATGAATTATTTGCAGTAGATCGGGAACAGAATGATTATTATACAATATTTCAGGGCGACCTTATTAGTGGTAAAATTTGGATTCAGGAAGGTACTACCGAAGATGGATTCGCCAACCTGCTTTTGGACAAATGTGTTGATAAACAATAAGTTGTATTTGCGTATAATCCCGAATATTATTGCCAACATACAGCGTTTGCGATGGCGTAGGTTGTTGAATACAACTTGATAGTCAAAATTTACTTTGCACCCAAAACAGGTTTTAATTCCAAGCTTTTATAAGCATCCAAGCCACATTGCAAAAAACTGGCATATTCATTTTCATCAGGCGTGTAGCCGACCGGGTTATTTAATAATTTGCCATTCGGCGAAAACAAAACGTACATGGGCTGGGAATTTGCATTAAAATATTCCGTTTGAAAATGCGACCATTTGTGACCGTGATTGCGCAGCGTTCGCTTACCACCAGTCGCTTTTACCACTTCCAATTGCTCTGCTGCTTCCAAATCTACTTTTTCATCTACGTATAACGAAATTATAACATAATCATTTTTTAAATATTTATATACTTCCGGCTCGGGCCATACGTGCTCTTCCATCTTCCGACAATTCACACAAGCGTGACCCGTGAAATCAATCATGATAGGTTTATTCACTTCTTTCGCGTACGCCATGCCTTCTTTTAAATCTTTGAAACAATTCAGATTTTGCGGACAATCACATTCATAAAACCAGCTATAACAAACGGGCGGAGCCAAGCCGCTCAACAATTTCAAGGGACGATAAGAACCCGCTTTTTCATCATAAATAAAACCCGTTGCTAAATAAAAGGCGAATGCTACCGATGTCAGTCCAATTACAAGTCTGGTAATGGATAATTTTTTAATCGGGGAATCATGTGGAAATTTTATAAATCCAAAAAGATACGCCGCCAAGCCTAGCGAAAGCAGCAACCACGCAGCGAGGAACGGCTCAATTTTCAAAATGCCCCAGTCTTTTACCAAATCTGCATTCGACAAAAATTTGAGTGCCAATCCTACTTCTATAAAACCCAAGGTCACTTTCACCGTATTCAACCAGCCGCCGGATTTGGGCAAAGAAGTCATCATACTCGGAAATGCTGCAAACAGCGCAAACGGCAACGCCAATGCCAGTCCAAATCCGCCCATGCCCGCTGTCAACTGCCACGCGCCACCATCCGAACTCAACGCGCCCGCCAGCAGCGAACCCAAAATAGGACCTGTGCAGGAAAACGACACCAACGCCAACGTCAACGCCATAAAAAACACGCCAATCACCCCACCAACGCCTTCTGCCGAACTCGCCCGACTCACCCAGCTACTCGGCAAAGTCAGTTCATAATATCCAAAAAACGAAAAAGCAAAAATCATGAAAATCGCAAAAAATGCAATATTTAGCCATACATTCGTAGAAATATCATTAAGAATATCAGGGTTTACATTATCTAATAAATGAAACGGCACACTTAGTAATAAATAGACTGCAAAAATAAAAAATCCGTACAGCGAAGCATTGGTAATACCTTTGCGCCGATTTTCACTGCCTTTTGTAAAATAGCTCACCGTGAGCGGAATCATCGGAAACACGCAAGGCGTGAGCAGGGCAATCAAGCCGCCGAGAAAACCGAGTAAAAAAATGGTCCAATTGCTTTTACCGTCTGCCTGAAGCGTCGCATCGCCACACGCCGCTACGGGATTTGCCAAGTCTGGTTTTTGCAAACCGCCGAATAAAATTTGATTGGGGCTGTTAGGATTTATGGAAGCAGTATCGGTAGTCGACATATTGGCAACGATCTCTTCGGCTTGCTGCGGAATCGTGGTGGTATCAAAGGCGATAGGTTGAATGTTTAAAGTTTCTGGTTTTACAATGACTGCATCTTTTGCTGGTTTTTCGATGCCTTTTATGGTCGCGGCGGTCAGTTGAAAAGAAAATTCTTCTTCGGTGGGCGGCAAGCATTGCTTGGCATCACAGGTCATAAATTCCAAATAACCGGCAATCGGTTTGCTAAAATCTTTCATCCGTACGCGCTGCGTAAAAATGCCTTTTTTATAAATTTTGGTCAGGTTCATCCTGAAGATATCGTCATACCCCTTCTTGATCGTACCCGATTCTTTATTTTTGCCAACCAGTTCAAAATGGTTGCTTTTTTCAAAATGAAAACTCGTCGGTATAGGACCATCCTCACTTTCTAAATATTGCGAATAAACCGTCCAGCCTTCGTCAATCGTGGCGGTAAAGATGAGGTCGAATTCCGTGTCACTCACTTGTTTGGAAGTCCAAGTCCAGGTGACTGGGGTGAGAATTTGGGCTTGTAAGCCAATCATTGACATTAAAGAGAAGAAGAGGAATGTTATTTTTTTCATGGATTTTTTTTAGTTCAAGGGTTTGGAATATTTATACTAATCATTTCCACAGCCTAAAGGCTGTGGGACGTGGACAGCATAAATGCTGTGCTACCATTTTACTACAAACTCCACCGTCGTCGGCGGCAAACAACGTTCGTCGTCGCAAGTCATAAACTCCAGCGAACCGGTCACTTCATTTATTTTTCCTTTCAATTGGATATGTTGAATAAACTGCACTTTGCCATCAAATTTTATCAAATTCATCCCAAAAATCGGGTCGAATCCTTCTTTTTTATGTCCCGCTTCCGCTGCCTCGCCCACTACTTCATACTTTTCATTTTCATTAAAAACAAAACTCGTCGGAATAGGTCCTTCGTCCGATTCTAAATACTGCGAATAAATAAACCAGCCTTTGTCGACGTGCGCCGTGAGTACTAAATCATATTCCGTATCACTTATTTTTTTTGCCTCGTAGCTCCAATGCACGGGATTCAAATGCTGTGCCCAAGCGGCATTGGAAAGAATAGCAAACAGAAAAATTATGTAAATGCGCATCATTTTATTTGTTTATATTTCAACTGTTTGCAAAAGTAACGCCGTTTGTCGAATGCCGCTGCTGTGCCAGTGACGATTAATAAAAGATTAACACATTGTAGCACAGCCTTTAGGCTGACACCGTACCCCAGTCTTCAGACTGGCACCCAAGAGTGCAAAATGGAAAAAATAATTTTCAACTATCTTTAATTTTTGAGTGTTAGCGACGAATAAGTAATCGAGCAGTTTGCAGTAAGCAGTTTGCAGTTAGCAAAACATTGAAAATCAATTAATTATTCTAAAATAAAAATGTCGTTTAATTCTGCTCAGTTACTTATTTGAATCAAAACACTTGAGCAACTTGCGAGAAAAAATGAAAGTCGTTGAGGCCCACATTTTTGGAGAACCATTTCACTTACATCCCTTTCGGGCAATGTACTGGCAGCGGGAGGAGATGTTATTGCTGAGTGATTTACATTTAGGAAAAGCCACACATTTTCGCAAAGGTGGCATTCCGGTACCAAAGGCATTGAGCGATGTAAATTGGGATAAATTGATAAGTTTACTCTTTGATTTTCAACCAAAAAGAGTGCTGTTCCTCGGCGATTTATTCCACAGCGATTTGAATGCCGAATGGGATGATTTTTGCCAATTGACCGCGCAATTTTCAACGATTGAATTTGAACTCGTACCCGGCAATCATGATATTCTATTTGCACAACATTACACGGAAGCTCGATTGTTATTACATCCACCAATTTTAGAAGTCCCACCGTTTATATTTTCACATATTCCGCTCGAAACCATTCCGGGCAACCGTTATAACCTCGCCGGACATATTCATCCCGGCGTGTGCCTGCGTGGCTACGGGCGACAAACGATGCGGCTGCCGTGCTTTTATTTTACGGACAATCAAGGGGTTTTACCCGCTTTTGGCGAATTTACCGGCATGGCAGAAGTGCAGCCGAGAGCGGGGGATCAAGTTTTTGTGATTGCGGAGGACATCATTATATCATTGTGAAGTCGGACGCTTCAAAAGCATCCGACAACACAAGAAAAATTTAGCTTTTATTGCTTTAAAAATTCTACGGTACAACTCGTGCTGGGTACGGTTGCTGTGGCTTCAACGACGAGGGTCATCAAAAGTAATTTTCCACTCAACGTACCAGTACCAGTTACGACCCCGCTGCTGGTAGTTGTTTTAGGGATACTAAAATTGTTACCGCTAACGGTAGCATTAAAAACATTGTCAATATCCAGCTCATCTGGTGCTATACCTGCCCGAATGATAAAAGAATCGCCAGTTTTTAAAGGAACGAATGTGCAGGGGTTTGACTTTACGGTGTAATTGCCAACCATTCTAT
Organism: uncultured Saprospiraceae bacterium; assembly: GCA_964549655.1. Taxonomy (GTDB): domain Bacteria; phylum Bacteroidota; class Bacteroidia; order Chitinophagales; family Saprospiraceae; genus JADJNW01. The sequence continues at coordinate 44,715 of CAZJXN010000020.1, forward strand.
TGCGAGCTACGACCGGGTTAGGCGTGGACGAAGTATCGTCTTTTTGGCAGGCAACGCATAGCACCAGTGCCCACATGGTAAACAAATAAAATGCAGCTTTCATGTCTTTGGTTTTTTAGTGAAATAATGTACTAATAGGATTGCTTTTGCCGCAAAGGGAGGAGCAACAAGGAAGGCTCAGACTACATAAGCCATTTATTCAAACTCTTTATGCTCCCGTTATCTCATCACCTATTGCGACGAGACAAAATTCAGGCTTCTTGGAAAAAAAGAGGTGGTAAAAAAACGACATTTATTGAGAAGTCGGAAGTGGGAGGTAGGAAGTCGGAAATTGCCTACTTCGTCCGTTGTTGCGTACCTATCCAGCGCTCAGGCGACTGCGTGTTTTCTTGTACGAGCGTGTTGGGGGTACTGCCGGAGAATTGTTTAAAGTCTTTGACCAAATGTTGATAGTCGGTGTAAGCCGCATCCCAAGCAATTTTTTGCCAATTGAGGTGTGGGTTGAGTTCTTTAGTTTCAAAAGCCTTATAAAATCTACAAATACGCGCGAAAAACTTAGGAGATACCCCCATCTGTTTTAAAAAAATCCGTTCAAACTGGCGAGGACTTGGAAAAGTTTGATGCGCTGCTTTATCCACATCAAAAAGGCAGGCGTATCCATCGTTTGTTTTCCAACGCTGTCCATATCGCGGAAGTGGTAATTTAGTCCTTGAATTTTTTTCCATAACCAGTTTTCTACGATTGGAAACATGGCAGCATAGCTGGGGGCATTTGCCAATTGTTCACTCACTTCCCGGATTTCCTTGCCAAGTACCAATTCAGCATCCATGTTTTTATCCGTAAATTCGGTCAGCGGGATGCACAAGAACTTATATAATGCTCCAGGCTGAAAGGTAATTTCCAGCATTAACATTTCGGGCGGGAGCAATTGGTTTTGTCGAGCAATATGTTGTCCAAAAATATGTGTGGGAGGTACTTTTATTGAAGTACCGGATTCCAGATTTTTGGACCATACCAGCCCTCTCGTAAAGAATCGAATGCCTTGCTCTGGCGTGGCGGGGTAAGGCTTCATGGGTGGCAGCGCACTGGCATCAAAGGTGAAGTGTAACAGCCAGTATTCTAGGATGTAGGTTTTTAGGTGCGGGCTGGGTTGTATATATTTGTGAATCATAGCAGGGTTTGCGCTTTTGAAAGACTTTCCCAGTAAAAATAAGGTTTTTATTTAAATAGCGTAATCATTAAGCGGGAATTTATCGGTACGGTAGAAGTATAGCCGACAAATGGAGTTTTATACCGCTGCTTGATAAAGTATCGGCTACTAAA
>CAZJXN010000021.1:0-45846 GCA_964549655.1 uncultured Saprospiraceae bacterium
TGCGCTTTAGGGTGCAGCCTATTTTTCTTTTATTTTTTCTAAAAGCCATGATTTATAGGCAATTAATGGTTGGGTTTCGAGCCTGTTTTGCAATTGCGTTTTATTCCACTTGGGCTTATTCAATTTTGTAAAAATATCACAAAATGCAAGACAACTTTTTAACACTCCAGCGTCTAATTTTGTATTTCTTTTCAATTGTTGTTTAAAAGCCTTCACTGTGTATTCTATCAATCCATCTTTTTTATTTATTTCAAATAAAGTACACAACAGTAGTAGCCGCGCCCGTAGCGCATAATAATCATTTTCATAATTAGTTAGTTGTGACAATAGTTTTTCTGCATTTTTAAACTGTTTTTGTTCAAATGCAATTCGGGCATACGCTAAATGAGTGACATCTCTCTGATGATCTGTTTCAATAGTACTTATTGCTGCTACAATAAATGCTTCTGCCCATTCATAGAAGGATAGCTTGCAAGCTAAATCCACGATATTAAAAAAATGTACGGGTGCTAAATGTCCATTAATATCTAAAATATTATTTTCCCAGCCATATTTATATAAATCAAGTGCTTCTGTATTAAACTTACTTTCTCCCAATCTAATTTTTTTGGCAGTATAACTAATTAAAGTGCCCAGCAACTGCACCTTATCTTCTCGCGCCAGCGAGTCCGTGTTATTTTCTAACAAAATTTTAAGATCGTAGTAATGATAATCATCATCCATATTTTGAAGCAAACGTACAATTTTTTCATATCCTTGATGCAAAGGACTGATTCCGTATGAATCGCCGGCAATCCGTGTAAGACTTTCTTCTAATAAATAAATGGTATGCTCTTCTTGATATAAATTACTCCGATTTATCAATTCGCAACCAAATTTTAATTTAGCTGCCAGAAAGAATTGATCCAAATTGCTCATTAAATCTTGTACATATTCTATACGTGTATTCAGATTATCAGCAGTGAGATGATAGTACAATAAATAATTCACTTCTATAAGTTGATTGTAATCCCAAATATCTTTAGCCTTTTTGAGTGTAATACGCTCTTTCCATTGCAGTACCTTTCTTTTAAAAAACGTTTTTACTCCTTTGGCTTTAAATACCTGCGCCAGACACCGATCTGATTCCTCTTTATTTTGTTTTATAAACTGCCAAGCCAGATACTCCTCGAGCCACAAGTAGAGGTCAGACAGCGCATCCATCAGTTTGCGATATTTGAAGGTCGCTTCTTCCGGGAAGACAGCGGCAAAAACCGTTTGCGCTTCCAGTTCCTTTTCCTTATCAAAAGGATGTGCCCCGCGCAGATATGCCCACACCCGTCGTGCAATGTCTTGCCGCTCGTAAAAAGCTTGCAAATAGCGCGTGAACCCATCTATTTCTTCTTCGGTCAGGACATTCAGCACCGTTAATAATTTACTTTTTTTCATTTGTTAAAATTATTAATCACGGGGAAAAATTCCCAAAGAAGAATCAACAACGCGCCATTTTAGACATCACCAAGCATTAAGAAGGCAAATGCGGGAATTTTTAAGCAATATCTTGCGGGGAAAGAAACAATAATTGTAGCAGTTGATATAAAAATAGGGTCTTAGTATTGTGGGATAAATTTTAATTCAATTTTGAAAACGCCATTTCATATATCTTGCGGGGGAAATTTTCGATTTTTAGAAAGATAGAATAGCCATTTTAAAGGATTGTAGCTAAATTTATGTTGTATATATGTGAAAAATAACGTGGAAGTTATCTAAATTTGTATTTGAAATTATGTAACTATCGTCCTAATATTGTCATTCCATTCGAGCTTAATAAGACCATCCTACTCTACACACTCATCCCAAATACCCAAAGTTTAATTCGTTCCGTTGTTTTGGTCAATCAAAAAAACCAAACCCAATTTCGCGTGTAAGAATAACCACAGTTACACTTTTTTGTTAGCGGATGGGTTGCTCTAAGGGTGACTCGTCCTTTTTTTTATTTCCCCTTGAATGCCGCCTTCCTTTTCTCCACAAACGCACTCGCCCCTTCCTTCGCATCCTCCGTCCCCACTGTATTTCCAAACGCATTCACTTCCCGCTCAAAACCATCTTGCTGTTTATCAAAATACGCATTCACCGCCTCTATCACTTTCGCAATCGCCACCGGACTTTTTTCCAAAATCTTCATCATAATCTCCTTCGCTTTCGCCAATACTTCTCCTTCCGGCACCACATGATTCACCAAGCCTCGCTGGTACGCCTCCGCCGCACCCATCATATCCCCCGTCATCATCAATTCCAATGCCTTCCCTTTGCCAATATGCTGCACCAGCCGCTGCGTACCGCCATACCCCGGAATAATTCCTAAGTTTACCTCCGGCTGCCCAAACTTCGCCCGCTCACTCGCCACCCGTAGGTGACACGCCATCGCCAACTCACACCCGCCGCCCAGCGCAAAGCCATTCACCGCGGCTATCACCGGCTTCGGAAATCGTTCAATCAGAAAAAATACATCCTGCCCACGCTTCGCCATCATCGCGCCCGTCTCCGCATTCAAACCCATAAATTCTTTAATATCTGCCCCCGCCACAAACGCCTTTTCACCCGCTCCGGTTATAATAATTCCCTTCACATCCGCCCGATTCGGCGCATCTTCTCCAAAAAAACGCTGCAATTCCTCCATCGTCTGATTATTCAACGCATTCAACGCCTGCGGACGATTGATGGTCAGAATCAAAATGCTGTCTTCTTCGGTGAGGAGTAGATTTTCGTAAGTCATGCCCATTATTTTTAACACATAGGCACATAGTTTTAAATACGCCAAGTTACTTGTCTCTCCGACGTTTAGCGAATCTATGTGCCTATGTGTTTAATCAAAAAGTATGGTAAAGATAAAAAAAATTGCCCTCCCGACCTTCATCGAAACGGCAACTTTCCAAACATTATAATACTGTAATCACCAAGAACTGTACGACGGGCAATTCCAAAATTCCATCCCTCCAATCTTCCACCATTCCATCATTCCTCTTTCACTATTTCATTCGCCTCCATCACCCGCGACTGCGTATTGATAGATTCCTCATGAATTGCCTTAAACAGCGAATACACAAAATCCTCCGTCAGGTTCTTCGCCTTGCCCTTCGCCACACCACGCTCGAGGATTTCGCCCCAACGGTCAGGCTGCAAAATCGCAATATTATTCCGCTTCTTATATTCTCCAATCTGCTCCGAAAACTTCATCCGGCTTTGCAATAAAGTCAGCAATTCATCATCCAACTCATCAATCTCGTGCCGCAAATGCTCCAGCGTCGGCAAATACGAGCTATCATAAGTCGCCTGCCGGATATGCAACTTTGCCACCAATTCCTGAAACTGCATGGGCGTAATCTGCTGCGCCGCATCGCTCCACGCCGCGTCGGGATTCGGGTGCACCTCGGTCATAATCCCGTCATAATTCAAATCCAGCGCCTTCTGTGCCACCTCCAGCAGCGTATCGCGCCGACCGCAAATGTGACTATTGTCCACCAACATCTCCAAATCCGGGAAAATCCGCTTCAATTCAATCGCAATCTCCCAGCGCGGCACATTCCGGTAACTCGTCGGACTGTGATGCGAAAAGCCTCGGTGAATCGCTGCAATCCGCGTGATCCCCGCCTTATAAATCCGCTCAATCGCCCCAATCCACAGCTTCAAATCCGGGTTCACCGGATTCTTCACCAGCACCGGAATATCCACGCCCTTCAGCGCATCCGCCACCTCCTGCACCGAAAACGGATTCACCGTCGTGCGCGCCCCCAGCCACAGCACATCAATGCCGTACTTCAGCGCCTCAAACACGTGTTGCGTATTTGCCACCTCCGTCGTCACCTTCAAGCCCGTCTCCTCCTTCACTTTCTTCAGCCAGCCCAAGCCAATCGTACCCACGCCCTCAAATTCACCCGGACGTGTACGCGGCTTCCAAATGCCCGCCCGAAACAAATCAATTCCCTGCGGCGCTAAGCCCCGCGCGGTTTCCAGCACCTGCTCCTCCGTCTCCGCACTACACGGACCCGCAATGATGAACGGGCGCTTCTTAAACATCGGTTGAAAAGTCATTTCCATGATTATCGTTTTTAGTTTTTAATTTGACGTTTATCGTTATACACCTTTACATTTTACATTTAGAATTTTACATTTTGCCTTTCTCACTGTCTGAACCATGATTTTGTGATGTAAATGATTTTTATGATATTCCGCTATAACAATCAACTAATCAAAACCATCATAAAAATCAAATAAATCACCGTTCAGACAATTTGGGCGTGTCCCTACGGGTCGGGCTATCCGCTCTCACCTCCAGCCCCCTTAGTCCCCCAAAGGGGAAGGTCGGTACCGCTTCTATCCCTCACGCACTTCACGTTTTCAAATTCAAATCTTCGTTTTTCCCTTTCCTAAAATTGATTCACCACTCCGAATGCCCGCACCACATTTTGTGCCACCCCTCCGGGGTTGAAAAATATGAATTTCCCCTTGTTTCTATAAATGTGTCACCCCTACGGGGTTTTCTGCTCGCCCATTTTCTGAACCATGATTTTTATGATTCAATGATTCCCATGATATTTCCCACCCACCATCAAATAATCAAAAACATCACAAAAATCAAATAAATCACAGTTCAGACAAAATGTCATCCGCGAAAATCCGCCCAATCCGCGTCATCCGCGGTCCAATTAATGCCATACGGGCTACCCTGAGCGCATCAACCTTTCACCTCATCACCCTATCAACCAAAATCACACTTTTTTCAATGATTGAGCTTTTGAATTCAGCACCCCCCGTATCCGATTCGCTTCCAAAATCAACGCATAAAACGTCTCGAAATCCTTCTTAATCAACAAGCTCCGAAATCGCGACAACTGATTGATATGCTCATCCAGCACATCCAGCACATTATCGCGGTTCTGTCGGAAGATGGGCACCCACATATCCGCTGAACTCTTCGCCAGTCGCACCGTCGAATCAAAGCCACCGCTCGCCAACTCAAAAATCCGGCTCTCGTCGCGCTCCTTTTCCAGCACCGTCAGCGCCAGCGCAAACGAGCTAATATGCGCAATATGAGATACATACGCCGTGTGTATGTCATGCTCCGCCGCATTCAACTCTACCACCCGCATGGGAATACTCGCGTATAAACGCCGGGCTACTTCCACCGCATCTGCATCACTATCCTCCACATCGCACAGTACGGTACACTTGTGATCAAATAAATTGGGAATCGCTGCCTCCGGACCCGAATATTCCGTCCCTGCCATCGGGTGCGTCGCCACCAAGCGTCCCCGATTGGGATGATTTTTCAAACGCTCCATGAGCCGCGCTTTCGTTGAGCCGACATCTATCACCACTTGATTTCCGCGCACTTGGTCAAGAATCTGCGGTAATAAGTGCATCATTACATCCACCGGCGTTGCAACGATGATAATGTCACTTTGTACAATGGCATCTTCTAAGGGCAAATCATCGTCAATCAAGCGCCGTCGAATGGCTTTGTCAATATTTAAAGGATTTGCATCCACACCGATGATGCGTTTTGCGAAGCCGTTTTCTTTCAGCGTAATGGCAAGCGAGCCACCAATCAAACCAATTCCGACTATTGTAATAACCATACCTTTTATTTTAAACTGCAAAATGTAAAACACTAAATATAAAATGTAAAAGTTCACACGATGCACACTTTTGCTGTTTTAGATTTTACATTTTGCGGTTTTGCGGTTTCATAAAGTTTCACGGTTTTGCAATTTGCGTAGCTGCTTTCTTTACACTACTTGTGAAAATGGCAACCAACTGATTACATTCTGCTATCGCAATTTCAATATCTTTCGATTCCGTCATTGGTTTTCGTTGTATAATTTTCAGGCAAATCTGTGTTTCTCGAAGCTCTTTCAAGCAAATTTTCATTTTATGCACAAAATCGTTTTTGGATTCTGCTCCTTGTGCTTCGCCATAATTCAGGGCTGGAGCTGTGCCAGAGCGCGTCAATTGACCCGCTAAGTGTTTTCCAGCATAATTATTGGGCAATTGTTCGGCTACATTCAAAATTATGACTGAAAAATTTATCAGCCGCTCTTCAAGGTCGAATACTCTTTTTTCTGTGTGCATAAACTTGTTTTAAATTTGAATTAAAAACTTTTACATTTTATATTTAGAGTTTTACATTTTGCGGTTTCTAAACCACTTTTGCGGTTTTAAATTTTACATTTTGCGGTTTTGCGGTTTCAATCCTCCGAATCGCTTCTTCAAAAACCGTGCTTTCACTGCACAACGACACCCGCACAAATCCATCTCCTTGCGAACCAAAAATACCGCCCGGTGCGATAAATACGTTTGCTTTATACAGCACTTCATCCGATAATTCATAGCCATTTTTAAAATGCGCTGGAATCTTTGCCCACACAAACATTCCCACCTGCTCCGTCGAATGCGTACATTCTAACAAATCCAGCAATTCAAAGACTTTTTCCCGCCGCTCGCGATAAATCTCGTTTAGTGATTTATACCACTCCGGCGGATTTTGCAAAGCGCGCGCCGCAGCCATTTGTACCGGCTTAAACATTCCAGAATCCATGTTGCTTTTGAAGCGAATCACATCTTGTACAAATTCCTTGCGACCTGCCAGCATTCCTACCCGCCAGCCCGCCATATTGTGCGATTTGCTTAAAGAATTCAACTCCAACGCCACGTCTTTTGCGCCTTCCACCGCCAACAAACTTGTCGGATGTTCATTCAAAATAAAAGCGTACGGATTGTCATTACAAAGCAGAATGTTATGCTGTTTGGCGAAAGCCACCAATTCTGTAAAAAAACTTTTGGGCGCTTGGGTCCCCGTCGGCATGTGCGGATAGTTCACCCACATTAATTTCACTTTGCTTAAATCTTGTTTTGCTAATGTGTCTAAATCCGGCAGCCAATTATTTATTTCATTCAATTCATAATCAAGTGCTTGCGCACCTGCCAGCGTTACTGCCGCGCGGTACGTCGGATAACCGGGATTCGGCACGAGCGCTATGTCACCCGCATCGAGATAAGTCATGCAAATGTGTACAATCCCTTCCTTCGAGCCGATGAGCGGGAGGATTTCACTATTCGCGTCTAGTGTCACATCAAACCACGTTTTATACCATTCGGCGAAAGCCTGGCGCAATTCTGGGATGCCTTGATAGCCTTGATAAGCGTGGTTGTTATGAAGATTGCTTTGGTTTGATAATTCGTCAATTGTTTCTTGGGACGGGGGCAAATCCGGGCTGCCAATGCCGAGATTAAGGATGTTTTTGCCTTCGGCACGGAGCTGCGCTATTTCGCGGAGTTTTTGGGAGAAGTAGTATTCTTGAATGCCGTCGAGTCGTTTGGCGGTTTTTATTTGTAACATATCATGTTTCTTTATGTTTTTATTGTAGTGCTTTATAGCTTTAGCTTTTCCTTCACGCTTGATTTTCTGTAACTTTTTGGCATCGCCCCAAAAAGTCACCAAAAAAGGCTAGGCAACTCCAATCCCTCCGGGGGATTTGCCGAGCCTCCCGCGCACCCGTTTTCAAAAGAAGATATTGCATAAGAACATATTTATAGTTTCAAAAATCGTACTTCCTATCTCGTCAATTGAAGTGACTACCTTGTTTATAAATGCCTAATATTTTCAAATCGTGGGTAATGGGGCGAATGGCTTCGATTGCTTGTTGATACGTCAAATCGCCATCCATTACAAAATCTACGAAAAATAGATATTCCCACGGCTTGCCGATGATTGGCGCGGATTCAATTTTGGTTAAATTGGCGTGATACGCGCTCAATACTGCCAATACCTTGTGCAAACTACCAATCAGGTGGTCAACGGAAAAGCAGAGCGACACTTTATTGGATTCGGCTGGTAATTTGCTGCGATGGATGGGCTGGAGGAGGAGGAAGCGGGTGTAATTTTGTTTGTTGGTTTCGATGCTGTGGGCGAGGATTTCCATATCGTACATTTCGGCTGCCATTTCGCTGGCGATGGCTCCTACACCTTGTAAGTCTTTTTCTAAAATATTTTTAGCACTTAGAGCCGTGTCCTCCGTTTCTACCAAGCGAATTTGCGGGTATTTTCGGAAGTACTCGCGGCATTGCTCAATTGCCACCGGATGCGAATGCACTTCCTGCAAATTTTCAATACTTTCTCCAGGCAGTGCCATTAGATTTTGTTGGATGCGCAAATAAACTTCTCCGATAATACGCAATTTGGACTCATTAATGAGCCGATAGTTGAATAAAATCGAACCGGCGATGGTGTTTTCAATTGCCATGATGCCGAGGTCGGCTTCTTCCTGCTGCTCCACTTTGTCAATCAACTCGCGGAAGGTCATGGCGGGGATGATTTCAATGGCTTGCCCGTTAAATATTTTGCGGGCGGCAATGTCGTGAAATGCGCCTGCGCCGCCTTGTATGCATACGCGCAGGGGCGGAAGGGACTGGGCGGGGATGTCTTGTTCGATGGTTGCCGGTTGTAGCATATTATTGTTATTTGCAGGCTAAAGCCTCTGTTACGAGTTCAGTCTAAAGGCTGGGTCACAAAAAAAGCCCCGTTTTGCGGAGCTTGCTGCTTGATTTACTTCAATTTTAAACCAAAATCAGTGCGCTCCTTTATGCTGGGCATAAAAGTAAAATCCGTAAAAATAAAAACGTTGGCGGTTAGGAATCATAGCTTGTAATTTGGTTTATCACTAAAGGATGCAAGATTTACTAAATTTTTGAAATTTAGCAAATCCAATTTTTTTAAAACAAAAAAGCCCCGTCTTGCGGAGCTTCCTCATTTTATTTTTCAGCGTTTGAAACAAAATTTGGTTACCCCTTATGATTGCGCATAAAAGTAAAAACCAAAATAAAAATATTGCTTGTTCAACGGCTTGTTCATTGTCGTTCGATTAATTAGTTGCAAATGTAACTATCTGTTGGTTACGGTGCAAGTGAAAGCGTGTTAATTTTTCAAAATAATTTGATTTTATATCATACGAACGTTTGTTTATTTATTATCCTCCTGTTCATTCCCGTTGATAGCAAACATTGTAAGCGGCAATAATACTGGGAAGATGAGAAAATTTGCAGTCTTTGCTACCCAGATTTTGCACCAATAGAGGGCAATCTTTCAATCGTTCGGTTAAGATGTTTTTCCAATTTTGAGAGGTGATTTGTGCGACATCTTTGCTATGGTGGCTGATATAAAAAGTATACGTAGTAGGCATAATGGATGAGCCTTTTGGCAAGCCAGGATTTACGCTATTTGTGACTTTTATTTTGTCTTCAAACAATTTTAAATAGCCATCTACCAATCGGCGCATGGGCTTGTATTGCTGGGTTTGCGGGTCGGTGACAAATTGGTAAATATCCTGAGTGCCGTCGGTGCGCGTGATAGCAAACTCATGTACTTGCTGCGGGTGTAGCACCAATCGGCGGTTGCTAAACGTGTGGTGGATGGTAAGCGTCTGGTCGGCACTAATGAATTTGCCGATGAGTGTGTCGCGCTGGCTCGTGATGACGGTGCAATTGTCTGCTTGTGCGAAAACAGTACAATATATCAATAATGCATAAATCATTCCTATTTTTAGATACAGCATATTTATTTGGTTTTAGTCATTTTTAAGCAAATAATTAATTAAATATTTTTAAAAAATGGATTTTAATTCGGTTATTTATTTTACATTTTCAGTATTTACAACGTCATACATTTTTAGATTGTTCGCAATTATTCAAATATTTATACAAGTTGAATAATTTAATACGAAGGAAGCTTTGAGCAATTATGTAGACGTGCAGACAAATATCCACTTGCACTTCTCCCCTTTCCTGCTTACTTTTAGGGCAAATAGAATAGGATGCGGTATTTTTTAATTGGTTATTGTTTATTAGGATTGGTGCAGATTCAAGCACAGGAAGATACTGTTCAAGCAAGCACTTTTCATCTGAAATTTGGTGCAGGTGTTGGCTTGCAAACGTATCGGGACGACGCGATGTCACCATTATTATATGATGGGGTGGAAATCGGTGCGATGCTGGGTGCGGAATGGCGCAGACCCAAGGGTTTTTATCGCGTGGATGGCTTATTTTGGTTAGGGGAGACAGACTCGGAGCAAAGCGGTGCTTACACGGACAATTATACGTTTGCGGTGAATGGCGGCTACTTGCGGCTGTTGCATCCGACGCGAGAGTCACGCTGGCACTGCTATGTGGGCGGTGCGTTGACGACGTGGGGCAGTTTTCGGGAGCATATTTCGTTGGTGAATTCGGATTATTTTTATGACTTTTTTGCATCCGTTGGAGCGACAGGGGCTGTTGAATATGATTTTCGATTATTCAAACGTTCGTGGCAAGTGGGCTGGCAATTTATCGTGCCAGTGTTGACGTATGGCTTGCGTCCAAATTATTCTGGCTTGGAAGAAGCGCCACCGGATGAGTTTGATGGATTTAAATCGGAATTGAAAGATGCACAAATTGGCTCGTTTAATATTTTAATGAATGTAAAGTCAAGGTTAGAACTCATTTACCCATTGAAAAATGGGAATCGCTTTGGACTGCTGTATTATTGGGATTTTTATCAATCAAATCTGGAGCCGCATTCGGTGAAGCAATCCATGCAGTCGGTGCAGTTGAATTTACATTTTAAATTATAATATCTCCCGCAGATTTCTAAATAACTTTTCCCGTGCAATCTGCAAAAAAAGAATATGATGAAGGATTTTATTATACTACTACTGATAATTTTCACTTTCTCCGCTTGCGAAGCCGTACTTTTTGAGGACGACCCGGCGGAGGATAATCCAATCGCCAACTTTGATGCATTGTGGAAAGAATTAGACGAAGGTTATTCTTTTTTTGAATATAAAAATATTGATTGGGACAGCGTTTATAATGTTTATCGTCCAAAAGTAAAAGAAAACACGAAAGTGATTGAGTTGTATGATATTATGTCGGATATGTTGTACACGCTGCGGGATGGACACGTCAATTTGCAAGCAGGTTTTAATCGCTCGCGCAATTGGCAGTGGTTTTTAGATTATCCGCCTAATTTTGATGAAGAAATTCTATTGCGCAATTACTGGAAAGACGAGCAATGGTACACTGGCGCACTCATCAATATGGACATGGGCGAGGTGGGTTACATCCGCTATCCGAGTTTTAGTTCGCGCATTTCGGGGAGTGAGATTGACTTTGTGCTGGCGCGTTTTGAAAAGAAAAAAGGGATTATTTTGGATTTGCGAGACAATGGCGGTGGATTTAGTGATATTCCAATTTTATTGGCATCGAGATTTGCTGCTCAAAAAACGCTGGCTTATACTGTTGTTGTAAAAAATGGGCCGGCACATAATGATTTTAGCGACCCGATTAATGTTTTTGTAGAACCGGAAGGGCGGTATCAATTTAAAAAGCCAGTTATTATTTTGACCAATCGAATGTGTTATAGTGCTACGAATTTCTTTGTTGCCATCATGCAAAACTTCCCGCAAGTGAAAGTCATCGGCGACTGGACGGGCGGCGGCGGCGGTACGCCTGCAAGCGGAGAACTCGCAAACGGCTGGATAGTACGCTACTCTTCCACGCAAACGCTTACGCCAGATGGTTTTAATATTGAAGGCGGTATTCCACCGGATATTAAAGTGGATTTGACGGAAGCCGATAGAACTAAGGGGAAGGATACGATTTTGGAAAGGGCGCTGGCGGAGTTGAAGTGAGTTTAATTAAAAAATGAAGAATGAAAGAATGAAAGTGCGCAGTTGGCAGTTCTAAAATTACAATTACATGAATGGAATCATCAAATACATTATAGCTATTGTTGGCACGCTTCTATTATTAGGAGCTATCGCGTATGGAATATTTTTTGGCATGATATTTAAGATGTTTGATTCTACCACCAGCACCAAGGAAATTATAACCGAAGAATGGGATACAGAAGGACTTCGCGAAGTAACTTTGTTTAAACTTGGAGGAAATGCGACCGTGAATCCGGGGCTTCATGTAGTCATTCATACTGTGGATGAAAATGGAAAATCAGGTAAAGAACAAGAAATATTTAATGTGGCTAATCCTAGTCTACAAGGGAACGAAGTAGTTTTCAAGTGGCAATCAGTTGATACGTTACTCATTGAATATCAGGCAAATACGAGAATATTCAAACAAGAATCGGAATTAACTTACGTAGATTCAACCTTGAATTTTAAGATTATTTACAAAAGAAAAAAGTAATTATTTGATTCACGCCGCTTTATGCAGCAGTACGACTTCCACTTATACAGACTTAGCAAATCTTAAAAATTCACCAAATCTGTTAGCGCATATTAATATACTGCTCCAAATACTCAATTTGGGTACTTTGCTGCTCGATAATAGCCGTCACAATATCTCCAATACTCAGTAATCCCACCACTTTTTCCCCATCTTTCACCGGCAAGTGGCGAATACGTTTTTCGCTGAAAAGCTCCATACAATCCTGAATAGTCATGTCTGGCGTGACTGTAAATACATTTGCAGTCATCACTTCGGTTATCGGCGTACTTTTTGCTTCTCTGCCTTGGAGGATGCCTTTACGAGCATAATCGCGCTCCGAAAAAATGCCTGCTAAATGTGCTCCATCCATCACGAGTACTGCGCCAATGTTTTTGGCAGCCATCAATTCCAGAGCATTCATCACCGTGTCATTGGGGCTAACGCTCCAAAGGATAGGCATGGGTTTTCTTTCGAGTAGTGTTTTTACAGATAGCATAAGCGTTAAATTATTTGGTTAGTTGTTTATTCCAACATTAAAGATATGGATAAAATTGGATAATGCCAAATTTTAAACGGAAAATATAAAATGTTTAAAAGTTAAAAAAGGAAAGTTATTTTAGGAAAGGTACGATGTCGAAGGCGTTTTCACAGTGGGTTATCAGCATAACTTGTCCCGCACGGCGGGATCAGCACATCAATTTATCAATGCTTCCGATCCGTCACAAACACCACCAAATCTTCCAACGCTTGACGCACTTCACTTGGTGGAAATGTATGTAAAATCTCAAAAGCTTCGGCTCGGAAACGAAGCATAGCTGCCTCGGCATATTGCAAACCGCCGCTTTGGTGTACGAATTCGATGACTTCGCGGACTTTGTCGGGCTTATTATGGTGGAGACGTATGTTGTTGATAATGTGACGTTTTTCGGAGCGATTGGTGTTGTCAAGGGCGTAAATGAGGGGAAGCGTCAATTTTTTTTCTTTAATATCAATACCGAGCGGTTTCCCGACATCATCTGTTCCAAAATCAAATAAATCATCCCGGATTTGAAAAGCAATGCCAATTTTCTCTCCAAATAGCCGCAATTTTGTTATAATTTCTTCATCTTTTGTAGCAGAAGCAGCGCCCGCGCCACACGCCGAGGAGATAAGCGAAGCGGTTTTCTGACGAATAATTTCATAATAAATGTCTTCTTTAATATCTAACCGACGCGCTTTTTCTATTTGTAATAACTCGCCTTCACTCATGGATTTCACGGCTTCCGAAACGATTTCCAACAGTCGAAATTCTTTATTTTTTAAAGATAATAACAAGCCTTGTGACAGTAAATAATCGCCCACAAGCACTGCAATTTTATTTTTCCAAAGCGCATTAATCGAGAAAAAGCCGCGCCGTTCGTAGCTGTCGTCCACCACGTCATCATGTACGAGCGTAGCGGTGTGGAGCAATTCTACCAGCGAAGCTGCATTGTAGGTGGAGTCCGTCACGCCGCCGCAGAGTTTGGCAGCCAAAAACACAAACATGGGTCGCACTTGCTTGCCCTTGCGCCGCACGATGTAGTACGTGATTTTGTCCAACAACGGCACCGGGCTGCGCATGGACTCGCGGAAGTGCCCCTCAAACTGCCGAAGTTCGTGGTCAATGGGTGACTGGATAGAATTTAACGACTTAACCATGTGAATGCTTGTAGAGGGTATTGGGTATTAGGTATTTGGACTTTCCTTGTCTCTCTACTCTCTACCATTATCCCTCGTCCTAAAAAGTCAAAGTTACAAAATTGTAAACATTCCAACGATAAAGACAGTTCTGTAAAATTCAAAATTTTCAGGAAGAATTGAAAGATGGGAGAATTTGAGGTTTCTTGTTTGAGGTTTAGTCTTTTATTTCCTACTCATGCTAGGGCGTTCGGTATAATAATTACACTATTTTAGATGCCATAATGTATTGTAATACCGTTCATTATAAAAATAAAATACGTCAATATGTATTAAAAACCGTATTATACCATTTCAGACACCAGAAGTCATTAAACAAAATCTATTTTATCACCTGAAACTTCTCCACCACTTCATCTCCACATTTTACAACGATGATATAATTACCACTTTTTTGGGCACTCAAATCTAATTCTTTGACGTAGCTTTTGGCGACTTGGTCTTTCAGTAGCTGCCGATTGATCAAGGTGAATTTTTCATCCAACAACAAAATGAGTACGGTTTCCGAGCGCGAAAGGGTGTATTTGATGGTGACTTTACCGACCGCATTGCAGCGCAGTTTGGTGGCGGCGGGTTCTTCCGCAGCTTGGGTAGCAGTGTTTCGAGCAGGTTTATTGTTATTGACGGCGGTTGTGACTTGTTTTTCGGGGGCAGCGCTCAGGGTAGTGGCTGGTTCGGGTTTTGGCTTAGAAACTGCTACGGGCGGCGGATTTTTATAAATCGTGACCACGTCACCATTGCTTGGACTCCACAGAGACAATCCCACTGGCGGTTCAAAAATATTGCGGTCACTCACTTGTCCTACTCGTTCCGAGACATCGGTCAGCACAGTGCGCACTTCTATTTTATTTTGGTCTACAAAAATCCAGTTAAATTGATTGAAACTACCGCTGTTGCGCGTCCAACTTTTATCATCATCGGCATCGCGCAGGGGAGCGCCCCAGCAGCCCTCGCCCGTGTAAACCGTGCCTTCAAAATCATCTCGAATAAAGCCCTCGTCGCTTCCCGCTTCGTTGGACGGGCGAATAGGGTACGTCCATTTCGTGACGTGCGAATCGGATTCAATCGCGAGTTTTATTTTATGTTTTAAAAATAAAGGTGCCCAGTGGATGACCAAATTATCTTGCTCCGGTTTTGCTTTCGTGTGCGGGCGCATCGCGTTGTGGTACTGCGTGATTTTCCAAGTTGTATTATTATTTGCTTGCAAATCTCGTTCCAGCCAGTTGAGTTGTTCGCCGTTGGTCGGAATCAACGTATTTAGGGTATAAATGCGCAACAGATTGCCACCGAAATTCATTGCATAAAAAATACCCGGATGCGGCGCGTCAAAGAGTTCCAATAAAGACTGATTTGTAGACTCGTGATTGCCTCTTGCGACCAAGACCGGAAAAATACGTCCATCGCTGCCAATCGTTTCTTGCCAGTCGTCGAGCCATTTTTTCCATTCACCAGCAGTGTCATCAGGGGTCATATCGCCATTGAAAAGGATAACGTGTGGTCGCAGTTTGCTTACTAATTTATTCGCACTGAGGCGGGCATCGCGGTGATTTCGAGAATCTCCGCCAGCTATGATGGACAATCGTTCGGGTCTATCAGGAGCAGTTTTAAAAGAAAATCTTTTGCTTACGCCTTCATTATCTCGGATTATAAAATAATAAATCGTATTTGGTTTCAAACCCGTCAAGCGCACAAAGTGATTATTCATACCCCGCGAAGCGATTGTGACATCTGCTCTCTTCGATAATTTATACAAATCTACTTTCTGCCCATTATCATTTACATCATAATAAAACACTGGATTCGCACCCGTTACTTGATCCCAGCCAATGACCATCGTCGTAGCCGGATTGTCGCGCCACATACAACGAAAGCGAACCGTAGCAGCATTTGCAATATAATGAAAGAATGAAAAATGAAAAATGAATAATAATAGAAATGTCGTCTGACGGGTCGGTCGGGCTTTTTTTAAAATAGCGGTCGTCCATGGAAAAGCATCTTGCATTGCTGGGAAATGTTATTGGTTAAATTGTGATTCGTTAATTGTGATTGGGGATTGAACACTGTTATTTGTAGATTGGTATCAAGAATGCCGTTTTTCGAATAACCAATAACAAGTAACAATATTATCCCGACCTGCCTGCCGGTAGCAAGTATCTAAATATCTAATCTTGTATTGTAACGAACAAATTAGAAAATAGTCACTTTTAAACAAAGTAAAGTTATGCCATGTTTGGTAGGAATTGTGTTGCTTTAAAAGCTGGAATTAGGGGATTTATTGTACCTTTGCAGTGAATTAACAGTTGAGTAACATAATAGTTTTTTGAATTTTTAAGTCTATTCTATGCAACGAGATACTTTGGTTTTTGATTTGATTCAAAAGGAATTGGAGCGGCAGCGCAGAGGGATTGAGTTAATTGCGTCTGAAAATTTTACCCGCCAGCCCGTGTTGGATGCGATGGGTACTTGCTTGACCAATAAATATGCAGAAGGCTATCCAGGCAAGCGCTACTACGGCGGCTGCGAAGTGGTGGACCAAATCGAGCAATTGGCGATTGACCGACTGAAAGAATTATTTGGTGCAGAATATGCGAACGTACAACCGCACTCTGGCGCACAGGCAAACGCAGCAGTTTTTCTGGCAACTTTGCAACCCGGTGACTCTATTTTAGGATTTGACCTTTCGCATGGCGGGCATCTCTCACACGGTTCTCCCGTGAATTATTCTGGCAAGGTGTATCGGGCGCACTTTTATGGCGTGGGAGAAACCACTGGCATGATTGACATGGACGATGTGGAAGCGAAAGCGATGGAAGTGAAGCCAAAACTCATTATTTGCGGGGCTTCTGCGTATGCGCGAGATTGGGATTATGCTCGTTTTCGAGTTATTGCGGACAAAGTGGGCGCGTTGTTGTTGGCGGATATTGCGCATCCGGCGGGTTTAATTGCGGCGGGTTTGCTCAAAAGCCCGATGGAACACTGTCATATCGTGACTTCTACGACGCACAAAACCCTGCGTGGTCCACGCGGCGGCTTGATTATGATGGGTAAAAATTTTGACAATCCGTGGGGGCGTACCACCAAAAAAGGTGGGATGATTAAAATGGAAGCCATTCTAAATAGTGGCGTTTTTCCGGGTATGCAGGGCGGTCCGTTAGAGCACGTCATTGCAGCAAAAGCGATTGCGTTTGGAGAGGCGTTACAACCGGAATTTAAAGAATATTCTTCGCAAGTGATTCGAAATGCCCGGGCAATGGCACAGGCATTTGTAGAAAAAGGCTATAAACTCATTTCTGGTGGAACTGATAATCACCTCATGCTCATTGACTTGCGCAGCAAAGGGGTAACTGGAAAAGTGGCAGAAGAAGCCCTCGGCTTGGCAGATATTACCGTAAATAAAAATATGGTTCCGTTTGATACCGAATCGCCAATGGTCACTTCCGGGATGCGTATTGGCACACCGGCTATCACGACGCGTGGTTTTAATGAAGAAGATTGTGTAAAAGTCGTACATTGGATGGATGCCGTGATTAAAAATGCGGCTGATGAGGATTTATTACACGATATTCGGCAGGAAGTAAATGTTTTTATGGAAAATTTTCCGTTGTATGAGCAATTATCTGTTCTAAAATAATTTTACTTTTAATAATATTTTTGGAAATGATTGCAGTATTTTTAGAACTTTATTTAGCAAATATTGAAGCAATTTGTAAAGCCCATTCTGTTAAGCAATTATACGCTTTTGGCTCTGTTACAACTGGTGAATTTGATGCTGCTACCAGTGATGTTGATTTTTTAGTAGCATTTCATACCGGGCTTTTGCCGGAGCAGATGGGTGAAAATTTGTTGAATATGCAGCATGAACTGGAAGATTTGCTGCATAAAAAAGTAGATTTAATTCGAATTCGACCTTTTGCCAACAAGTATTTTGCTATTTCTGTTGAAAACACCAAGCAACTACTTTATGCCGCATGACACCAATAAATACTTAGAGGATATTCGATTATGCATTATAAAAATTGAAGAATTTATCAGCGAGATTGACAATTTTGAAATGTATCAGAATAATCTTAAAACGAAATTAGCGGTTGAACGATTGCTGGCAATTATAGGAGAAGCGGTGAGTAAATTGTTGAAAATATCAAAAGACTTAAATATTAGTAACAAGCGCGAGATAATAGCAATGTGAAATATTATTGTCCATACTTATGATGAAGTGGATGATGTTATTATTTGGACTACACTTGTCAATTATCTTCCAACTTTAAAGATTGAGATTATAGCTTTGCTGAACAGTGATTAAAAAATCATTATATCGGCGCACTATCCTTATTTTTCCCTTTGTTAATCGTATCAATTGATTCTACAATCGCTGTATTTTCATCTATCATTTCCACGATGCGAACTGGGGAGCCGACGGGCAATTCCTGACCAATCGTGATGGCATCCAATTGCAACCTATTTCTACTTTGATTCAAATAGACTTTGCCAATACCGGCACGATGCGGCGGAATGGATTCTAAGACCCTGCCCGTTTCAGGAGCCGTTGATTTATTTTTTGCTACAAAACGCGACCAAATGCTGGGTACAAAAGTGGCAAGCATACCACCCATTACACCCAATATTATAACCTGATTGTGAGGAAGATACGAATAAGAAATAAGTGTACTCACCCAGCCAAACGCCGTAAAAAATAAAAGCACACTACGCGCTTCCCATCGAAAAAAGCGTGATTTTCCTGCTGGCTTTTCCGGCTCGGCTTCTTCTGAAAAAAGATTATACACCAATAAAATAATTAGCAAAAAACTGGCGACAATCGTAATCGTCCACCAAATAGCCTGAAAACTCCAACCGCCCACCCACTCCATATTTTCCATACGCAATCATTGCATTTTATATTTGCTCTAAGTAACCGAGCAGTATTAAATTATAATTTTCTTTGCCATCCCTCTATTCAACGGGACAAGTTGTGATAGGACCAAGAAATGCAAAGTCCGTGGTCATCTGCTCTGCGTCCTCTGCGCCTCTGCGGTTAAAAACAAAGTGCTTTAGCACTTAAATACAAATTAAGTCAATGTTACACGATTGATTGCAAAAGTCTCGACCAACGACTCATTCTTTTTGTCGAACGAACCAGAATCCAAGATTTTAGAAATTTGAAAACTTCAAAATTCAGAGCAGAAAATTCTTTTACCTTTGTGCAAAATTTCCATAGCAGGCAAAGAGTTTAAAAAGAAATCAGAAGTCGGAGGTCGGAATCCCGCACGCCTCTGATATGTATAGTCTAATATCTAAAGTCTAACATCTTGATTATGAATGGTGCTACCGAGCTAATTGAAATGTACAATACCAGTCCAAAATTGCAGGTAAAGATATTTTCCTGTACGGAATCTCATTACTTAGCAAAGGAAATCGCGCGGGAATATGAGCAGCCGCTCGGAAAACTGCACATCAACCGCTTTAGCGATGGCGAGATGCAGCCCGTCATTGATGAGTCGGTGCGCGGGGCGTTCGTATTTTTTATACAATCCACGTTTCCACCGGCGGAGAATTTGATGGAATTGCTGTTGATGATAGATGCGGCAAAACGGGCTTCGGCGGGTTACATCACGGCGGTGATTCCTTATTTTGGATATGCGCGGCAAGACCGAAAAGACAAGCCACGCGTGCCTATTTCTGCCAAATTAATTGCCAATTTGCTACAAGCTGCTGGTACGAATCGAGTGATGACAATGGATTTACACGCAGAACAAATTCAAGGTTTTTTCGACATTCCGGTAGACCATTTGAAAAGTAACGCGATTTATTTTCCTTATTTAGAAAAACAGGATTTGTCGAATGTGATTTTTGCTTCGCCCGATGTGGGCGGCGTGAAACGGGCGCGTGCGTATTCTAAATATTTTCAAAGAGACCTTGTGATTTGTGACAAATACCGCGAAAAAGCCAATGAAATCGCAGAAATGACCGTCATTGGAAATGTAGATGGCGGCGATGTGATTCTAATAGATGACCTCGTGGATACCGCGGGCACTTTGAGTCGTGCGGCGGATATTTTGATAAAAAAAGGCGCTCGGAGCGTGCGGGCATTGTGTACCCATCCGATTTTGTCAGGCAAGGCGTATGAGAATATTGAAAATTCAGAATTACACGAGATTATTGTCTGCGACACCATTCCACTCCAAAAATATTCGGAGAAAATCAAAGTATTGTCCACTGCAAATCTGTTTTCCCGAGCCATTCGCAACACGCACGAGCACCGCTCGATTAATGCGTTGTTTGTGGAAGGGTGATCAATATGGGGATCCCGCTTTACGGGACAAGTTGTGCCAATCCCGCCGTGCGGGACAAGTTACGCTGATGTGCTGGCGTAGTATGTGAACAAACGCCTTAACAAACAAAAACATAAAAACACAATTTAAAAAAGTATAGTTTTTCTAAAATAGAATACTTACCTTTGCGACCTGTTTTGTAAAAATTAAAAAATCGCTCATGTTTGCAATCGTAACCATAGCTGGTCAGCAGTTCAAAGTTGAGGAAGGGCAGGAGCTCTTCGTCCACCAGTTAGAAGCCGAAGATGGAGCGTCTGTGTCTTTTGACCAAGTTTTGTTGGTAGAAAGAGGCGACGGGGACATCACTATCGGCAAGCCGGTGCTTAGTGGAGCCAGTGTTAGCGCCACCGTACTGGGTCGTCAGAAAGGCGACAAAGTCATCGTCTTCAAAAAGAAACGCCGTAAGGGGTACAAATTGAAGAAAGGACACCGCCAACGTTTTACCTTAATCAAAATTGACAGCATCGCTGTGTAAAATGGGAAACAGGATTTGTGAAACGAGAAATGTGATTTGTGAAACGGGAGATGAAACGTCTCTACAGATCACCATTCATAGCTCACAAATTACAAATCACCCCTCACTACTCACATTTTAAATCTAACAAGAAATGGCACATAAAAAAGGCGAAGGTAGTACCCAGAACGGTCGGGACAGTAAACCTAAAATGTTGGGTGTCAAGCTATACGGTGGTCAGTTTGCCAAAGCAGGCAATATTATCGTGCGCCAGCGCGGCACCAAGTTTCACCCCGGTGAAAACGTGTATATGGGTAAAGATTTTACCCTCCACGCTCATGTAATGGGCACCGTCGTATTCACCAAGCGCAAAGCGGATAAAACCTACGTGAGCATCAAGCCACTGGAAGGAATGAGCGAAACCGTTGCGAAAATTAAGCCGTCTAAAAGATCAGTAGCAACTGCGCCTGTACAGGATAGGCCCGAAGAAATGCCAGTAGTAGCCGATGCAGCAGAAGTGACCAACGTCGTCACAGAAGAAGCATACGGACGTACCGAGCAACTGCCGGAAGAAACCTCCGCAGCCGACCTACAAGATACGGTGGATGTAACGGAACTCGTGCAGGAGGAAGTAGACGCACCGATGGAGGATAGCCGTATGATAGAAGCCTCGCTGCTAGAAGCGGAAGATTCGGAGGAGCAGGCAATGTCTATTTTTGAAGTACCAGTTGATTCGGATGAAGAAATTCCAATAGTTGAATATACCGAGCCACTTACAAGTGCCTACGAGGCAAGCACAGCAGAAAATGCGGTAGCTGAAGTAGCAGAAGAACCCAGTTTATTTGTAGAACAAATGCCAACTGGCGTAGATGCAGAATTAGAATCGGTGATAGAAGAATTGGAATATTCAGCACCGGTGGTAGTTGTAGAAGATTCAGTCGCTACGCCATTGGAAGCTGCACCGATAGAAATGCCAGCAGAAGAAACTACGTCGAGAGCCGCCACTGCTGAAAAAATTACGCTATCTTCTGGTCAGAAGTTTAACTTTGATGACTTGAAAATCGTAGAAGGTATCGGTCCAAAAATTGAAGAATTATTCCACAATGCAGGAATTACTACTTGGGTACAACTCGCTACTACAGATGTGGAGAAAATGAAGGAAATATTGGCGGAAGCCGGTAGCCGTTATCAAATGCACGACCCTGCTACTTGGGCAAAACAAGCAGAATTGGCAGCCGCCGGTGAGTGGGAAGCATTTGAAAAATATTTGGATGAGTTAAAAGGTGGAAGAGCTGTACCAACAGCGGACGATCAAGAATAATGAATTAGTTTTCATAGCTTTATGTTTTTCAACCCTATCTCTTGAAGAAAGAGATAGGGTTTTTCTTTTTTTCGTAATAACCAAACTTGTTTGGTTTTTATTTTAACCAACAAGTTTGGTTATTACTAAATTCGCTCAAAGCTGCCTTTCGGCAACCAACCTTGCTCGCCATTATCCAACGCCACTTTGTGCCAGTCTCCAATGCTATCTAAAAATCGAATCGTTGTACCCGCGTGTAAAGGCAAAACGACTTTACTTTTTGTATCGGGTGCGGTGTGCAAAGGAATTTCAGTTTGTAAAATGACTGCCCGACCACTATTTTGTATCATTTGCTGCCGCGAATTTGCCAACGCAAAACTTATTACACTCAATAAAAGAAAACTCATTCCTATAATAAATCCCCATTTTTTGTAAGTGCGCAACTTCCCTAATAACCACACACTCAAGCCTATCATACCGCTCCAAAGCAGCACTAATGCTACTCCTGACCACACATTTGGCGAGAGCCAGCTACTTAATTCATTCCACCAGTTCGACAAAAAAAATGGTGGTAAAGGTTCTATTTTATCCTGTAAATTGCTGCGGGTTAATTCTAAATTGTGTTGAATATCGGCATCATTTGGGGCGAGTAATAATGCGCGTTCATAATTTAGAATTGCCTTGCCAAAATCATTTGTTCTGTAATAACTATTTCCTAAATTATAATAAATTACTTCCGAGCGATAATCTTGTTGCAATAAATTTTCATATTGCTCAATCGCCCGTTTAAATTCATTTGCCTGATAGGCTTGATTTGCAGTAGCCAATTGCGCGGACGGGTCTGCTGCGTGTACTACAAAAGCCCAATTACAACAAATAAATATTATGAATACTTTTAACTTGCTCATCTTTTTCCTAAAGAAGGTTCTGGTATTTCTGGAACTATTTTATCAAAAACGGTGAGGACATC
The DNA here is from genome assembly GCA_964549655.1 of uncultured Saprospiraceae bacterium. Classification (GTDB taxonomy): domain Bacteria; phylum Bacteroidota; class Bacteroidia; order Chitinophagales; family Saprospiraceae; genus JADJNW01. The sequence continues at coordinate 23,001 of CAZJXN010000021.1, forward strand.
ATCCGGTTTGCGCGGTCGAAATCGCGTTTCCCAACGGAAGCCGGGCATTTTTAGTTCCTCGTGCTTCGCCTGCTTCATCGGTAAAATTTCAGACTTTGGCTGGTCATAAAACCGAATATTATCAATCTGATTATTCCCAAAATGCAATAACATTTCACTGGCAATGGTTTTATTTACCCCGATATAGCCACCTTTATCATCTCTTGCATAATAAACCGCTTCGGCATTTCCTTGCACATCCATGCGCCGCAATTCTGTACTATCAAAAAACGCGGTGATGTCACGCCCTTTGATTTGATTAAAGAAAATTTCATCTGGCGAGTTTACAATAAAAGAATTACTAAGTAAAAAAACACGGTCTATTGCATTATTTTTTAATAAAATATTAATCGTGTCCGCCACAAATTGCGAGGTATCCGACCACACAATCGGGTCTTCAAACAAATGAAAAGTAGAATCAGTAGTGATATAAGTAAGGGAATCGCATACCGCTTGCAAATTACTTTTATAAATCCGAACGCGATGATGCGCAAAAAGCGTTCGAGTCGTGTCCTTCGTCAACGTATCAATCGTCTGCAATGCCAGCAAGGTATCGGCTGACAAATACATCGAATCTACATCTACTTTGGTAATCAAGAGCGGTCGCCCTTCCTTGCCACCAACGGCTTTCAGGTAATTCGTCGCTCGATTGTAATCGGCTCGTTCGGATATAATGGTCAAATTAGCGGAGGTATCCTGCCAAATGACGTTGCCAGTTGCCACACCCGTTCCTTTTTCTTGCGCATACGCCACGGCATCGGCTTCCAGAATTTGCGGCGGGTCGCTGATGCGCGAGCGACCTTTGGTAGAATACACTTGATTTTTGCGGTCGTAAATAATTTCTTCCGAGGCGATATTGCGCGTAGAATCTCGGTACGTAGCATTGCCGGACAGGTAATATTTGTTCTTATTTTGCTCGTAGCGAATTCGATCGGCAATCGCTTCCTGATTTTTATCGGTAAAACGGGCGTTGCCTTTTAAGTCATATTCTTTTTTTCTGCCATTATAATTCATCGTATCCGCCACTGCCTCGCGCGCGCCGCTTCGATATTGCGCATTTTTACGAAATTCTGCCTGTTCATTTTTTGTATCATAAAAACCATCTTCGCAATAAATCTGGCTACTATCGGTCTTAATAAGGGTAGGACCGAGGAAGAAAACGACCCGACTTTTGGTATTAAATTTTAAAGTATCTGAACGCAAACTAAAGTCCGGGTCAATCACCACCACGCTATCTCGAAAGAAAACTTCATCATTTTTTACATAATAATAACCACGTTTACTGCTCAGTTGAGTGGAATTATTCGTCATCGTAGCCCCTTCAAAATACGTAGCGGTTTTGGTACTTAAATCATAATCCAGCCGTTCGGTAAATAACTTTTGAGAACCATTTACTAAAGACACATTGCTGTATAAAGTTGCCTTTTTTGTATCACCTCGATAGAGGAGCGAGTCGCAAAAAGCGCTCGTGGTATCGCCTTGTTTGATGACCACATTGCCCATTGCCACTACAAAAATATTATCGGTAATAATCGCAGAATCGCAAAACATGAGTACACTGTCCTGCCGCAGTTTTACATTCCCGCGAAACTTCTGTCGCACCGTATTTTTATTGCTACCATCGCCTTGCAAATATTCAAACGTGTCCGAAAAGTCTACTTTTACCTGACTTTTCTTCTCGTCTTTCTGCTGCGCAAACGCTCCAGTCGTCGCCAAGAAAAGCAGTACCACCCAACTGGCTATTTTTCTTCCGTTCATTCCATTATTTTTCACATTGTAACAACGATGCCCGTCTTGAAATTGTTGGTGTCCAAGTGGTTACATTAACATAAACTTCACGTTTGAAACCTTAATATCATAACAGAAGCTCCGCTCCTTCTTCCCCTACCAAACTCCCAATCGCCACGCCCATGCCGCCCATGCGCACGGCGACTGCCACATTCGGTGCTACTTTTTGTATAATCGGTTTTTTTACATCGCCAATGCCGAGAATGCCGCTCCACCAAGTATCTATTTCAAAAACTTGATTGGGTATAATAACTTCTCGTAATAATTTTAATAACGCATTTTGAATCAATTCCGTCGTACCAAAGGCATCCGTTTGCTCCGCTTGTGCCGCCAAATTTCGACCACCACCTAATAAAATTCGGTCTCCAACATTTCTAAAATAGAAGTAACCTCGGTCATAATGAAACGTTCCTTTGAAGTGCAAATCAGAAATTGGCTGAGTGATAAGCACTTGATTTCGAGCGGCTTGCACTTCCAAATTTGGTAATAATTGTCGGGCAAAACCATTGGTTGCAATCAATGCTTGTCGGGCATGGATTTCCCAGCCGCCGTCTGTTATTAATTGTACTTTTTCTGTATCATAATGAAATTCTTTAATTATTACACCATTAAATAATCGAACGCCTTTTTCTACTGCAATTTCTAATAAGGCTTCTACCATTTTACCGGTATGAATTTGCCCTTCTAACCGATTGACAATGAGTTGATTGATATTCTTAAAACCAAATTTTTTGATAGCAGGGCTGACAATTTGATACGTATTTAGCTGCCCCGTTATTTCATTTAGTTTTTTATTAAAATCTACTATTTTATCAGCACATTGTTCAAAAATGACACGTTCTTCTGGTTTAAATAATTCATAGCCACCCAATTCCTGATACTCCAATCGGTCGTCGCCTACGCGCTCGCGCAAACGTTGCAAGCCACGCCAACGCCGCTCCACCAATGCCCACACTTCGGCTTCGCTATTTTTTTCCAAATCATCCAACAACTCCGTCATGCTGCCAAAGCAAGCAAAACCCGCATTGCGCGTACTGGCTCCAAACGGTAACACGCCGCGCTCCAGCATCGCCACATTCCAGTGAGGGCGCAGTTCTTTGAGTCGAATCGCCGCATTCAAACCGACGATGCCACTACCAATGACAGCGACATCGAGGTGTCGAAAAAACGTTTCACGCTCCCAGTAGCTCAGGGTTTCCGGTGGTCGAAAAGTGGTCACAAATTTTTAGTTTTGAGGAACGTAAAAGTACAGATTTTTGGTTGGAATGATGGAAAATTGGAATGCCCGCATTTTTTGCTCGATTTTGGAAGATGGAGGGTAAAATTAGAAAGGGGACAAGTAAAGAGCGGCTGGCATCTGGCATCTTACTATCTGGCATCTTTTTTGTGGTTCTCTAAGCGACTTTGTTAACTTTGGGTTTTAAAAGTAAAAATTATGATACAACGAATTCAATCTATTTTTTTATTAATAGCTGCGATTGCGTCGTTTGCGTTGCTGGGCACGCCATTTGCGAGTGCGAAAGAAACCATTGCCAGTCCAATTTTTGCGGATAGCGTTTACAATTTGAATGACCATATCGCGCTGCTGTTGATTTTTATAGTGGCAGGTGCGCTGGCGTTGGCGAGTATTTTTTTGTTTAAAAACCGCGCTACACAAATGCGAATTGCTTCTATTTCAATGGTGGCAAACCTTATTGGTGTTGGTTTTGCGCTCTTTTTGTTATTTCAAAATAAAGTAGATTTTAATAGTCTCGTGCTTTCGGTGGGTGCATTTTTGCCCTTGATAGCGATTGTATTTGAATTGTTGGCAAATCGTTCTATTCGGAAAGATGAGAAATTGGTGCGCTCGATGGACCGGTTGAGGTGAGTTGAATATTTTGAGACTGAATAACGAGGGTTTTAAAAATTTTGGAATCGTAGAAATAAAACGTACATTTGCAATCCGAATTAAAAAATCGGGTTCTGGAGAGTTGTCCGAGTGGTTTAAGGAGCACGCCTGGAAAGTGTGTGTACTCCAAAAGGGTACCGAGAGTTCGAATCTCTCACTCTCCGCTTACTCATTGATTTTCAATTGTTTATAAAAATCCATTACAAGACAATATAATGGATTTTACTTTTATTTAAAAAAAATAGACGATTTATTAAAGATTTCTCCTGCATTTTCTGTCGTAATCCGCGCCACCTCTTCTAATTCTACTCCTTTCACACTCGCCAATTTTTCAGCGATAAATGTCAAATACGCACTCTCATTTCGTTTGCCGCGATGCGGGACGGGCGACAAATAAGCCGAGTCAGTTTCCAGCACAATATGTTGTAAATCAATGGCTTCCAGCGTTTTATCCAATCCAGATTTTGGATATGTCAACACGCCGCCGATGCCCAAGTAAAAATTTAGTTCGATAATCGCTTCTGCCTGCTCTACACCGCCTGTGAAACAATGAAAAATACCGCGCAGCCGTTCGTCTTTTGCTTCCCGAACCAATTTAATACACACATCCGTCGCTTCTCGCGCATGAATGACGATGGGAATGCCGAGGTCTTTCGCCCATTCGCATTGCAATAAAAACGCTTCTTTTTGCTGGTCAATAAACGTTTTATCCCAGTACAAATCAATGCCCATCTCGCCAATCGCCACGAACGGACGCTTGTCTAACCACTCGCGCACGATTGCCAATTCTTCTTTATAATTCGCCTGTACCGAGCATGGATGCAAGCCCATCATGGCAAAACAATGGTCAGGATACGCCGCTTCCAGTGCCAACATTCCTTCGATGGACGAGCTGTCAATATTTGGGAGATACATTTTTTCTACGCCCGCGTGGATTGCACGTTGTACCATTGCATCGCGGTCGTGGTCGAATTGCTTGCCGTACAGGTGCGTATGGGTGTCGGTTAATTTTATATTGTTATATTGTTGCATGGTTATATTGATAAATTGTTACACTGCCGTATTGTTATATTGTTGCACTGTTTGAGGTGGATATTTTAATTTAAGAGAACGCTTTCGATTGACAGGGAGTTTCGTAAAAAGGGGCAATCATTCTCTCAAAATTCCGTTCTTTGCAAACATTTAAACTCAACGAATCGTGGGCGTTATACAGCGGCAAGGCATTAAAGACAGCATCGTAACCTACATCGGCATTGCGTTTGGCGTGGTGAATACGCTTGTTATTTATCCATATTTGCCCAGCAATGTGTTGGGGCTTTTCCAATTTTTGGTGAGTGCGGCGCTCATTGTTACCCCTTTTTTACAATTGGGAATGCAAAATGTGGCAGTGCGATTTTTTCCTATTTTTAAAAATGAAGAGAAAAAACATCAAGGATTTTTATTTATTCTTTTAATACCTTCTATTATTTGTTTTTTTGTTTTTGCAATAGCCGTCATTTTATTAGAACAACCTATTACAAATTGGCTCAAAGCACAAGATGTAGACCCGATAGCACGCCAATTCATTTTGTATTTTCTACCTTTTGCTTTTTTTATTACCATCAATTCTATTTTAGGTCAGTATATTAAAAACTTTCTGCGTATTGTTATTCCTACCTTTTTGGATACCGTGTGGCTAAAGATTGCTACTGGATTCATGGCATTATTATTTACTTACACCTTGGTGAACATTTATGGTTATATCACGGGCATTATCATAGCTTATGGATTAGTTACAATTGGCTTGTTGATTTACACGCGCTGGCTGGGGCAATTACATCTTCAACCTGATTATTCATTGATTAAAGAACCTACTTTATTTCGGGATATAAGAATTTTTGCATTTTATGGCATTATCGGCAGCCTCGGCGCGAGTTTTATGACCTACATTGACAAATTTATGATTCCTCTACTGATGGGCAAAGAAGGATTGGTACAAAACGGAATTTTTACCATTGTAGCTTTTATTGGTAACACGGTGGACACGCCGCGAAAATCACTAGAGAAAATAACGCAACCCATTGTGGCAGATGCTATTGTAAAAGAAAACTGGTCAGAAGTAGAAATTCTTTACAAGCGCAGTGCGGTGAATTTGCTGGTTCTTGGTTTGTTATTATTTTTAGGCATTTGGTTAAATATTGATAGTTTATTTGATATTATGAAAGAAGGCGATAAATATCGGGCGGATAAGAATATTGTATTCGTACTGGGAATGGCATCGCTGGTGGATATGGCTACGAGTATTAATAATCAGATTATCGGCTTTTCTAAATATTTTCGATTTCAATTTTATGTAGTGCTTACTTTGGCAGCTTTAAACGTCATTTTTCTTTATGTTTTTATTAAAATATTTAATCTGGGCATTTACGGTGCAGCGTTGGGTACCCTGTTTTCTATCATCGTTTTTAATGGTATCAAATTGATTTTTATTCAGCAAAAATTCAAAATGCAGCCTTTCTCAATGGCTACCGTATGGATATTGATGATTGGTGCAGCGGTGTATGGTATTGCTTCCCAACTTCCTGACATTGGTCATCCGATTCTAACAATTCTATACAAATCTATTATTATCAGCATTTTATACATTATTCCAATCTTTTATTTTAAACTCGCTCCTGACTTCAATCAATTGGTAGACTCCCTTTGGCAAAAAGCAAAAAAATATTTTAATTTTTAATACCTTTATTTTTAAATATTAGTTTTATTTTCATACATTTGCCTTGCTTTTCTAATTGCTAACAAATCAAAAATCTCGTGAACATGACCGCAAAATCTACCCTTTTGCTGATCAGTGCATTTTTGTGCCTGTCTTCGTTTTATTCAGCTCTTCCACAAGACAAATTTACTTGCAATGTCTACATTCCCAACGCTTTCTCACCCAATGACGACGGCGTGAATGACGTTTTTCAACCCAATGTTGGCTGCCCCATCACTGCATTCGACCTGAAAATTTTTAGTCGCAGCGGGCAACTAATTTTCTCCACTCAAAACTCGGAAGACGGTTGGGACGGCACGTCCAAAGGACAACTGGCTGCTGCTTCGGCGTATGTATATCTATTAAAAGTCACATACGACCAAGAAGGAGATGCGAAAAGTGAATTGAAGACGGGGGACGTGGCGTTGATTCGGTAAACGTAATAACCAAACTTGTTTGATTGTTTTATTTAACCAAACAAGTTTGGTTATTACCTCACTTGCTAAATTTCGTCAACACCATCGAGCTATCAAGGCTCCCTTTTTTATCGTAGGTTTCTTGTTTTATCAGTCCGATTTTAGGCGCGTACCAGCCCGTTGAGCGGAAGCTCTTGCTCATCAAGGTTTTAGTGTTGGTGACATAAGTAATTTTATACGCTTCATAGGTGCCGAGCGCAGTAGTAATGGACTCTTTACCTTCTACTTTGCGTTCCGTTATATCTATCGTTATTTTCATTAAATTTACGCCGCCGCTGCCCGCTTTGATTTCCATGTGCGCGTCGGGCAAGGTTTGTCCAGCAGTCAATTTAGATGGTAACTGCAATTGGTCGCCGGAGATTTGCATTTCTAAGCTGGAGAAAGCCTGCGTCATTTGCGGCACGATCGCTGTGATGTCCATCAATAATGTGTTATTCTTGCAGGTCGCTTTGTAGTTGCCTTTGGTTTGTTCCTTGCCGTTTTTATCCGTCATGACTACCTCCACCTGCGCCGTCATACCTGCCGCCCCTTCGTCATCTATGATCACTACTTTTTGGGAGGATACATTACTGAGTTTTCCTTTGCTGTCGTAGAAGGTGTACTCCATGGCAGCTCCTTTTTCAAAAGGAAAAAATGCCGCACAGTCTTGCGCTGCCAAGCGACTGACGGTCAATAAAATAGCGATTGGTAAAAGCATATTAGCTTTCATACGTGTCATCGGTTTTGAGTGATTAAATCCATGTTTTCCAAACACAAAATAGGCGGAAAAAGTATAAAGTAGTGAACAATATTCTATTTCTTGTAAGAAAGTAACTGAAATCTTATAGTTACGTTAAGAATGTCCGCGCTGGAACACTTGTATCAATCGCTGTACAACTTTCAAACTACTTTTGCAGTTAAAATCGTATTCATCAATAAAACAAAACAATGAATCGAATCACGAAATGGATATTGGGCACAGCATTTGTTGTGTTTACAAGTTTTCAAATAGCTATGGCGACCCCACCTTCTGTCAATCACGATAACTGGGATAATCTTTTACAAAAATATGTAACTCCCCAAGGGAAAGTCAATTACAAAGGTTTTCAAAAATCCAAAGCCGAGTTAGACGCTTACCTGGATTACCTTGGAAAAAATCCGGTACAGGAAAGCTGGGCGAAATCAGAAAAAATGGCGTACTGGATCAATGCGTATAACGCCTTCACTATCAAACTCATTGTGAATAATTATCCGATTACTAGTATCACAAAACTACACGATGGCAAGCCTTGGGATGTAAAATGGATAAAACTCGGCGATAAAACTTACTCGCTGAATAATATTGAGAATGATATCCTGCGCCCACAATTCAAAGATGCCCGCATTCACTTTGCCGTCAATTGTGCCGCAAAATCTTGTCCGCCGCTGCTGAACCGCGCATGGACTGCCGACAATTTAAATAAATACCTCGACCAGCAAGCAAAAGCATTCGTCAATAATGTAAAATTTAATAAAATTAATGTAAATGAAGTGCAAGTTTCTAAAATATTTGACTGGTATGGTAGCGATTTCGATAATCTTGTTACTTTTTTGAATAAATATGCTAAAGCAAAAATAAACACAGGCGCAAGTGTAAAATATATGGAGTATGATTGGGCTTTGAACGAATAGCAAATATTACGCCCAATAGCTACCGGGATTGATATGAAAAGTGGCTTGATGACGCGACATCATCAAGCCACTTTTCATATCTTGGGCATTTTAAAATACAACCATGAATCTTCCAATAGCATTCATAGCTCAAATGCAAACACAACTCGGTCCTGATTTTGACAGTTTCAGAAATTCGTTTGACACCATTTCGCCTACAAGCATTCGACGGAATAACCAAAAAGGCTTTGTCATTCAAGAAAATAATGAAGTAGTAAAATGGTTTAACAAAGGAGTATATCTGCCAATGCGTCCGGTTTTTACATTAGACCCACTTTTACATGCGGGCGTGTATTATGTGCAGGAGGCGTCTTCTATGTTTGTAGCAGAGGCGACGAGACAATTATTAGACTTATATAAACCGCTCAAAGTCTTAGATTTATGTGCAGCGCCGGGTGGAAAAAGCACATTACTGGCTTCTGTTTTGAATGAAAATAGCTTACTCTTTGCGAATGAAGTGATACGAGCGCGGTATCAAATTTTGCAGGAAAATCTTGTCAAATGGGGTGTTCCAAATACACACATTGGCAATGCAGATAGTCGGGAATTGGCAGGTTTAGAAGGTTTTTTTGACTTAGTGGTGGTGGATGCGCCTTGCTCTGGCGAAGGGCTGTTTCGCAAAGATAAAAAAGCAATGGCAAAGTGGTCGCCCACGCATGTAACACATTGTGCGGCAAGGCAAAAGCGCATTTTGGCGGACGCGGTCAAAACGCTAAAATCCGATGGAATATTCATTTATTGCACTTGTACCTACAATGATGAAGAAAACGAAGACAATGCAAAATGGTTCGTCGAATCCTTTGATGTAGAACGACTTACCTTAGAAATTCCAGCCGACTGGAATATTACATCCAAAGAAATGGGTTATCAATTTTATCCGCATCAAGTGCGAGGCGAGGGTTTTTACATCAGTTGCTTTCGCAAAAAAACAGGCGTCGCAATAGAACCTAAAATTAAACCTTTTCCACATTTAACTCCACTGAATAGCAAATTAATCCCCATTATGAATCATTGGCTGGAAGAGCCGGAGCAGTTCGCTTTTTTTCAAGATAAATTTGGAAGTGTTTTTGCTATTTTACAATCACATGTTGCAGACTGTCAATTGATTACGCAGCATTTGCGCAAAGCTGATTTTGGAATCGAAGTGGGTACATTCAAAAATCAGGACTTCATCCCTGCACACGCACTGGCATTGAATATTGCTATCAAAAAGGATTTACCGGCGATAGACCTCGACAAAGAACAAGCACTTCACTTTTTGAAAAAAGATAATTTGATATTGAATAGCATTCCTACAGGCTGGACGCTCGTGCGTTATCAAGGACATAATCTTGGCTGGCTCAAAGGCGTAGGCAACCGTGTCAATAATTATTTTCCAAAAAACTGGCGCATTCTAATGGAATTGCCGTCGGATAATTTATAGTACACTGATTTTTATGATAGTTATGTGTTTTTTATGATTTAGATATTACAAATAAAATCAAAAAATATCCTAATAAATCATAACTATCAGTATACTATTACTGCACGGCTTCAAATTGTAACTTCGCCAACGCGTTATAAACACCATCTTCCAGCATAGAAAGCGTTTCGTGCGTACCTTGCTCTACAATTTGTCCATTTTCAATGACATAAATTTGGTCTACATCTTTAATCGTTGCCAAGCGATGTGCGATGATGATAGACGTTCGATTTTCCATCAGTCGGTTGAGTGCCTCCTGCACCAGCCGCTCCGATTCTGCATCCAACGAAGACGTAGCTTCATCTAACAATAAAATCGCGGGGTCTTTCAAAATAGCTCTTGCAATGGCAACCCGCTGCCGCTGTCCGCCAGAAAGCTTTACGCCGCGCTCGCCCACCACCGTTTCTAATCCATCGGGAAAAGACTGAATGAATTCCCAAGTATTGGCTTGTTTAGCGGCTTCTATCACTTCTGCTTCTGTGGCATTTGGCTTTCCGTATAGAATATTTTCCCGAATCGTGCCGCCAAATAACAGCACTTCTTGCGGTACAATAGCGATATTTTGCCGATATTTCAAAAGATCATAGTTGTAAATAGATTTGCCGTCTACTATAATGGAACCATTATCTACTTTATAAAATTGTAATAATAATTGTACAATCGTTGATTTTCCGGCACCACTTGCGCCCACGATTGCTACTTTTTGACCTGCTTGTATTTGTAAATCAATACCTTTCAAAACGCCAATATCTTTGCGGGTTGGGTAATTAAAATACACATCTCGGTATTCTATATTGCCATCAAAACGTTCGTTTGGCTGCAAGGTCGTGTTAAGCGGTTCTATTTCACCCGGTCGGTCGAGGATTTCCTGAATGCGTTCGGTCGCACCTAAAGCGCTCGCTAAATCGGTGTACAAATTACCCAAACCGCCAATCGCACCGCCAATAAATGCCGTGTATAAAATGAAGGAAAACAGGTCGCCGACTTCCATCTCGCCATTTTGTACTAAAATAGCACCTCGCCATAATATAAAGAAAATCGCGCCAAATAATACAGTAATGATAAAAATGAAAAATAAGCCACGCGTGCGTGCAAATTTCAAAGAAATTTGCACGACTTTATCAATGGAATTGCCGTATCGCAATGTCTCATACCATTCGTTGGTAAAAGATTTTACAACGGTGAAAGATTGGAGGGTTTCTTCTACAATGACGTTGGTATTTGCCAATTCGTCCTGCCTTTTTTTAGAAACCTGCCGAATGTATCTACCAAAAACCATTGCTACCACTACGACCACTGGAAACGTCAACACCATAATGTACGACAACGCCGGCGTGAGCCACGCGATAATAATTAAACCCGCGATTAATGTAATAATCTGCCGAATAAATTCCGCTAATGTAATAGAAAATGCGGTTTGTAATTTTTCTACGTCAGATGTAATGCGGCTGGTCAACTCCCCTACCCTACGCTGCTCAAAAAATGTAAGGTCTTGTGTAATCAACTTTTGGTACAACGCTTTTCGAATATCTGCCATCCCTTTTTCACTCACATTAGCAAATAAAATGGTGCGTAAGTAAGAGAATCCGCCTTGAATGATTAGTAAAACCAGCAAAATCCAGCCAAACTGTTGCAATGAAATGTCAAACTTTGGTTTGCCATTTGCCACATTCGCCATCTCACCAGCAGCACCTGGAAAAATCATGAAAAGCAGACTTGAAACCGTGAGTAGTAGCAATCCGAAAATAAAAGACCACTTGTAGGGCTTGATGTACCGAAGAATTTTTCCAGCTTTCACGAGCTGCTCCCTCGTTACTTTTGTTTTGACATTTCCCCCATCGGAGGCACGTCTGCGCATTGCCATAAAAATATGCTTTTTGTAAATAGACGTATCAGGTTTTCGAAACCTGACACGTCTATTTGTTTCTGGAAACCTGACACGTCTATTTGCATTCGATAAACAGCGTTCAAAGGCAATTAGTTATCAAATAAAAACAGTTTTGGGTCAGAATTTTGCTGTAAAAAAGTAGAAATAAAGAGAGAAATGTTAAAATAAACGCCCATATTAATTCCGTTTGTATATTTGCTTTTTGAAAGTATCATTTTATTTTCCCAAGAACAATTTATAATCCATGAAAAAAACACTTACTACCCTGTTCGTTGCTATCGTATGCCTATTGAAATTGCATGCTCAACCGATTGATATCGGCATCACTATTGGCGCTACGGCGTACAATGGAGACTTAGCTCCCAGCAGTTATTTTGACATGATTCAGCAGATTCGTCCGGCTTTTGGCATTTTTGGGCGTACCAGTTTTAGTCAGCGATTTTCTACAAAGCTGATGTTCAATTTTGGAAGTATAGACGGCTCCGATGCCCGTACCAGCAATGCCAGTCGAGGGCTGAGTTTTGAATCCAAGCTCTGGGAAGTCAATCTTACCGGGGAATTGCACCTTATTCGCATTCGCCACACTGAGTCCAGTTTTACCTATCCGTATATTTTTGGCGGCGTTGGAATGTTTCATTTCAATCCGAAAACAAGGTCAGCAGATGGCAGTCTCATAGAATTGCAACCGCTGGGAACAGAAGGACAAGGTTTGCCGGGTTATGACCGAAAATATGCTCGTACGCAGTTTAATGTGCCTTTTGGAGTCGGTATCCGTTTCATTGTGAGCGACCGCTGGAGTGTGAGTCTGGAAGCTGGTGCCCGTTATTTGCTGACGGATTATCTGGATGATGTGAGCGCGGTGGATGTTAATTACAAAGAAATTTTTGATGGTAATGGAGCGCTTGCTGCGCAATTAAGCAATCCAAACTTAGCCGCTGGCGAACCTGTCAATAACACGTATCGGCGCGGCAGCCCTTACAAAGATTGGTATTATTTGACTGGTATTTTAGTTTCTTACAATTTTGGAGAAGCGTTGCGCAAAGCTTTCCGCGACCCCGTGGCTTGTTATAGCAAATGGTGAGTTAGTAGGCAGTTTTCAGTCGGCAGTAAGCAGTCTCTTCATATCTTGATAGTCAGTAGTTAAATTGAATTTATATATAATTTAAATAATTGGTTGTTAACGTATTGAGGAACTTACTATTTTGCCCGCCGACTTAAGTCGTCGAAAAAATGACGCTGTTATAAAAAAACACAATTTTTATACGTTGAATAGAAATTGTTTTGAAACGCACTCTATTATTAATTTAAAATATACCCAACTACCATGAGAAAATGGATAATTTTATTAAACATTTGTTGTGCATCTCTTTTTGCGGCTGCACAAGGCACAGAAATCGGCTTGCTCGTAGGCGGATCGGTTTACAGCGGTGATTTGTCGCCCGCAGAATTTGGCATTTACACCAAAGACGTACGACTGGCAGGTGGCGTTTTTGCACGATTTCCGATTGGTGATTATGTCAAGCTGCGCGTAGGCATTACGGCGGGCAGACTCAGCAGTGCTGAAAAAGACACCGTTCGAGCCATTCCAAGACCGAGTTTCCAGTCCAGCCTCGCCGAAGCATCACTCGTCGGCGAAATTTATCCGTTGCAAACGTATGGGCTCGTCCAGCCTTATTTATTTGGTGGCGTGGCGGTTTATCGTTTCAATCCACAAGCAGGGCTTGATAATGGATGGGTAGATTTGCAGCCGCTCGGCACGGAAGGACAAGGTTTGGAAGGCTATGATGCACCTTATAAGTTGACCCAATTATCTATTCCTTTTGGAGCAGGTGTAAAATTTGTTTTCAATGACACTTGGTCGCTGGGCGTAGAATTTGGTTGGCGCAAAACTTTTACCGATCATTTAGACGACATTAGCTACGCCAGCGTGACTTACAGCGATGTGTATAAAGGCAACGGCGAACTGGCAGCACAATTTAGCAACCCCGTTGCACCCGGACCCGAAGCAGATATCGAACCTTACCGGAGAGGTGGCAAACACCTCGACTGGTATCATGTAGGCGGCATCACCCTCACTTATTTCTTAGGTGGTGGTGGCGGTAACAGTGGCTTAGTAGGTGGTAAAAAGTTTGGTGGCGGCAGAGGGCGTGGTAGCAAAACAGGCTGCCCAACGAATTTTTAATATTGCGTCATTCCAACAACGACTTCTATAAAACGGTAGCCTCTTTGGAGATAAATTCCCAAAGAGGCTACCGTTTTTCATATCTTTTTGTTGGAATGAAATATTGAGTTATTTTAACATTACAACTTTTAATAAGATTTGATACTTAAAAAAAGACAACACATCTACAATAAAGTGGCAAATAAAAAAGGGCAGATTCATTATCCACCCTTAATGAATTTATTTTCTGCTGTTTTTTGACTTCTATATCATATAAAGTAAAGGAACGAAACAAAGAGGATGCGTTGTCCTATCCTCCCATCTACCCTATCCTCCTATTTTTATTGCACTTGGAAACGATACGTAACGGTACCGCATTGGGTATCTACATTTCCTTTGCCAAATTTCCATTGTCTAGCATCTGCAATCGCTTTATTTTTTAGACCGCCATCGGAAATAGAAGACCCTTTCTGGGTAAATTCTGCACTAGTCACCTTGCCATCCCGATCTATACAAACGCGAATAACCGCATTTCCTACACTTTGGCTATTATCCGTAACACCTGGACCCCGTGCCAGAATACCACGTGCATCCAAGCCTCCTCCAACATTTCCCTTACCAGAACTGACCCCTTCTAAGTTTTTAGCATTTGGATCGCCATTGGGGTCACCTTGATTGCCTGGTTTACCCGTGTTGCCCTTTCCTTTGCCCAAACCACCTAAACCCAAACCTTCTTTAAATTTATCGGCTTCCGCTTTTTTGCGCGCTTCTTCGTCCGCATCTTTTTTCTTAGCATCAGCGTCCGCTTTTTTACGGGCATCTTCTTCGCGTTGTTTTCGATCCTGCTCGGCTTGCGTTCGCTTTTTCTGTTCGCGTAGCGCTATTGCGTCAGGGTCTTCCGTTTTAATGACTTCTTTCTGCGGGGTAGGCTCCGTTTTTTGTGGTTTTTCCACTGGCTTTTCCTTTACCGGTTCTGGCTCAATTTCAGGTTCCGTTTCGGCTTCGCGCTCTTGCGATGATTCGGCAGGAGCGGCATTCTCGTCGCCTTGTCCTTGGTCAGGCAAGCCCAGATTTACCAATATACCTTCCTGCCCTGGTGGCGGATCCGGGTATGTAAAAAATGGTAAGATTCCGATAATCAAAATTAAGGTATGCATTACTACACTTGTAATCATGCCATACCTTTTATTGCGTTGTTCTTGTTGGCTTACTATTTCCACTGCTTCTGTATTTTGAGTTCAACGTTTAAAATTGAAAGGATTGTTACCGTGAATAATCGATTACAATATCCTTATTGCTTTTCAACGTAATTTAAATCCTTAAAATTCAAGGTGAAAGCAGATTAATAATTTTTTAACATTATTTTGCTTGCTGCTAACTTTGGAATATTATTTACTCTTTCTCTATTGACAGAATACCGTTAATATTATATTTTAATGCCAAATCCATAATGGCAACCACATTTTCCACTGGTGTACCAGAATCAGGAGAAATGGTAATGCTTTCATCGCGGTTGGCAAGACGGCTCAACCGAATATCAAGTTGTTCCAGCGTAGTGCTTCTGCCATTGATAGCATAATTTCCAGTTTCACTAATCTGCACATTGTCAATACGAGATGTGTTCGGAATTTTAGAAGTAGAGCTTCCAGGCAAAAGCAAGTTGAGTGCATTAGGTGCTACTAAACCGGAGGTTAACATAAAAAAAATTAGCAGCAGAAAGATGATATCTGTCAACGACGACATACTAAATTCTGCATTGATTTTGTTTTTCTTGCGTAATGCCATTTTTATTGAGGTTGTAAGCTTTGAAATTCTTTGTAACTCCAAACGCTTAATGAGAAACAAAATTTAACTTTTTGGTTGGGTAGCAATGATCGCTCGAGCGCGTAGCTTGGAAGCAATTTCCATTACGTCCGTTACATAATCAAATGCGGTGCCCGTCTCTGCCACAATCGTTACCGTCAATTGCTTCAATTCTTCCGGTGGAAATCCACTAATTTCCTGACGCAACGCTTGCTCCAAGGCACGCACTGAAATTTCTTTATTGTTGAGCGTATGCGTACCGTCTTTTTCGATGGCTACAATTAAATTAGTTGGTGCTACTGTTTTAGAATCCGACTTTGGCAAATCGAAAGGTTTGATATTAACTAATTCTGAATTCAACATAAAAAAAATCAGGAGTAGAAAAATAACATCCGTCAGCGATGCCATGCTAAATTCTGCGCTGGTTTTATTACGTTTTTTGATAGCCATTTTAGATTTATTATAGACAATTGATTATCTTAAATTTAAATAATCAACTATCAATGGTCAACAATCAATCAGATTAAACACCTGGTTCCTGTAGCAAATCCATAAACTCGGTCGTACTGCGTTCCATTTTAAATACTACATTTTCAACATTGGAAACCAATACATTATAACCAATGTATGCAGCAATACCTACAATCAAACCAAAAGCTGTTGTCAATAACGCTTGATAAATACCGCCTGCCAGCAGTGCTGGAGTTACATTCTCAGCAGTTGCCATGCTATAAAATGACAAAATCATACCCGTCACAGTACCTAAGAAACCCAACATGGGAGTCGCACCAGCGATACTTGCCAGCGTGGACAAGCCTCTTTCTAATTTAAAAACTTCCAAGTTTCCCACATTTTCAATTGCTGCGTCAATGTCTCGTAGAGGTTTTCCGATACGTTGCAGTCCTTTTTCTACCATGCGTGCCACTGGCGAGTCCGTCGCTTGACAAAGCGCTTTTGCTCCTTGAATATTGCCTGACTGAACATTGACGCGAATATTGTTCATGAAGTGGTCATCAATTTTCACCGCTTTCCTAATAGTCAAATAACGTTCTACGAATATATATAATCCAATAATTGACAATATAATCTGCAACAAGACAATGATAATACCGACCGTGCCGCTCTGAAGGATAATGTCAAAAAAACTTTGTGAAGCTACCCCATCTCCGGCAGCAGTAGTAGTCGAATCGGGTTGGAATCCCTGGAATAGTAACAGAATATTCAGTAAGAGCATATTGTAATGGGTTTAAAAGTTTTGTTTGTTTAACTTACAATGTCTATCAACGTGAATTCAAAACAGCAAATTATATTTTGAACGGCTAAATTTAACAATTTTCTGGAGGATTGGAAGATAGGAAGATAGGAGCATTTAAAAATTTTAATATAATTGGAAAAAATCCTCCTATTTTCCCATCCTCCTATCCTCCATTTTCCTATTTTTGCCCGTCCAGCGAATTTTCGCTAATTTAGAACTATTGTTATTTTTGAATGGTTCTCGAAAAGATGCTGGATGCTGTGTACCAAATACCAAGTACCAAATACTAAGTACCAAATTTATGAGAAGAATCAAAAAAGCGGTCGTACTCGGCTCCGGCGTGATGGGCTCCGGTATTGCCTGCCATTTTGCCAATATCGGCTTAGAAGTGCTCATGCTCGATATCCTGCCGTCCAACCTCACGGACGCAGAAAGTAGCAATCCTGCCGCTCGTAACCGCATCGCTTTCAATGCCTTACAAGCCTCACTGAAAGGGAAACCCGCGCCGCTGTACGATAAAAAATTTGCCAGCCGCATCAAAATTGGCAATTTCGACGATGATTTAGCTAAAATAAAAGACTACGATTGGATTATCGAAGTCGTGGTCGAACGCTTGGATATCAAGCAACAAGTTTTTGAAAAAGTAGAACAGCATCGTCGCAAAGGGACATTGATTACGTCCAACACGTCCGGTATTCCAATTCATCTGATGACCGAAGGACGTAGCGATGATTTTAAAAAACATTTTTGCGGAACGCACTTTTTCAATCCGCCGCGTTATTTGCGCTTGTTAGAAATTATTCCTACACCAGATACCGACCCGGAAGTCGTTGACTTTTTGATGCATTACGGCGACGTGTATCTTGGCAAGCAAACCGTTTTGTGTAAAGACACACCGGCTTTCATCGCCAACCGCGTAGGTGTGTACGCAATGGCTAAAATTTATCAACTCACTACGGAATTGGGTTTGCGCATTGAAGATGTAGATAAACTGACTGGTCCAGTAATCGGTCGTCCAAAAACAGGCACGTTTAGACTTGGTGATTTGGTAGGTCACGACACGGCTGCCAATGTGATTCGAGGCATTCGCGCCAACGCACCCAACGATGAACAAGCCTCGGCGTTTGAGATTCCAAAATATTTTGAGTTTTTATTAGAAAAGAAATTTCTCGGCGACAAATCTGGTCAGGGTTTTTATAAAAAAACGAGCGAACGCGATGCGAACGGCAGGCCAGTTATTTTGGGTTTAAATTTAGAAACGCTTGAATATGAGCCGTCTGCAAAGTCGGATTTGGCGAGTTTAAAAGTTTCTAAACAAATGGACGATGTCAAAAAGCGCGTCCAAGCTGTATTTGATTCGCAAGACAAAGGAGGCGAACTTGTGCGCCGCTCGTTGCTGGGTTTGTTTGCGTATGTTTCCAATCGCATTCCTGAAATTTCCGATAATTTGTATAGCATTGACGATGCGCTGCGCGCCGGTTTTGCCTGGGAATTTGGTCCATTTGAATATTGGGATTTGATTGGCATCCAAAAAGGCAGTGAATTAGCGGAAGCACAAGGCGAACAAGTGGCGGATTGGGTGAAAGAATTTGTAGCTGCTGGAAACACTTCATTTTACAAACGCGAAGGCGGCAAGCGCTTATTTTACGATATTCCAACAAAAAGTTATTTACCGATTCCCGGTGCCGACCAGTTCATTATTTTGGATAACTACCGCGATAAAGTCCCTGTATTTTCAAATAGCGAAACCACGTTGCACGACATTGGCGACGGTGTGTTGTGTTTAGAATTTACCAGCCCGCACAATTCCATCGGCGAAGGCGTACTGCGCGGCATCAACGAGAGTATTCAATTGGCAGAAGACGGCGATTGGAAAGGTTTGGTCATTGGAAATAATGCGACGAATTTCTCGGTCGGTGCGAATCTGATGATGATTGGAATGCTCGCGTACCAACAAGAATTTGACCAACTGAATATAGCAGTGAATTTATTTCAACAAACCATGATGCGTTGCCGCTATTCTAAAATTCCGGTGGTGGCTGCCACGCAAGGCTACGTGTTTGGTGGCGGTTGCGAAACGCTCATGCACTGCGACGCTGGAGTTGTTGCTTCTGAATCCTACATTGGTTTGGTAGAAGTCGGTATTGGTGTGATTCCAGGTGGCGGCGGCACGAAGGAATTTGCCGTTCGTGCTTCGGATTCGTTTTTTGAAGGAGATGTGCAAATTCCCACTTTGGTCGAAAAATTCAAAGCTATTGCGCTGGCATCGGTTGCTACCTCGGCGCACGAAGCTTTCAATTACGGCTATTTGCTGCCCGAACGCGACACCATTGTGATGAATAAAGACCGCAATATCGCCGAAGCCAAACAAAAAGTGATTGAACTTGCGGATAATTACGTGATGCCCACCCGACGCGAGGACGTACTGGTACTCGGTCGCGGCGGCTTGGCTGCGCTCTACACCGCCGCCAACGAACTCAAGCGCGGCAACTACGCCAGCGACCACGACATCAAAATCGCCCACAAAATTGCTTGGGTACTTTGTGGCGGCGACTTAACGGGCGCACAACTGGTGAGTGAGCAATATTTGTTGGATGTGGAGCGGGAAGCGTTTTTGAGCCTTTGCGGCGAGCAGAAAACGTTAGAGCGAATACAGTATATGTTGCAGAATAATAAGCCTTTGAGGAATTGATGCCAGATGCCAGATTAGGAGATGCCAGAAAAACGGATGTCAGATGCGAGATTGGGAGATGCCAGACGTGATACTTACACGATTTTAATTTATATGATATTTTAGATCAAATTTACACCATGAAAAGACACAATTTTAAAGAATTGAAAATTTGGCATCCTTCTATGGAACTGGTTAAAGAAATATACGACGTTACAAATGATTTTCCGAAAAGCGAACTATACGGATTGACACAGCAAATTAGAAGGTGTGCTGTTTCTGTTCCATCCAATATTGCAGAAGGTCGTGGACGCGGCACGGACCCTCAATTAGCGCACTTTTTGGACATTGCACAAGGTTCTGCTTTTGAGTTGGAAACACAATTGTATTTATCGAATCGGCTACAGTTTTTGGATAAAGTAAAGACAGACGTACTCATCATCAAAGTAACGACATTACAAAAGATGATTGATGGATTTAAATATAGAATATCATAAACATAAAATTTTTTAAATATAGGAGTTGTCCAAATCTGGCATCTTAACAAATCGCCAAATGTCTAAATAAAGAGCGGTCAACATCCCACGTCTGGCATCTCCCAATCTGGCATCTGGCATCTAAAATTCCCAATATTATGGAAGCATACATCGTAAAAGCATATCGTTCTGCCGTCGGGCGTTCTAAGCGCGGCGGATTCCGCAACTACCGTTCCGATGATTTGGCGGTAGA
Organism: uncultured Saprospiraceae bacterium; assembly: GCA_964549655.1. GTDB lineage: Bacteria > Bacteroidota > Bacteroidia > Chitinophagales > Saprospiraceae > JADJNW01. Next base: position 43,584 of record CAZJXN010000021.1, read on the forward strand.
CGTACTGAAACACATGGTAGAACAAACGCCGGAGTTAGATTTCAAACTCGTAGATGACGTGTTCGTTGGCTGTGCCAATCCCGAAGGCGAGCAAGGATTTCAAATCGGGCGACAAATTTCACTCCGCGCCTTGGGCAAAGAAGTGCCAGGCGTGACCGTGAATCGCTATTGCGCATCGGGTTTGGAAACCATTTCGATGGCGGTCGCTAAAATCCGCGCGGGCATGGGCGACATTTACATCGCAGGTGGCACTGAGAGCATGAGTATGATTCCGATGACGGGTTACAAACTAGCGCCAAGCTACAAAGTAGCCAGCGAAACCCCGGATTATATGGTGAGCATGGGCATTACCGCCGAAGCCGTCGCCAACAAATACGGCATCTCGCGCGAAAAAGCGGATGAATTCTCCGTGCGTTCGCACACGCTGGCGGCGAAAGCCATTGACGAAGGCAAGTTTAAAAGCGAAATCGTGTCGGTCAACGTGCCAGAGGTTTTTGTAAAAGATAACAAGCGCGTCGAAAAAAATAACGTGGTGGACACCGACGAAGGCGTGCGCCGCGACACCAGCATGGAAGCACTGGCAAAACTGCCTTCTGCTTTCCAAATGGGTGGCGTGGTGACGGCTGGTAATTCTTCCCAAACATCCGACGGTGCGGCATTCGTGCTGGTGGTGAGTGAAGCAATGGTCAAACAGCTTGGTTTACAGCCAATTGCACGTTTGGTTTCCTGCTCGGTGGGTGGCGTGGACCCGCTGTACATGGGTATTGGTCCGTGTGCTGCCATTCCAAAAGCGCTGAAACAAGCGAATATGAAGCTGGAAGATATTGATTTGATAGAATTGAACGAAGCCTTTGCGACGCAAGCCTTAGCCGTAATGCAAGAAGCAGGTTTAAATCGAGACATCGTGAATGTGAACGGTGGCGCGATTGCGCTCGGGCATCCCTTAGGCTGCACGGGTGCGAAACTTTCGATTCAACTCTTCAATGAATTGCGCCGCAGAAATCAAAAATACGGCATGGTCACAGCTTGTGTGGGTGGTGGACAAGGGATTGCAGGGATTTATGAGTTGTTGAATTGAGGGGTGATAGGGTGATACGAAGCGCTAATGGCATTTGAGATGTTGTTAGCGCTTTGTGTTGGAAATTTCTTATAAAATACGTATTTTTGAAAAAAAGTCAGACTTTATGAATGCTATCACTTTTCAAATAAAACTGGATACAAATATCATTCAGCTCCCGAACGCGAGTAATTTTCTTGGCAAAGAAGTAATTGTCACCGTGGTTGAAATACCGCAGGAAGCGCCGCTTTCCAGAAGAACTTGGCATTATTTGGGTTCGGTCCATTTAAATGCCCAATTAGACTACCAAAATATTCGAGACCTCGCCTATGAATAAAATAGTGTTGGATACCAACGTGCTCATCTATGCACTGGATATACAATCGGCTTTTCATGAGCGTTCTGTCGCTATACTACAAGCGGAAGATAACCAGCTCTTTATTACCACCAAAAATATTTCTGAATACTTTGCGGTTTGTTCAAAACTGGCGATTGAACGAGAAAAAGTGTTTGGATTCTACGAAGATTTGCTTACGAATGTAATCTTTTTATATCCCAGCGAGGCGAGTTTGCAATTCTTCCATTTTCTGCTGCAAAAGTATGAACCTAAAGGCAATCGGGTGTATGATGTAGAAATCGTATCCGTTATGCTGGCGCATCAACTCCGACACGTTGCTACTTTCAATGTAGCTGATTTTAGAGATATAGCGGAAGTTGAAATTTTTAATAAGTGAATACTTCCTTACCGCTTCCTCCCGCCGCCAAAGCTGTCTGAACCATGATTTCTGTGATGACAATGATTCCCATGATGCTCCGCGCACCCATCACCACCATCACAAAAATCATAATCATCACCGTTCAGACAATTGTGGTGCGGCGACTGACTACCAGAGGCAGTTAAAAAGCTCGCCGATACGTCAGGAGGGACGTTCGCCAGAAGGCTACTAGCCCCGCCCTTCCTCAACGTATTTGCCTTCCTCCCAACGGAGGGGGCAGGACGACCATCGGACTATGCTCTACGCACGCTCGGCAGGATACCCTTGCAGCCTGCCGACTCTGGCGGAAAGCAATGCGCACAGTCCCGCACCACCCGAAAACCAATATTGTTATTCGGATTGTTGTTCCTGTTCCGATTAGCAACGCGACAATTCGTCTCATTGTTATTGTTCCACGACCCGCCGCGAACTACCCGACCAGAAGCATTTT
>CAZJXN010000022.1:0-44155 GCA_964549655.1 uncultured Saprospiraceae bacterium
GGTCTGACCTAGCTGCTCATTTGGTTACTAATCTTACCAGTGTCCTCGACCCAGGTATCCGTAGCATCAGCCGCATACAAGATAAAAAATTAGATCCACGTCCAAGTCTGACGGGCGCAGCTTATACAACACCACGTGCTGCCCTGCCTACGAATGATTCAACTGGCTTCTTTACCGCCGTGAATTACAAAGGCGCATTTGCTGCGGATAGCACACAGTTGTGGATTATGAATTGGACAACTTTAGCGAGAAACAATCACTTGTTCGCTATGACTACTGGAACGGAAGAAGTGTTGGAAAAAGAAATTGCCAATAACTTCAAAATTTATCCAAACCCTACTCCAGCCGGTTCTTTCTTCACGGTAGAGTCTGAGTTTACAGAGAAAGTACGTATTGACATCTTCAGCTTGAATGGTAGCTTGGTGCGCACCATTCCAGCAAATGTGATTGGCAATACCCGTATAGATATCCAGTCATTAGAAAGAGGTATTTATGTTATCAAGTTTACTATCGAAAGTGGTAAGTTTGCAGCTAAGAAATTGATTATAGAATAATTACATTTCCGAAATATAAGCGCGAGCAGGAGGTACTGAATACAGTACCTTCTGTTTTGCATTTTAAAACCCTATTGATTTACACTTTTAGCTTATGAAAAAAATAATACAACTCTTCGCTCTTATCCTGTTGCTACCGACTTTAATGTTTGGGCAAACAGTCGTTGCCGGTAAAGTGATTGACAAAGAAACGGGTGAGACCCTCATCGGTGCTACGGTCGTGCTATTCCAAAATGGAGCCCAGATTACAGGCGCTCAAACAGATTTTGATGGAAATTACAGCATTGAAGCTACCGCAGGATTGTATGATGTAATAACAACATACGTATCTTACAGCAAACAAACAATTACTGGTTTTGAAGTAAAGCCGGACATCGCCAATGCGCTTGACATCGCACTCGAAACAGAATCTCAGACGCTGCTGGAAGTAGTCGTAACAGCTACGGCGGTAAAAAATACCGACGCGGCACTTATTGCCATCCAGCGCAAAGCTTTTGCTATTCAGGATGGGGTTTCTTCACAGCAGATTAGCCGCACCGGTAGCTCCAACGCTGCGGATGCTATGCGCCAAATGACCGGTGCCGTAGTAGAAGGTGGACGTTTTATTGTGATGCGCGGTCTGGGCGACCGTTACTCGTTGTCGCAGTTGAATGGTATCACGCTTCCAAGCACCGACCCTTATCGGAATAGTACCAGCTTGGACTTGATTCCGGCGCAGATGATTGACAACATTGTCACTGCCAAAACTTTTACGCCCGACCAACCTGGCAACTTTTCCGGTGGTTTGGTAAATATCAACACTAAATCATTTCCAGACAAATTTAACCTGTATTTCCAAATTGGTACGGAATACAATACGCAGTCTTCTTTAATTGACAACTTTCTAACCCAACAAAAAGAAGACCTTGACTGGTTGGGTTTTGACAATGGAGGAAGAGACCAACCTGATTTTTTGCTCGACTCGAAAGTGCGCAACCAGTTAGAACCAGGTCTTTATCTTTCTGCTCGTAATCCAGCACCGGGCAATGAATTTTCACGGGATTTGTTTAACCGCGCCGCTAAAGAAATCGGCAATGATTTTGTACCTACAGAGCGCAGCACACCTTTGAACAACAGCGTCAATTTCTCCATTGGTAATAAGTTTAAAGTATTTGGTAGAGACCTTGGTTTCACATTAGGTATTAATTATGCTTCCAGCTTTTTCCATTATGAAAATGGAGCCATTGGTACTTATATAAACACATCTTCTTCTGAATTATTTGATTATCAGGCATTAAGAGAAACGAAGAGCACGCAAAATCCACAATTGGGCGGTCTATTCAATGTTGCCTATAAGTTAGGCGATAACCATGCTATCAATGGCAATATTATTTTTAACAACGATGCCGAAATCGTAAGTCGTGCTCAAAGTGGACGCTATCTGGGTCAAGTTTCTAATAGTGAAGCAATATTCAATACGCGTACACAAGAATTTACACAGCGTCAGTTCCTTACCTACCAACTAGGTGGTACGCACGTTTTCCCGAGCTTAAACAATACCGAAATCCAGTGGCTAGCAGGTACCACCAGTTCATTTCAAAAAGAACCGGATTTACGGTATTTTGCTTATATCACTGCACCTTCAGCAGACAATGAAGCAGTGACCGTTTATGACATCAATAACGCAGAGTTTCCTTTCCCTTTCCATTTCTATCGTGATTTGCAGGATGACCAAGTACAAGGTAAATTAGATGTTTCCATTCCTTTCCTTACCAAGGGGAATCCGGGTAGTTCCAATCGGATTAAATTTGGCGGCTTGTATAGCAGTTTAGACCGTGAATTTGATGAATATCGTTATCAACTCAACAATACAGGCGTATCGCCCAGCATTGCATTCAGCACTTTCAACGGAGATTTTGCAAGTTATTTCGATGCGCGTAATTTTGGAATTATTGGTACTACGCTCAACCCTGATGGCTCAATACAGCGCTATACAACTGGCTATAATTATATCAATCAAGTCAACTTGCAGAACTTTTATACAGGTTCGGAAGATATTTTGGCCTTGTACGCGATGAGCATTCTGAATCTCACGCCTAAGCTTAAAGCCGTCGCAGGTGTACGCGTGGAGAATACAAAGCTAAAAGTGCAAAGTGAAGACCCAAATGCAGCAAAAGGTAATATTGATTTGACGGATTTATTATATTCTGCTAACTTGATCTACTCGCTTTCTGAGAAGGCGAATATACGCGTAGCCGCATCTAAAACGCTGGCGCGTCCTAACTTACGAGAGTTGGCACCATTCTCTCAATTTGATACCAAAAATGGTTTTTTCAATGTAGGTAATCCAGCTCTGAAGCGGACTTTGATTCAAAATTATGATATCCGTTATGAGTTGTATCCACGCTCCGGTGAATTACTGGCGGTGAGTGCTTTTTATAAAATATTTGACAAGCCAATTATCCGCACCTTTAATCCTCGCGCCACCATTCCAGAGTTGTCCTTTATCAATGTGGATGAAGCAACGGTGTACGGCGTGGAATTGGAATTCCGTAAAAATTTGGACTTTTTTGGCAATACGTTTAAAGACTTTTATTTCAGCACCAACTTGGCGCTTATAGGCTCCAGCTACGATATTCCGGCGGATGAAGTGCAAAATTCAAAAAATATTGACCCAAGTTACAGCCAGACGACGCGTCCTTTTCAAGGGCAAGCACCATTTATTGTGAACTTGATTTTGTCGTATATCAATCCTGACAAGGGCTGGGAATCTTCCATTGCCTTCAACGTTTCCGGTGAGAAATTGTACAATATTGCTTTGTTTGCAACGCCCGATGTATATGAACAGCCATTTCCGCTGTTGAATTTTAAACTATCAAAGCGTTTTGCAGAGCGTTATCAAGTGAGTTTCTTGGCAAAAAATATCTTGAACTCTGTGAATAGAAGAACGCAAGAATTTAAAGGTAGAATCTACGATGCCGAAAGTAATACCATCGGTACGGGTTTGAATTTGAGTGTCGCCTACTTGATTCGATAAAGTAATGGAAGATAGGAGCATAGCAAACTCCCATCTTCCTATCCTCTTATCCTCCTGTTAAATCACATTCACCTCCGGCAGCAGCCGAATCCCAAATTTTTCCTCCACCGAATCCGCTATATCCATCGCTAATTGCCAGATTTCCGCTCCTTTCGCATTGCCATAATTGACCAAAACCAAGGCTTGTTTGTCGTAGCAACCGGCATCGCCGCGTCGCGTCCCTTTCCAGCCGCACTGCTCGATGAGCCAGCCTGCCGGAACTTTCACGCCGCCTTTTTCGCTTGGAAAAGAAGGAATAGTGGGAAATTTTTGTTTTAAACCGTCAAACTGCGCTTGTGGAATTTCTGGATTTTTAAAAAAACTACCGGCGTTGCCAATTTTGGCGGGGTCGGGTAATTTACTGCTGCGAATGGCAATCACGGCGTTGCTCACATCGTGAATCGTAGGATTTTTTATATTTTTTGAGTTTAAAACGTCTTGAATCGCCCCGTAGGAAATATTGATTTTATGATTGGCTTGGGTCAACTGGAAATAAACCTGTGTAATAACGTATTTATCTTTTAATGCTTTTTTAAAAATGCTCTCTCGATAACCGAATTGACAATCTGCTTTTGTAAAAGTATGAATGTCACCTGTCGCTATTTCCATCGCTTCGAGTTTGTGAAATGTATCTTTCAATTCTACACCATACGCCCCAATATTCTGAATCGGCGAAGCACCAATTGTGCCTGGGATAAGGGAGAGATTTTCTAAACCGCCGAAATCGTGTGCCAGCGTCCAGAGCACGGCTTGATGCCAGTTTTCGCCTGCACCGATGCGGACGAGGACGTGTTCAGATATAGATTCTATAATTTCCTTTCCGAGAATGCTATTTTTAATGACCAGTCCGTCAAAATCTTGGGTGAGTAAAATGTTACTGCCGCCGCCGAGAAGGAAGAGGGGTTGAGTATTTTGTTGTAATGTTTCTTTCAATTCGGCTTCCGAGTGAATTTCTGCGAAATAACGGGCATTGGCGGAGATAGCGAAGGTGTTGTATAGTTTTAAGGATTGGTTTTCGATGATTTGCATATCAATGGTTTGAGGTCGCAAACTTACGATAGATGTGATTAGCTGCCAAACTAAAGTTTGTTAGTGGTTGCCAAACTAAAGTTTGAGGGACGAGGTCAGCATAATTCCAATAGCTATCGGATACTACATTAGCAACTCAAAAACGCACCATTTTTTTTCAAACTAAAGTTTGGGGGACAAAGTCAGCCTGAAGGCTGTGGTACGGGTATTACCTCAAAACCCCACAATCCCTTTTTAATTGGCAAATCTACCATATCACCGCGCTGGGCATTTGGAAAGTAAGATTCGCGGGTTTGGATGCGTAAGAGTTCTGATTCTTTATAGAAAAAAGTAATATATGAACTGGCAGTGGCGGCTTTATCATTGGCTACACCGAAGCGACTGGAATAACGTGGGGATTCTTCTACAAATTCAACTTGGATTGTTTGTGCTGGTCGAAAAGCTAAAAGCCGATTGCTCAAACTCGCCAGTAAAGGCATGATAAGCATAGCAGAAATAATACATGCCGCATAAATGCGAATGCGCCCAACGGAATCTTCCGCCGTTTTTTGCCAGCGATAACCCAATCCAATTCCGACCGCCGCACCGATGAGGAGTGCAATCATCGCCAATGTACTGACGTGAAGCGTGCGATTAAAATGTTCAAACTCAAAGGTATACAAAATGGGTACGGCAAAAAAACCGATGAAGAGTAGGAGTAATTTTATTTTCTGGCTCATGTTGGATAGGACACTGATTTTTAAGATAGGCTAAGATAGATTATGATTTTTTAAAAGTAGTCCTAAAATCATAAAAAAACATACCTATCTTAAAAATCGGTGTACCATGAGTGGGTGTAACGCTTTATGCTTTCATTCTTTAATGATTCATTTTTTCATTTCAAAATTACGCTAATCGCGCCATATCGCGCACCAATATTTTACCGCGATTGAAATAAATTAGGTCGGATTTTTTAAGTTCATTCAAAACCAACGTCACCGTCTGACGAGAAGTACACGTAATATTTGCAATATCTTGATGGGTAAGCGAATGCTTGAGCAACATCTCAAAACCTACACGTCGCCCTTGAAGGTCTACGGATTCTTTGATGAATTCGATAATACGAGTGCGCGCATCTTTGAAAATCAAGGATTCCAACTTGTGTTCGGCTCTGATGAGGCGCGTGCCAAATAGGGACATGACATTGCTACACAATTCAAAATTCACACTCATCAATTTTTTAAAATCTTCTACTTTGAGTGCATATAAGTGTACGTCTTCGCGCAATGCCTGTGCAAAATCCTGCCGTTCGTTTTCACCTACTAAGCCCAGCTCGCCAAACATCGCCATTGGATGAATCAAGGCTTTGATGACTTCTTTTCCATCTACGGAGTGGGTGCCGATTTTTAGTAGCCCTTTTGCTAGAAAAAACATAGTATCGGATACCTCGCCCGGCATGTAGATGAAGCTATAACGCGGCTTCACGCGGTGTTCCATCATGCCCGCCAATTGTATTTTTTGCTCCTCGGTAAGTGAGTTGAACAGGGGGAACTGATTCAAAAAAGATGTTTTAGATTCTGCTGTCATGACCTCTTCTGTTTAAATTTTAAAAAGATTGTTTTCAAGAATAAAATTTGGTAGTGTTCGATTAATCAGAGTGGTACATTTGGTAATGTAACTAAGAGACACCATGTTTGAGATTCCCCCCTATGGCGGGTTTATTTTTTGTGGGTATTTTTTTAGAAGTGGAAAAGGAGTAGTTAGCAATTGGGCTATCGGTCAGACGACTTTGGAGTCGTCTGACCGATAAAGCGCATCAATAACGAATAGCGATAGAATCCAACGCAGGGCTATAACCGGCGAAACTTCCCTGTCCATTTTCAATGTTATTATAGATGATGACCGGCTCGGAGAAGGGACCGCCGGGACTGGTTTGCTGGCGACTCAAAGAATTATGATACAAATAATATTCTGGGGAGACGGTGCGTAATTCGGCGTACATATTGCCCAATAATTGGCGGCTGGGCACCATTTCTACTTGCAATGGAAAGGAAAACGAAATAGGTTCTCCGTTAAAATTTTTATCTTCAAATAGTACACCGCCATCAAAATAAGAAATCATCGTGTTCTCATCCGTTGCGGAATTAAATTTTTGTTTCAAAAAAACTTGTTCTGTAAGAATCGTGTCTTGTCCTTCCAACCGATAAGTAAATAACTGCTGATAAAAATTGAGGTGATAATAATTTTTTACTTTCAAGGGGTCATCAAATGTAATACGTACTTCATATTCGCACACAGACTGAATAGGTTTCTTACCGGGTTTAATATTCACATTTGTAATGGAAAGTGCGCGAATGGGCGTCGGGATTGGAAGTATACTTTTTGCTTTTATTGGTTCAAAATCAGGCACTTGTACTTTAAGGGTGTATTCGATTCCACTCGTTGGGGTGAATTGCTGCGAGATATAAAAAGGCGGATTGTTATTTCCAGTAGGTACAAGTGTAAGTATTTCAATTAGTTGGCTGCTTTGATATAATGCTACGGTCGCATTAGCTACATATTCTGGATTGTTGGTGCTGATGGGCGATTGCGTTTTGGATACCTGTACTTCCACGCGCTGGTCGAGTGCAAAATTGCTCACAATCGCTAATTGCGGTTCGAATTCCTGCAAATTTAAATCCGCTGGACGCTCGCAAGCGGCAACAAAAAGAACAATTATAAAATAGAATAAATGTATTCGCATCGCTTAAAAATGAATAATTAAAAATGAATAATGAACGAGATGCAAAAACTTTGCGCCTTTGCGTCTTTGCGTGAAAAATACCTAAAAGCGAATCGAATAACTCGCCGACGGTAAAAATGGCAATAACACGACTTGTACATACGACTTCTTTTGCCGAAGCTCTTCTTCCTCTGTCACATACTTGGTTTTTATATCATAATATAATGGATTCCTCCGATTATATACATTATAAACGCCTACATTCAACGTATGCCACACCTCTTTGGTTTTAAATGTAAAATTAGCACCCAAATCCAAGCGATGATGCAAGGGCATCCGAAACTGATTTTTAGATCCGAAATTCGTCACTGGCAAGGTAGAACCAGTGGATACCGGAAAATTATATTCCGAAATGGGTAAGCTATACGCTGCGCCAGAACTCATTACCCAATCTGCACTTATATTCAACCATTTACTAAAACTATGCTGAAATACAATTTTTAAATCATGTCTTCTATCATATTTAAATGGATACGTTCTGCCGAGATTCACCCGCTCAAACTGCCGGTCTGCCCACGAAAGCGTGTAGGCAATCCAACCCGTGCTTTTCCCCACACTTTTGCGCAAGAGCCATTCGATGCCATACGCTCGTCCGTTTCCATTCGTAACATTATCTTCCCAATCATTTAAAAAGAAAGCACCTTCCGTGTAACTCAATAAATTATCCATTTTTTTGTAATATCCTTCCACGCTCAATTCTATCCATTTAAAATTATAATCCAAACCAGCGGAAACTTGCCAAGCGTCTTGCGGCGGCACTTTAGCAGTAGCAGGAACCCACAAATCCGTTGGCAAACCGATATTAGAATTCGACAATAAATGCACAAATTGCGTCATGCGTCCGGCAGAAGCTTTCAAACCCAACTTAGGAAGTGCCCGCCAATACGTGGAAAAACGAGGTTGTAAAGAGTAGTAATTTTTCTGTTGCACTTCGAGCCACGCCGCGTGTAGCCCAATGTTGACGGACCATTGCGTACCCGGCGTGAGGTTACTTTCGGCGTAAGCCACATATTCGTGGGAGGTAATGGGGTCGTTAGAAGTTACCGTTTGTCCGCGCAGATATTCAGTAGATTCATCATACGTAAGTGTTCCTGGACTAAATAAATGTTGCGTGGCATTGACGCCAAAACGCAGCGTGTGCGCAGGCGACCAGTGATAATCAAAATCAAGCCGCGCGCCCAAATCCTTGATACTCGACTGATAAAATCCATTATCCAATTGTCTCAAGACAGTATCTCTATTTATATAAACCAACGAATCTACCGTTCCATAATAAATATCGGTCCAAAAACGGCTGTACGTCAGCGTTGCATTCGCAAATAATTTATTGCTAAACAAGTGATTCCAGCGCAAAGCACCAACGGCATTGCCCCAACTCAGTCGCTCGCCATACCACTGGTCATACCGAAATCGCAAGGTATCTTCCTGATAATTCCGATACACCGTGATACTATCCGATTGCAAGCCATTATTATGAAAGTGATCATTTCCTCTATAAAAACTTAAATAAACTTTATCTTTTTCCGAGAGCGTATAATTTAATTTGGCATTGATATCATAGAATTGATAGCCCGTTTCGCCAGTTTCTCCTTGTCGTTTCTTTTCTTTTCTGGAAAAACCATCCAAATACCAATTGAGATAGGAACGCCGCGCCGATACGAAAAACGAAGCTTTATCTTTCACAATCGGACCTTCCAGCGAAGCCCGCAGCGTGAGCAAACCTGCTTCCACTTGTCCACTGAATTTTTTCATGTTGCCTTCTTTGGTATGAATATCGAGTATCGAAGACAAGCGCCCACCATACCGCGCTGGAAATCCACCTTTGTACAACTGCGCACTGCGAATGGCATCGGTATTAAAAACGGAAAACAAGCCCCCAGCGTGCACCACATTGTACACCGGCACGCCGTCTATGAGTATTAAATTATGTTCCGAGTTCCCACCGCGCACGTGAATTCCACCGATACCATCCGTTCCCGTTTGAATACCCGGCAGTAAATGAATAGACCGAATCAAGTCAGGCTCACCGCCCAACGAAGGCAATTGCTTAATATCCGCTGCATTGAAATAGGTAGTAGTCGCGCCAGAAGGCAAGCCGCGCGTGAGTGAATCGTGCGCGATAATTTCCACCTGCGGCAACATCATTGCGGCTTCCAGTCGAATGCGTACGCGCTGGTTTTGTTGTAATGAAAAAATTTGTTCCGAGGCTTCGTATCCTAAATAATTGACGCTTAGCTGCACTTCGCCTGCCGGAAGCGTGAGGCTAAAAAAGCCGTAGTCATTGGTGGCGATGCCTTTGCCGAGTTTTCGGTCGAATACATTGGCGGCAATCAGTCGCTCGCCCGTCTCCGCGTCTTCTACAAAACCGCTGATAGTAAATCGCTTTTCGGACGGCGGCAGCAGCACCATTTTATACAATACAATTTGGTCGCCTACTTCGCGGTACGTAATGTTGGTATTTTGCAAAAGGGATTCCAAAACCCTCTGTAAAGGTTGTTGTCTGGCTTTAAAAGTGAGACGTTTGGCGGGAAGAATGGCGTTGCTAAAGGAAAGTCGAACACCGGAATCATTGATGAGGGTAAGCAAAGCCTGCTCCAGCAACACGTTTTTCAAACGGATGCTCACCGGCTGTTCTAATGCGTTTTGAGCGCTTGCCATGCCACACAGCAAGAGTAGCAAAAATACTGCAATTGCTCTTCTGCCCTCATTCATCAGCAAATATTGTAAAAAATACGATATATAAGAATTGTCAAAAATACATTGATTTCCGCAGGAATGAAAGGGGTAGAAGGGGAATGTACAAAAAAAGGGTAAAATTTGTGTAAATTAAGCGCTTGCAGCGTAATCTAACCGCAGAGACCGCAACGTTTTTCTCTTCATTACTTAGTCGCTCGTCACTTTTCTTACTACAGCGTTTTACCCAAATAACGCTTAAGAGCTTTGCGCGCTCTGCGGTTAAAACGTAATGAGCGTTTTATTTACAATTGCCACCTTGAATAATATATCGGTTTGTGCCTGTCCTTTTAACTTCTAATTTCAGACCAACTTTTAAAGATTCTAATACTTTTGATAGATCCGTTTTTCCAAAATTACCCGTATAGCGGCAGTTTGTTACGTCCACATTTTCCACTTCAAATTGCACTTTATGATAACGTTCTAATTCTTCTAAAATCTCGGACAACGGCGTATTGACAAATTTCAAACTATGCCTGCGCCACGCTTGCGCATTGAGTTGAGACGCATTTTTCTGATATAATTCTTTTGTATTTCGGTTATAAATTCCTTTTTCACCAGCCACAAGCAGTATTTTTTCCGTGCCAACGGCGAATGATACTTTGCCGCGCTCTACTTCTACTTCTATCGTTGGTTCGTCTGCGTAAGCACGTACATTGAAAGCAGTGCCTAAGACGGCGATGATTGCTTGTTCCGTTTGAATTTCAAAAGGTCTTTCCAAATTGGATTGTACATCAAAATAGGCTTCACCGCTGAGGTTTACAACTCGTTTTGTTGCATTTTTGAATGATTTTGGCACGTCGAGTACGCTATTTTCATTCAATTGTACGGTTGTACCATCCGTTAAGGTGACTGCTTTTTTCTCTAATGTTTGCGTTTGAACGGCAACGGTTTTGTTTGTCGGCTGCTGCCAACCGCGTATCGCTACGACCCCTATTGCCAAAATAAAAATAGCTGCCGCCACACTCAACCAACGCTGCCGCGATGCTACGGACAAGTACCGAACAGGTGTTTCTTGTGCTTTTGCCTCCGCCATTTGGGCTTTCAAACGCTGCAATCCTGCTTCTACATTTGGCTCGTAACCACTTTTGTACTGACCGCTCCACTGCTCTATTTGCTGGATGTTTTTCAACCATGCGTCGCCCGTTGCACTTTGCGTCCATTGCTGCAATGCCCGTGTTTCCGCTGCGTTGAGTCGCCCGGCACGTTCTTTATCCCGCAATGACAGATACTTTTCTATATCCATTTTATAACTTTCCATTCACCGTACAAGACACGAAGTTGGGAAGAATCCCCCACTTTACCACCCTAAAAAGAGGAGTAAAATAAGTAAGGTGTCCGACAAATAGGGTCTCAATGTAATTCTCAACTGTTTTAGCGCCTTTGAAATCTGATTTTCCACTGTTTTGATAGAAATATCCAATTGATTGGCAATCTCTTGATACGACAACTCTTCAAAACGACTCAGCATAAAAACTGCCCGACACCTTTCAGGTAGCTGGTCAATCGCTTGCTCGATAACCTGTTGTAATTCAGCATTTTCTAATGTTTGATTGATCGAAACATCCTCACTTTGTAAGTTGGGCAATTCGGAATCGTCTTCCCATTTAATTTTTCGATTGCGCAAATAATTGAGCGTCCGATTCACGCTGGCGCGGCGCAGGTACGCTCGTAAGGACGTGTTGATGTTGAGTTGCTCTTTCTTCCGCCACATTTCAAAAAAAATATCCTGCGCAATGTCTTCCGCCACCATCGCATCTGGCACGACTTGGTACACCATTTTGCACACATAGCTGTAATATTGCCGAAACAGGATTTCAACCGCCTTATCCGGGTCCTCCTTCAACAGTACTAACAATTCGGCATCAGAATAATTCACTTGCAAATGGATTCAAGCGTTTTTCAAGCTCCGACCAAAAATAGTAAAAATGTTGGAATAGTGAAGGATGGAAGATTGGAATGTGGAAATTCACATGAACTAAATACCAAGTACTAAATACTAAATACGCTTCTTCAAAAACGCCCTATCCGCCCAGTCACCTTTGAAATACCGATTGTGTAAAAAGTGGAAAATAATAGCCAACATCAAGCCGGTGATAGCGCCTAAGTACACGTCTCGCAAGAAATGTTGCACCAAATAAATACGCGAAATGCCCACCGATAAAGCCGTGAGAAACAGCAGTAACCCGATGCCCCGCTTGTTGGAAAGGGTCAAAGCCAAAAATCCGTATAGCGCAAAAGCAGTCATGGTATGCCCAGAAGGAAAGCTGGTAGCGCCCCGGTTGACGCGCACACCTTCCACAAAGGTAATTTTATCAAAAAAATCGGTCTCCTCGAAAAAGCTATACGGACGCGGCAAGGCAAACATACGCTTGGTAGAAGCAGAGGTAAAAAGCACAGCAAAACCTAACAAAAGAATAACCAGTGCTGTGCGAAATCGTATAAAAATAAAGAAGATGGCTGCAAAAATAAAAGTAATACCATCGCCTAAATTAGTAGCAAATCGGAAGAAAACATCAGCGAAAACGGAGCGTTTATCGGTAAAGAAAAAGATTTCGTCTCCTTGTTTGGTGAGTAGCAATATGATTCCCGCAATGAATAGAAAAAGGAAAAAGCTTGTAAAGAACCAAGCGTTGTGTTGTATTAGTTTTCGTAAATAGGTGGTCATAAGCGCTTGAATAAGGTTTAAGAAAACGTAGCATTTTCTTAAACCAGTTCCTTTACAGGTTTGCGTTTGAATTTATCTACAAATCGCTTGAATCCTTCGCCGATGTTGAATTTAGAATCATTCATCGCTTTGAGCGTTAACAGCAATCCGATTGGAAAAAGTACCATCGCAGGAACCCACGCCGCCACTGCTGCCGGTAAAACAAATGCTTCCGCTATTTTCCGACAAAAAATGGTCAAAATTACAAATAACATGAAAAAAATAATGGAAACTAAAATCGGATACCCAAAACCACCTTTGCGCACAATCGCTCCCATCGGCGCGCCTACAAACACAAATATAATACACACCACTGCAATACTGTACTTCGTCCACATTTCATAAATGTATTTCACTTGCTGTTCGCGCATACTTTGCAAGGAGCGCATCGTGGATTCTGCTTGGTTTTGAATACTCAATACAAAAGTTTTCGCACGATCGTACACGCGCAATCGGTCGGGTTGCGCAAACACATTGGCAAATTTTTGAATAGTGTCCAAGCGATTGATTTCCACCGGCAATGCAACATTTATAGGTGCTATTTTTGTGGAATCCAGTTTTTTTCGCTTCGCCAAACGTTGCACATCACCCAGTTTATTAGGCGTTATTTTTTCACCAGTCTGCGGGTCTATGTCTGAGGAAACTTCCAGAATGGCACGTTGATAAGAGGTACTGACTTGTACCGGCTTCTTATTTAATTTTATAGTATCACTTTGTTGCAAATTTAGTGTAACAGGCTGCGCTATCGTATCCGTTTGTAATTCATTTTCCAACGGTTTGTATTGAAAAGTACTATCAGCGGGTAAATATGTAAAAAAAACTTTTATTTGCTCGCCCAGAGAAGTGCTGCGGTCTTGCATTCTGAGTTGCATGGAGTCAATCGCATCGCTCAATTCCGGGATACTCATCATGGATTTGTTTGACTTGAAAAGGTCTTCGTTGGTGCGATTGAGTGCAAATTCACTCATATCAAATACTTTCGTATATTTTTTAAATGATGTGCGTACAAACGGATAGCGACCGCTGGTGTTGGACACGCCGCCCGGAGCGACTTCTACGTACTGATACCCATTTTTCAGATTCATTACAAAATACCTGCCGTCTTGCGCCGCATACATCTCGCCATCCTTTGCTGTAATCTGACTATACTGCCCTTTTGCACTTTCACTTTGGTCATAAATCAATACATCACTGATACTTTTGCCGTCTGTGCCTTTTTTGCCAATATGAATCGAAAATCCTTGAAAATCATCATTGAAAACACCTTCTGATAAATTTAAAGAAGGTTTTTGTTGTTGAATATCATACATCCGAGAGCCAAATTTCAAATTTGCCAACGGAATCAACGTTGTAGAACAATAGTAAGAAAGCAATCCAGCAAGCAATCCAAGAAAAATAAGCGGTCGCATCACACGCAACAGCGGTACGCCCGCCGACTTGATACTCGACAATTCATAATGCTCCGCCATACCGCCCATCACCATCACCGAGGAAATGAGAATCGCCAGCGGCAGCGCCATCGGAAACAAGCCAACGCACTTGTACGCCAATAATTCGATAATAAAAAAGAAGCCCAGTCCTTTCCCAATAATATCGTCAATGTAAAACCAAAGCGTCTGCATCAGAAAGAAAAACACGGCAATGGCAAACGTGACGATGAACGGACCGATGAAACTTTTTACCAATAAACGATCAACAATTGTTATCATTTTAATTTTAATAAAAGCTACTAATTGCCCCGTGCTTTAGCGCGGGATATAAATGTATGTATCAAACGGCTTTAGTCGAATCCATCTCATTTGGCTAAAGCCCAAGATTCTTGTTCTTAAATTCCCCGCGCTAAAGCGCAGGGCAATTTTATTTCCAAACAAATTTATCTAACAAAAATACAAGTAAAACGGCAGTTTGTATAAAAAATTCGCCCACTTTAGGATTTCTTTAATAATATGGGGATTGGTAAAACGGGAATGGGGATTTGCGAAACGGGAATGGGGATTGGTGAAACGGGAAACACGATTAATTTTACAAATCCCAAATTTCAAATCACAATTCACAACTATGGCTGTAACCTTTCTAAAAATGAATCGTCCTGCTATTGTACAAGCGAAAAAGATGCCAGATGCCAGATTGTTAGATGCCAGACCGCTCAAACTTTAAATGGTCAACGTCAAACGAGAACAAAAAACGTCAAACCTAAAACGAGAAACAATTAAATGAGCTTGGAGCACTTTCAAAAACACATTCTACCCTACAAGGACAAGCTGTATCGCTTTGCGTGCAGCCTCCTGAGCAACGCGCCGGAAGCGGAAGACGTGGTGCAGGAAGTGTTGATGAAAGTGTGGCAACGCCGCGACACTTGGCACGAGGTAGATAATATGGAAGCGCTCACCATGAAAATGACGAAAAACTTAGCGTTGGATAAAATGCGCTCCAAACACGCTCGCACCGATAGCTTGCCAGAACAATATGACTGGCACAGCGATGCAGCAACACCGGCGGAAAGGATGGAAAGTGAGAACCAAGTCGCCTACATTCGCAAGCTGATGCAGCAACTGCCTGAGAAACACCGCATTGTGATGCAATTGCGCGATATCAAAGGTATGACGTATGACGAAATAAGCGAGGCACTGGAAATGCCGCCGCAACAAGTAAAAACAAATCTTTTCAGAGCAAGACAACATATTCGGGAACACTTGATAAAAACCGAGTCGTATGGATTATAATAAAATTAATCAACTGGTAGAAAAATATTTTGCGGGAGAAACGTCCTTGCAGGAGGAGCACCAGTTGCAAACGTACTTTCGCCAACTAACTGTGCACGAGTCACTTCGACCCTACCAGCCGCTGTTTCAATTGTTTAGCCAAGAGCAAGAATGTAAGTTGGATGCGACGTTCGAGGCGCGTTTGCTGGAACAACTAAAAGTGACGGAACATTCTCGTGGGCGTGTAATACCAATGCGTACATGGATAATGCGAGCAGCAGCGGTGTTGATTTTGGCAATAGGCGCTTGGTGGCTTATCACTCAACCTCAATCTCAGCCTGAACATCAACCTGTTGCACAAGCCATTGACTGGTCAAAATACGAGCCGGAAACGCCGGAGGAAGCTTATCGAGTGCTGAAAGCTTCGCTAAATAAAGCATCTACAAAACTAAATGGTGGGGCTTCTAAAGCAGCACATGAAATAAAAAAAATGAATAAATTGAATGAAGTACTAAATTAGTTTAAAATTTGAAGTTCCATCGTTTCGTGGACTACGACTTTGAACGTCAAACGTGAAACTAGAAACCAGAAATAAATTTATTCCCGACTGTTTTTTATTATTAAAATTCAAAACCATTTTAAATTATGAAATTATTAAAGATGATGATGGTTGTGCTTTTTGTAACTGCTTTTACGCAAGTGGCACAAGCACAAGAGACCCCAAACGCGATTGACAAGTATTTCAAACAGTACGTTGACGATAACAACTTCACCGTGGTGTACATCAGCCCGAAGATGTTCCAGATGCTGGACAAACTCAAGCTCGATGGCATGAAAGACGCAGATGCAAATGCAGTGTTGGACATTGCAAAAGACCTGCGCGGACTACGGATTTTGACGACCGAAGTGAATCCGAAAAATTATTTCAAAGAAGCAAAAGCGAAAATTAATACAAAAGAATACGAGGTGCTGATGACCGTGCGCGACCACGACGGCGATAATGTAGAATTTTTGGTGAAAGAAGAAGGCGGCAGCGATAGTGGCATTATCAGCGAATTACTCCTACTCACGGGTGGCGACGATGAATTTGTACTCATCAGTTTTGTAGGTAGAATTAGTTTAGATAAAATAGCCAAATTGGCGCACAGCATCGAAAAAGACGATGATGACGACAAAATCCGGAAACAATAGTTAATGTGCTAATATGCTTATTTGCTAATATGTCAATAACACGTTGTTACTCAACTGGTAAAGAATGATAATACTAAATCATTAAGACGGACTACTTATTCACCTGACTCTAAATAACTCTGTGTATGAAACGGTTTCTTTTTATAATAATCACCATTTTTATTACAAGCAGTATCAGTATTGCACAAAGTCCGACTGTTGATTTTTATCGCCAACACAAGCGACTCAAAGGCGTGGAAAACGTGAAAATTCCCGGATGGTTTATGTGGTTTGGAACGGGCATCGCACATGATATTGTAAAAAATGAAGATGCAAAAGCAATCTTAAAATTAGCTCGAAAAGTGGGCAAAATGCGATTTATGATTGCCGAAGATACCAATCCAATTCCAGTAAGCGATGTTGCAAATCTGGTCACCGACTCTCGAATGGGCGGTTTTGAAGACCTCATCTACGTGCGCGACGACGAAACGACCGTAAACATCATGGGCAAAGTGAAAAAAGATAAATTCAAACGACTAATGATTATGGTCAACGATGGTAGTGATTTTGTCTTTTTTGAAATGAAATCCAGAATTAAAGTAACCGACATCACTGAACTCATCAATCTGGCGACGAAAAAAACACCACTGCGAAAAAAGGAAACACCGAAGCAAAACCGTAAGAAGAAAAACCAAGATATGCCGAGAGTGTAACCGTAACCCAGCCTTTAGGCTGACCTCGTACCTCAACCTTTAGGTTGAAAACTATTTCAAAAGCATAATCTTTAGATTATCAATCATCTACTTAAAATCCAACATCATGAAAAACCTATTTTTTATCCTACTCCTCCTAACCACCGCCCCTACCCTCTTCGCCCAAACCAAAGCCATCAAAAATTTCTACAACCAGTACAACCAGTTGGAAGGCGTAGAGGACATCAAAATACAAGGTTGGCTCTTGAAACTCGCTTCTTCCTTTAGCGACGATGACGACGATGCCCAACATTTGCTACGAAAAATCACCAGTCTACGCGTACTCACGATGGAAAATGGCAATTTGGTCACACCCGATGCGTACAACCAGTTATTAAAAAGCGTCAAACAAGAAGCTTTTGAAGAACTGATGCAAGTAAAGCAAGACGGACAAAAAATTGAATTCCTCATCCGCGAAAAAGGCGATAGAATCACCGATTTGCTCCTACTCATTAGTGGCAACGACGGCTTTACGCTTTTGAGTTTAGAAGGTGCCTTAAAATTCAGCGATTTGAATAATTTGAATATTGAAATAGAAGGTTCGGAGCATTTGAAAAAATTGCCGAAAGACAAAAAAGACGTGCCAAGAGCGTAACAACTAAACTTGTTTGGTTTGTCAAAAACCCACAAAATTTGACGACTACCAAAGCTATTCGCGACAAGCGGATAGCTTTTTTATTTTTAATAGCGGTTCCGTTTTGTTAAAATCCAACCAATTTCCTCCTATTTTCAAGATTTTTTTACAAAAAACAACGCAAAGACTGTACCAATCCATAAATTACGCCCAACTAACATTTCAATATACCTTTTATACTTTCACTCGGTACTCAGAAAAATGTGAAACTTTTATGATGAAAAAAGTAATTTATGGCATCCAGCAAGTCGGCGTTGGCGTCCCAGATGCTTCCACTGCATTCAAGTGGTATGGTAAAAATTTGTGTTCTGATATATTAGTATTTGATGATAATAACACCGCTACGCACATGGCACCTTACATGGGCGGGCAGCCCCACCAAAAACGGGCGATTTTAGCCATCAATATGCGCGGCGGCAGTGGCTATGAGCTTTGGCAATACATGGATCGTACGCCTCAAGTTTCTAAAATACCGCTTCAAGTCGGCGATTTGGGTATTTATTCGGTTATGGTCAAATCCAAAGACATTCAGCAGAGTTATAATATACTTAAAAACAGTAATATTATACCCTTGAGCGACATTGAAAAAGCACCAGACGGCACGTCTTTCTTTTTTGTGGAAGACCCTTACGGGAATATTTTGCAAATCAGGCAATACGATTCTTGGTATTCCGAAAATAAATCACACACGGGCGGCGTATGCGGCGTTACGATCGGGGTATCCAACATTGAAAATTCGATGCAGCTTTACCGTGACGTATTAGGCTATGATACCATTGTTTATGATAAAACCGGCGTTTTTGACGATTTTAAAACGCTCCCCGGTGGACACGAACAGTTTCGTCGCGTCCTACTCGAACACAGCCAACCACGTGTGGGCGGACTCAGCAAGTTATTCGGCAAAAGCCAAGTCGAATTGGTGCAAGTATTGAGTCGAACCCCCATCAAGATTTTTGCAGACCGCTACTGGGGTGATATCGGTTTTATTCACCTTTGCTTTGATGTAAGCGGCATGAAAGCCCTAAAAAAAGAATGCGAAGACAAAGGTTTCCCGTTCCGCGTAGACAGCCAAGACTCCTTTCAAATGGGCGAAGCAGCCGGGCACTGGAGCTACATCGAAGACCCCGACGGCACCCTCATCGAATTCGTAGAAACCCACAAAATACCGCTGGTAAAAAAATGGAATCTCTACTTCGATACCCGAAAACGCGACCCACTAAAATCACTGCCTACTTGGATGATCAAAGCTTTGGTTTTCAATCGAGTGAAATTGTAGAAGTGTTATGGAGTTGTAAAATGGTATTGACTACCACTATAAGTGTTGACTTTTGTATATTTTATTAATTTTTTATATATACTTTCTCTAATTGCTACTCTTTGATACTGATTAGATACCAAACCAGGACATCCACATCTGTCCAAGGATTACAATCAGTCAAATGTGAATCATTCTCAAAAACCTGCGCCCTTAACCAAATGGCATTACTACGAGCCGTATCCAATTTATCTTTCAATTTAGTAAAATCATTTTGTTTAGCTTTTTCATAATCTTTATAATATTTTTTCAATACCTTAATTAGCTCGTCGGCATTAGAAAAAGATCGGGTGGAACGGACAAAATGTATTAAATACCATTTTTCAAATGCAATAGAAGAAAAAGCTATTTCATATAATTCTTTTTTGGCGGCTTCATAAGCCGCTTGCCGATTGGCAGAATTGTCATGGTCAAAAACAACCCAAACTTTATCATATTCGTTTCCTTCTTTGAAAGCCTGTTCTGCCTTCGTAATCGCTTCTTTTACAACCCATTCAGGTGCAGAATTCTTAGCAACTGCGATTTGTGGATTAACGGCGGATAAAGTTTTTTTATAATCGGGATCTTCTTTGATTGCCTGAAAATAATTTCGTTCCGTTTCTCCTTCACACATGATGAGGATACGGAGTCTTAATGCACGTTTGTTTTTGTTGGGCTTAGTCCGCTTCATGTTTATAAGTCAATTCAAAATTAAGGCTTTCAATATTAGGCACACCTCCAAATCTGCCAGATAAATACCATTTTTCAAAAGGTATATCATCGCGTACCCCTTTTATATCCGTCACGGAAAACAATTTAGAGACTCCAGTCTGATCTTTTTCTACAATCCAAATTTGGTCTCTGCGAAAATCGTTATTCGTCAAAAGATTGGTATCGTGAGTAGCGATTATTAATTGAGCACCATTTGTATTAATTTTAGGGTCATTGAACATATTAATAATATAGCTACTGATAAGCGGATGGAGACTTCGCTCAAATTCATCAACGATTATCACTTTTCCATTCATTAAAGCTTGCAAAATTAATCCCCCCAATACAAATAGCTTCCGAGTGCCGGTAGATTCTTCGTTAAAGGAACGAAATAAAGAGCCTATTATATCTTTTTTTTCATTATACAAATAATGTTTAGCTGAAATCTTATAGTCGGATAAACTTAATTTGTCTTCATTTTTTTCAATTGTAATATCTACAATTCCAACATCAAAACTTTTCAAAAAACTTTTAAAGTTACTAATAAAAGTTTCATTATCTTGTACCTCTAAAAATTCTTTCATTAACCGATTAGAATATACGGTATCTATATGCCATTTATCTAAAACCGGAATAACTAAACAACTTTGACTAAAAAAGTGATGGATTTTTGCAAGTTGTGTAATGTTATTTCTTGCTGCTTTTGAAAGAAATAACTGATTCTCGGCTGTTAAGTCGGCTACCACTGCTCTTTGTCCCTTCAAAGATTCACCCCATTTAAATTCTTGTTTTTTTCTGGAGAAAAGCTTGGTCTCTTTACCCCTTGGATAGAAACTTAGATTTTCGTGAAGTACAAATGACGATTGAACGGCAACAGAATAAAAGTAACGTATATTTTCTAAAAGAAAATTAATTTCAAATACGGTACTTTTGGAGCCGGTTTCTGCACTAAATGCGTATGGATCGTAGGCATCAAATTCACTATCCGGCTCGCTGTCTGCTGATTTTATTATCAAGTCTCGCAGGGCTTGAAATGCCTTTATAAAATTACTTTTTCCCGAAGCGTTCGCACCATAAATAACCGCAGACTTGAGTATCTTGAATTTATCATCAATGGTGATAATATTATCCATAGATTCTTCTTTACCTTCGTCGGGTATCATGGATAGCGTTTGCTTTTCCTTAAAAGAGCGGTAGTTTTCAACACTAAATTCGAGTATCATCCTATTTTATTCTTGTTATTTGGATATTTTCTTCAAATTTAATACTTAAATTCGGCTTTTACAATAGTACACAAAAAATATTTTTGTATTTTTCTAAAAAAATTATTTAGGAAGTGCTGTGTAAGTTTACAAACAGAAATATATAATGCTATTCAACTCAAAATTTACTTAAAAAATGTACAATCACACCCTACATTTTTCGACCATCGCCGCTCAATTTGTTCCTACAAATGCTCCTTTACAATACCACACCCTCGGCTCTGGACATATCCACGATACTTTTTTAATCACTTCCGAAAGCGCATCACCTTTTGTGTTGCAACGCTTGAATACGCACATTTTCCAGCAGCCCGCGCACATTATGGACACGCACTTGAAAGTGTACCAACATTTAGCAGCACAGCCCGATTTTCCATTGCGTTTGCCCGCTCCAATTGCTGCGCTTGATGGGAATTGGTTAGTAAAAGATGTTGGTGGCAGCTATTGGCGCGCCTTGGTTTTTATAGCAAATACGTATGCCGCAGAACAAGCGGAAACGCCTCAACAAACCCAACAAGCAGCGGAAGCGGTAGGTATTTTTTTGCGAAGTTTGGAAGGTCTACCGCCCGAAAATCTCGTGCCTGCGCTGCCGGGCTTTCATGATAGTTTAAAACGCTTGCAGGATTTTGAACAAGCCGTCGAGGAGAATCGAGCTAAACGGATAACATTTTTACGGCCAGAAATAAATTTTATAAGAGCGGAATCGGATGTTTTTTATTTAGTAGAACAATTACAATTTCCGAAACGCATCGTACATACCGACCCAAAAATCGGTAATTTATTATTTGATAAAACGACTCATGATGCCGTAGCTGTTTTGGATTGGGACACCATTATGCCAGGCGCGATTGCAAGTGATCTTGGTGATATGGTGCGCACGATGGCGGCTACTTGCGCTGAAGATGAAGCCGATTTGAAAAAAGTT
Organism: uncultured Saprospiraceae bacterium; assembly: GCA_964549655.1. Classification (GTDB taxonomy): domain Bacteria; phylum Bacteroidota; class Bacteroidia; order Chitinophagales; family Saprospiraceae; genus JADJNW01. Next base: position 22,290 of record CAZJXN010000022.1, read on the forward strand.
GGTTTAGATTTGAATATGTTTACTGCATTAGTGGAAGGCTTCATACCACCTTTAAAAAGTGTACTAACCGATTTGGAAATTAATCACCTCGTCACAGGCGCACGTTGGATTATTTTAGAACAAATGATGCGTTTTCTCACCGATTATTTAAATGGCGATATTTATTATAAAATAGCGTGTAAAGAACATAACTTAGTGCGCGCCCGAAATCAAATGGTTTTATATCAGGCAGTGAAAATGCAGGAAAGCGTATTATTAAAAATGGTACAAAAAATCGCTCAACTGCAATAGATTACTGATATTTATGATATCCTAAAATCATAAAAAACCCATAATTATCTTACAAAATCAGTGTACTATCTATTCCTGTAACCTCAACCTTAACCTCAACCTAAATTATATGACAAAATCTCAAATTCTACAACAACTCTCCAAACGACATCAGACGTTTGTAACACTTATCACCTCCCTTTCCCAAGAAGAATTTTTATTTATAAAATCGGATAAATGGACCGCCGGGCAGCAGTTGGACCATATTTATCGGAGTGTAAAACCTTTGAAAATGGCATTGGGACTTCCAAAATTCGTGCCCCGCTTGTTATTTGGAAAAGCCAATCGCCCTTCCAAAGATTATGATAATCTGGTTAAAAAATATGTAACAAAGTTAGAAAGCAATTATAAAGTGTCCAAGCAATTTCTTCCGAGAAGTATCGCATTTGAAGAACAGAAACTATTGAAAAACAAGCTACTACAAACAATTAAAACACTCTGCAACTATTTAAATAAATATACAGAGTCTGAGTTAGACCATTACATCCTCCCCCACCCTTTACTGGGCAAACTCACCCTCCGAGAAATGTTATATTTTACAATGTATCATGTAGAGCACCATCAGAAATCCACGCTTCGCAACTTAGGGCGATAGCTTATATGCAGTAGGCGTTTTATGTCGCCACACTTAAAATTTCCCCCACTTGTTAGCTGAACAAAGGTATAGTGCCCACGTTCCTTAAAAACACGCACCCAAAAGAAAAAATATTCCCGCACTTAATCTTATCGAAGGCATCACCAAAATTCATAGTATCAAAATTCTATATAAAATATTTAAAACAAAGTTAAACAACTCTTTAAAACCATTTTTATGAAAAAAGTAAATTTGATTGCCGTAATGGCGATATTATTAGTAAGTATTACATTCCTAAATATTGGCTGTAATAATAACCGAAATAATACAGACACTAATGTAGAAACAGATGCCAGCGGAAAGGACACGATGGAAAATAAAACGCAGGGCGACGACTTAGAGCCGATGAGTGACCGACCAGATTGGGCACCCGATATGGATAAAAAAATGTGGCTCGTAATAGAAAAACTGCAAAGCTACGGCGCGCCTGCTATCGAAACATTGACTCCTCAGGAAGCTCGGATACAGCCAAGCCCTACCACTGCGGTCATGGATTTGATGACGGAAAAGAACATCCCAATGCCAACTCCAACGATGATGGTGGACACGATGGGTAAAGACATCCCTGTGAAAGGCGGCATGGTACACGCTCGCATTTACACCCCTCGCCCAATGGACAATGACGATAACGATGCTGCAAATGACACAACTGGTGCGATGCCTGTTATCGTTTACTACCACGGCGGCGGCTGGGTTATTGCAGATTTGAATACGTATGATGCTTCCGCGAAAGGTTTGGCAGAGCAGACGGGTGCGATTGTTGTGTCCGTACATTATCGCCAAGCGCCGGAATTTAAATTCCCAACCGCGCATAACGATGCATTCGCAGCTTACCAGTGGGTGTTGAAAAATGCGGCTTCTATGAAAGGCGACCCAAAGCGCGTGGCAGTAGTAGGTGAAAGTGCGGGTGGCAATTTAGCTGCCAATGTAAGTATGATGGCAAGAGATAAAAAAATCATGATGCCCGTGCATCAAGTATTGGTATATCCTGTAGCAAGTAAAGATTTGAACGCCGAATCCGTAAATAAGTATGCCAATGCAAAACCTTTGAATAAGCCGATGTTAGAATGGTTTATGAAGCACTATTTGCCGAATATGGCAGCCGCTTCTGACCCACGTATTGACTTAGTAAGTGCTAATTTGAAAGGATTGCCTTCCACCACGATTATTGCAGCAGAAATTGACCCCTTGTACGACGGCGGTAAACTGCTCTCCGACAAGCTCAAAGAAGCCAATGTAGACGTGGATTATAAAGATTACAATGGCGTAACGCACGAGTTTTTCGGGATGGCGACTATCGTACCAAATGCAAAAGACGCACAAGCGTATGTCAGCAAGAACTTGAAAAAAGCCTTCGATAAAGGAATGAGTATCAAGTAATACCAGTATGCAGTCGCCTGTACGCAGTTGGCAGTTGGTAATCAATTGATTTACATGATTTTAAAAAGATTTGAATACGTCGTTTTAATTTTATTTTAGTATAAGTAGGCAGTTTTGCAAATACTTGACAAGCAGCTAATTTTAATAGCGTAAATAGAAAAAGACAGTCCAAGCAATATGGGCTGTCTTTTTCATTATTAATGAGTTTCTTCCTTTTATTTCTAGCAAAGGGAGTACACGCGTCTTCCTATCTCCCCGTCTCTTCATCTCTCTAAGTCTCTAAGTTTCTCCACCCCCCTTCGTCAACTTTCGTCGTTTTTCTTTCAATTATACCCTTTTCCAGAACAATTTGCCGCCAAGATTATTAGCATTGTATAAAGCACTTATTGTCTTGCTCTGGCTGCGGTTGTTAGTCAGGGCTTTTTTTATAAAATAGTAAAATAGTAAGATGGGAGGATGGGAAGATGGGAGGATAGGAGGATAGGAAGTATGAAAATAAAAATCACTTCTTATTACGGCTACCCATTTGCCAGATGAAGTACGAAATGTAGAGTGTACGGGCTGTTTCTAGGTCTTCGCCGCATGATATTTTTATATCGCCGCATGATATTTTGCAGTCGCCGCTTCCATTTTTGTTGTCCCCACATGATATTATGGAATTGAATACTCCTTTTTTGGCTTTAACGCATCATACAATAGTGTCACAATTTGATACTTATTCATCTAAAAGTGGCTGATTGAAACCAAAAGATGACCTTTGTACAACGTGCAATGATAAGTTGACTCGCTGCAATGATACGGCGACGACAAAATATCATGCGGCGAAGGCGTGCAATGATATATTGATAGCAAAATAGCTTGTTTTGATGCCAAAAAGACTTGATGTGATGAAATGAAGTCAAAGTATCAAAAGTATTCATCAATATTACACACTGCGAAAGGCTACTTAAAAAGCTGTTTTTCGATCTTATGCCTGATGTATTCGGCAAACGATAAGGAAAAACGGAACGAAGAGCGCAACCTGATACTGGGCTTGCACGACACCCAAAACTCGTTTGCCGAAGGCACAGTGCGCTATGTCGTTACTGCCGCACGGGACATCTTGCTGGGGCAATATCGTGGCAACGAACGCACCTTGGGCGCGTGGGGATTTGAAGTGAATGCGAGTAGCGGCGCACAGGTCACGCTGGTGGGATGGGTTTAAAGGGTTATGGGTTTAAAGGGTTAGCGTTAAAGGTTAAGGGTTCAATGTCTGCTAGATAGACATTGAACCCCTTGTATTTGAAATGTATCACCCAATAAACCTATCACCTCATCACCTTAATTCCCATTCCACGGAAACTGTCCACAATCTACATTTAGCACAGTTAATGTTACACAATTACTGATGGCATTACAAGCCACCTCATTTAAAGTAGAAATCGCGCGGCGGCGGAAGTAGGTGGTCACCGGGAATTGCCCCTGGGCGGGGTCGAAGGTTTCCGCAGTTGCGCCATCTATTGGGGTGAACCCCGTATCACAATTCACCGTACTACTTTCCCATTGATAAGTAATGATTGCCATTGGATTATTGGGGCTCGTTGCAGGCGCTACCGAAGTAAATGGCGCAGGGTCTTTGGTGATACACACGGTTTGGCTGCCAGCGATCTCCCCCGGATTGGGGGTATTGACGACTAAAGTAAGTTGTTCATTTAGCATGGTAACACAACCATTGGCATCTTCGATTTGAGTAATAGTATAAATATTGATACCTGCATTGTACCAATCGGTGGTGAGTGTCCAGAAGGGATTGCCATTGCCGACCGTTTGAGTGGTCGTACCCGGATTGATATTACCACCACCAAAGGTGATGATAAAATTAGGCGTGCCTACTGTTGCTTCAAATTGTAAAAAAGGTGCTTCTCCTTCGCAAATCTCAGCATCGGAAATGGTGAAAGTGCCAGTGGGTAATGGATTGACGGTTAGCGCAAGTTGCTCATTGAGCGTCGTTATACAGCCATTGGCGTCTTCGATTTTCGTGATGGTGTAAGTGTTGAGTCCTTCGTTGTACCAATCCGTATTGAGGGTCCAGAAGGGATTGCCATTGCCAGCGGTTTGAGTGGTTGTACCCGGATTGATATTACCACCACCAAAGGTGATGATGTAAGGACCTGTTCCAGTGCTTGCTTCAAATTGCAAAAAAGGTGCTTCTCCTTCGCAAATTTCCTCATCTGAAATACTGAAGACACCGATCGGACTATATTGGAGTGCAACGGTACGGGTACAACTATTGGCATCGTCAGTGACCTCGAAATAAAGCGTAGTGGTACCTGCTGGAATCCCGGAGGGAGTGAAAGTATTCGTCATTGGATCGTAAGTACCCGCCGGAATGGTCAAGGATTCATCCTGATACCAGGTCGTAGCTACCGTAAAGCTGTTCATGCCGCCAAATTCCAAAATGCCATCATCACAGATACCAGAGAAAGGATCGGCGATGAGGTCGTTGTTCGTTACGTTCGGAATGGGATTTCCTTGAAAATATTCGATGACTCCATTATTGGTAAAGCCGGGGGTATTAGTATGCGCCACCAGCGTATTGACTTTAAACAAACCTTCCTGAACTAACGTACCCAGATTATCGAGCGGCGCAAAAATAGACAGCAAGGCACAAGCCTTATTGCTAACGGTAGCTCCAAGAGCATTATAAAGTGCGTGATTGCCCACTGCCGCCAAGTCGCCAATATATACTTCGCCAGAGTTGGTAAAAGTATTGGCATTATTAATCATGCCGGTCATACTCGTGCGGTTGACGTGGATTACACCGGTGGCATTGTTATTAAAGGTCGCCTGGTTCCAAAATCCCCAACTGCCAATGCTGGCGATACTTCCCAGATTGAGTGTACCGTCGTTGGTGAACGTACCATTGTCATGGCGCAAACCGGTGATGTTCGCCCGGTCAATATTGACTTCGCCATCTGCCAGGTTGTTAAAGATCCTAGTACCAGAGAATCCGCTGATGTATATGCCATAGTTGCCAATGCCAATGGTTTTTCCGATATCAATCGTGCCGGAGTTCTCGAAAGTTCCAGTGCCATGATAAATACCATGCACCGTGGCTCGGTCAATAGAAATAGTCCCTTCGTTTTTAAATAATACCGCATTAAACGACATCAATATTCCTCGTTCGCCAATGCTGGTGGTCAATCCAATATCAATCGTTCCTGCATTATTAAAGGTGCTATTGTTAGAAATACCCTGGCTGGCAGTGCGTTCGATGGTGATTTTGCCGGCTGCGAGATTATTGAAGGTACCCTTGGACTCTACCGAAATTCCTATACCAGCCATACTTGCCAGTGTACCAATATCCAAAGTGCCACTATTGTTAAATATACTGGTGGCACCGGAACTGTAAATCGCAGAGGTGAAATTATTAGCCACCCGGTCTATATCAATATTGCCTCCGTTATTACTAAAAGTGCCATAATTGGTGATGCCCGGACCATTAGTTATATTGGCAAGACTACCAATAATAATATTGCCAGCACTGGTAAAGCTATTCGTATTATAAATACCGCTTCCGGTATTATCAATTTGAATGTCCCCGCTGTTGTGCATGAAAGTACCATAGTTGGTAATACCCGGACCAGAATTCCCATTCATAACGACATCCCCGATGGTGATATCACCTGCGTTCGTAAAACTGGAATAGGTATTATTCTGAATACCAACACCAGCCCGATTGATACTGATTGTTCCCGCATTGGTGAAGGTGCTTATCACACTTCCATCATAGGACTCATTGTATATTCCCGGACCGCTGATAGCACTAGCCATATTAGCGCCAATGGTAATGATCCCACCATTGAGATTGGAAAAAGAGCCCGGTGTGCGAATGAAGTTTGGATTGACAAAAACAGAGGAATACGTATTGTGGATACCACTACTAAAGACCCTATCAATCCGAATTTCGCCTCCGTCATTTGTAAAGTCAGCACCGCTGTTGTAAATACCAAGTCCTCCTGCATTAGCGTTCGCACCAATTATAATTAATCCGGTAGTCGTAAAAGTAGCATTTTCCCTATTGTCAATAGCAGCGCTGCCGTTACGGTCAATCCGAATTTCGCCACCCGTATTTAGAAAGGTTACCCCCGCTTGATTGTAAATGCCAGCACCGCCCACACTAAAATTAGCGCCGATGACAATCAGTCCCTTATTGGTAAAACTGGTATTGGGTCGGTTATCAATGGCGGTTGAGGTACGATCTATATTAATCACCGCATTTGCCTGGTTTTCAATCTCGTTGAAGTTGTAGAAACCCGGACCATTAACAGCCGCTTCTTTACCAAAGGTGATTGTACCAGCATTGGTAAGCGTACCAGTCGCTAGATTGTGGAAACCCGAACCGCTGGTTCTGCTAATTTCCAGTATGCCAGTGGCAAGGTTTTGAAAATCCGCTTCATTATAAACGCCTGTGCTGTTCAGAATAGCGACATCGCCTATTTTTATAGTACCAGCATTGGTCAATGTACCCAGCGCATTATTGATACCAATATTGCCGAGATTGATGGAAATAGTGCCACCTGTCTCATTGTCAAAAGTATCGAAGTTTCGAATGCCATAAAATCCTGGACTCACCGTCGCTCCAATGGTAATCGTACCACTATTGCTCACGCTCCCTTCATTGTAGATAGCAAAGTTGGCATCGCCTTCTATGCTTAAACTTGCCATGCTTTGGATAGTGAGCGTAGCGCCGCTTTGCACTGTCACGGATTGGGCTACTGCCGCCGTGCTGCCCATGATGACGGGATCGTTCGCTGTATTTGGTATAATCACATCGTCGGCAGCAGTGGGCACCACAGCGGGCATCCAGTTGCCGGGATCATTCCAGTTGGTACTTATAATACCCGTCCAGGTAGGTTGAGCCAGCAATGCCGGAGCGCTACAACATAGCACGATTGCCAGCAAGAGGGAACGAAAAGCATTCGGGAAAGTGGAAAATAGCGGCTTGCCTGCTGGTATATTCGTGTTAGATATTGCAGGGCATAGCCGTAGCAGGCTGTGTATGACTTGTTTCATGGTTATGATTTGTTAGTATATATATGGTCGTCTCCTCAAAGATATAAGAAAAAAATAGAAGGTTATAGTTGGGGTTGAATATTTAAAGGTTCAATGCCCTTTTGAACAGACATTGAACCCTTTAAACGATCACCCTATCACCCCCTAATTCCCATTCCAAGGGAACTTTCCACAATCCACATTTAAAATATTCACCCGAACCGTATCGCTCACCGGCTCACATGCGTCATTTGGATTATCCACCGTTAAACGCAAAGTCACATAACCGCGCACAATGGCATCGGGTCCGGGGGTGTACGTGCCCGCATTCAAATCGGTGCTGCTGGTACCGGTTAACGTGCCATTGTTACCTGCTTCTACAAAACTCCAAGTGTAAATCAAATCAGCAACCGTGCCGCTGTATTGCACACTTGGATTCAAGGCACTCAAGGCTAAAGTTTTAGTGCGACAAATCGTTTGCGGTGTACCGGCATCTACCGTTACTTGCGGGTCAACACGTACCACTTGGCTCACTGCTTGCACACAACCGGGGAAAGTGACACCTTCTGCCGCCGCATCTACTGTAAAGCCTACATTGTAAGTACCTGCGCCCAGCGCTTGCGGATCAAACTGGGTAGCTACCGTGCCATTTATATCAAATACTGCTGATTGTGGCGTGATCGCCGTTTGTCCATCCCCTCGGTCAATCGTGCCGGTCAGGGTCACTGCTGGTTCATCCGCGCAGTAAGCAGGGTCTAATCCAGTAATGGCTGGATTTGGATAATAACAGATATTGTTGATGGAAAGGATGGTTCCTATCCCATTGGTTGCGGAGAGGGAGTAGCTGGTTGCATCTACTGTTAAACCTGCGAGGGTGTACGTGCTCGTACCATCGCCATTCGGTGTTTCTGTGAAAGCAGTGCCGATTGCAATCAGCGTAGGCGCAGCAGGTGGTGCTGGACTGGTGGTTTGATATAAATTATTAACTGCACTTACCGTCCAGGTCTGACCCGAAGGCGCGATAATGGTAACCGTTTCATTGAACTGCCCATTGACTAAAGTCGTGGCATTATTTTTACAACTACAAGGATCACTGACGACGATGTTGCAATTCAATACTCTTACCGAAATGTTGTAAGTCTGACTTCCGCAAGTAGTCGTGCTGTTGCGCACCGTGAGGGTAGCGTTGTAAGTGCCTACCGCCGCATTTGCTGGAACAGCGATGACAATCGGGCTGCTGCCTAATACTCCATTGGTTACATCAGCAAAACTGTTATCGGCAAAATCAATACTGTATTGATTGGGACTGCCCGTTGTAGCGGTGAAAGCTAAGTTAGCGCTGGTTTCACCTGCGCATACAACTGGATTCGCGCCAAGCGTGATGGTTGGTAAAGGATTGACGGTAATCGTCACACAAGCGGTATCGCGGCAACCACTATCCGTTTCAACCACCACAGCATAAGTGGTAGTGACACCGGGACTTACGTCAAAAGTAGTACCGGTGCTTAAACTCGCACCCATCGGATTGCAACCTGCATCATCATCATCCAAAAACCAACCGACCACGGTTAGGTCAGTGGTAGGGGTGAAATTCAACGTAGTTGTTTCACCGGCGCAGATAGTGGTTTGGGTAGCGCTGGCAGTGATGTTGGGTTTTGGATTGACATTAATCGTCACACAAGCAGTATCTCGGCAACCATCGCTATTTTGTACCACTACGGCATAACTCGTCGTTCCGATTGGACTTACATTAAAGGTCGTTCCGGTACTTAAACTCGAGCCCGTCGGATTGCAACCTGCTGCTGCATCATCCAAAAACCAACCAACGACCGTTAAGCCCGCAGTAGGCGTAAAATTCAACGTAGTTGTTTCACCGGCGCAGATGGTGGTATTAGTAGCACTGGCTGTGATGTCGGGTTTTGGATTGACATTAATGGTCACACAAGCGGTATCGCGGCAACCACTATCCGTTTCAACCACTACGGCATAAGTGGTGGTGACACTGGGACTTACGTCAAAAGTAGTACCAGTGCTTAAACTGCCACCCATTGGATTGCAACCTGCATCATCATCATCCAAAAACCAGCCAACGACGGCTACGTCGGTGGTAGGGGTGAAATTCAACGTAGTTGTTTCACCGGCGCAGATAGTGGTTTGGGTAGCGCTGGCAGTGATGTTGGGTTTTGGATTGACATTAATCGTCACACAAGCAGTATCTCGGCAACCATCGCTATTTTGTACCACTACGGCATAACTCGTCGTTCCGATTGGACTTACATTAAAGGTCGTTCCGGTACTTAAACTCGAGCCCGTCGGATTGCAACCTGCTGCTGCATCATCCAAAAACCAACCAACGACCGTTAAGCCCGCAGTAGGCGTAAAATTCAACGTAGTTGTTTCACCGGCGCAGATGACCGGATTGGTAGCGCTAAGCGTACCGGCTTGTGGGTCAAAAACCGTCAGCATCACTTCCTCACTGGTGCTGGAACAATCGTCGCTGGCATCATCTGACGTACCATTATCATTGGTAATGATGACCTGGTATTGTTTACCATTCAAACCAGTGACATCGCTAATGTTTAAAGTAGCGGTGGTTACATTGCTATAAACGCCCGTGTTCGTAAGGTCTATACCATCTTCCTGCCACTGGTAGGAAAGCGTACCCGAGCCGCTGGCGGCTACGGTGAAAGAAGTCGCGCTGCCCGCACAAACGATAACCGCATCGGGTTCGTCGCTGATATCAGGAGGAGTACAAGGTGGTGGTGTGTTTATATTCAAACACCAGCCTTTGCTTATACTGCCAATAATATTCGTCGTATCATCTGTTGCGTACAGACTCCAGGTACCATTTGGATCTAAACCGTTAAATACACTGGCAAAAGTAGCCGCGCCTTGAGTCGCTGGCTGATTGTAAGGACTTGCCGGTGCGGGTGCCGGAAAGATATTAGTTAATTCGTAGCTGGCAGGACGGTAAGTTCCACTCGGAATCGCACCAACTTGGGGTAATGCACTTGCTGCGGCATCGCTCAGCGTAAGATTGGTATTACTATATAAAGAGAACTGCCCAACGCCTGTCATCATAAGGAATTTCCCTCCGGTAGGCGCTACGAGCAGCAGGTCAATATCACTGGCTCTATTATGTGTCAAACCGTTTAAATCCACCGTTATGGATTGGATTGTACCCACTAAGCCCGACACAAAAATATTGGAAGGATAAGGCGTCGCTGGCGTCCCTGTGATCCCGCCGGGATTCCCGTCGTTGAGGGTGATTACGCCTACATTGCAAAAGCTATTGCCATTCACTACAGTGACGTTGTTCACGGTCTGCGTGCCCGAGCCGTTGCTCGTAAGAAAACTGCTCGTCCCGTTGTAGGTCGCGGTAATGTTATGACTGCCTTCGGTCAAGGTACTAATTGAAAAACCGGCTTGTCCGCTGCCGTTGAGGTTTACATTAGCGGCTAAAATGGTTGCCCCTTCCGTGAAGGTCACGGTTCCGAGGGTCACGGGATTGCCGCCGCTGGTTACCGTCGCCGTGAATGTGACATTATTACCCGTGAAGGATGGATTTAGATTGGAACTAATGGTCGTCGTAGTGGGTACGGGTACGGCAGCTTCATTATCAATGATAGTAACAGTAGCGGCAGCACTAGCACCTAGGTCATAAGGAGCCGCATCGGTGAGCGTCAAAATCAGCGTTTCGTTGCCTTCTACCAGATTATCATCTACTGGGGTTACAATAATATCTATCGAAGACTCCCCATTATTAAACATCGCCGTGCCGGTCAGCGTCGGCGTATAATCTGCGCCTACCGCCGTGCCGGAAATGGTGTAATTCACGGTCAACATAGAAGTGGTCGCGCCCGTGCGCGTAATGCGGAATGTGCCTGCGTCAGGACCAGTCTCGGAAGCGCCGTTGTCGGTAGCCGTAAATTCTACCGTTGGAATGACGGTTGCGCCGAGCGTGACAAGATCGCTGCGGAATTTTTCCCAATTGACTCTGGGCAGTGCTTTAGAAATGGTAGCATCATTGTACCAAATGCGGTCGCCATTGTCCATCAACACTTGAATGCTGGAAGCCGCCGTGAGCGGATTGGGTACTTCCAAGATGGATTCAAACGCACTTTCGCTGTAAACGAAAGATAAATCTCCAGCCCGTTCGATAGGCGCATCCGTAGCCACACCTGTCCAGGTATAAAATTTGAAATCGCCTGTGCCCGTTGCCGGACCAGCGATGATGAGGTATTCGTTGTTGCTGTTTTTTTCGATACTGCGAATACCGCGTCCACCTAAATCAAGAAAAATGGGTGCGCCAAACGTCGCCGAGCCGCTCGCGCCGCCCATTTCATTCAAAATAGTGGTAAAATTTGTAACCGGTATGATTAACGCTTTCGTGCGAGCGCTCGTCGGCTCAATAGGCGCGCGGAAAGCGATGTACGCCGTGGTATTATCAGCTGCAAAAGTCAAGCCTTCGATATTAAATCCTACGCCACCGACTGCTTCGGGAACAACGCTAACCGCTGCACTGGCTTGTAAACCTAAAAATCCTGCACCCAAACCGTGTCCATTGGCATTGTCCCAAGCGAGGAGGTCGTCTTCTAAAAACCTATAATATCCACCAAAGGTAAGCGTCGTAGCAGCACCGCTACCACCCACAGTCGTTGAAAAGATACGTTCCCTATTGGGGCGGTCATTACCACTGCTCGAATTGCCATGCGAAGCCAACCAATAAATGGTACTGCCCACTTTGGTAGAAGCCTCGATATCCACCTCCCGTGGTATGCCGCCACCAGAAATATCCGTCAAGCCCAGCGAACTGGTAAAGGTAAAAGCTGCCAATGGTAAACCCGAATCTGTCCGATCGTACAAACGAATCGTCTGGTCTTCATCATCGGCTACCAACATATAATCCGCATCAATGGCTACGGCAGTCGAAGCGTCGCTTGCGCCAGTATGGAAGCGACTCGTACTCGTCGTAGTAGATGCTGCCGAAGCTGCGTATTCGATGGTGTAACTATTGGTAGCGCTGCCGCCGTCGGTCACCGTCACGGTGATGGTGGCATAGCCAATACCGACCGGTACGATTTTCAATTTGCGATTCGCGCCAGCGCCACTCAGCACTAGATTCGCAACATTATTAGGTACGACACTGGTATTACTACTGAAAGCTGTCAAGGTAAGAATAGCCGCTGCCGTCTCTACGTCACCGATGGTAAAATCAATGCCCAGCGTAGCTCCCGGGTCGGTTGGATCACTGATAACGCCGCTCACCGCGTAAGGACTTGCCGGAGCAATTGCTACGCCGCCGTCTAAGAAATTAGTGGTGGTGGTGACATCGAGGGCGATGGTGGGTAGGGTATTGACGGCATCGTCATTTAAAATCGTGCCTTGCCCCTGCCCATCGCTTGTCGTTGCTCCAGAGACATTCGTTACATTGACAAAAAAGGGCTCGTTCGATTCTATACTTACATCGCCAATGATTGACACATCAAAGGTGTAGGTGCTACCACCTGCCGGAATCGTTTGACCCGACAGCGATTTTGCCACATAATCATTATCTTCCGACGAAGGGTTATCGTCTTGAGCTGTATCATCGGCAGTAGCAATATCAAAAGTCACACCCCCTGCGCCTGCGGGTGCTGAAAGTGAAACCGTAAATGTAAAGGTGGTAGTGCCCATGTTTCCTTCATTCAACAAAACGTCGTTGATGGAAAGGGTAGGGGTAGCCGATATAGTAAAAGCCGTCATGCTAAAAGGCACATCTGGCGCAGTGACATCTGTGGACTGGTCACCACTCCCATCCTGAAAATTCCAATTACTCGGCGTATTTATAATGGAGCGATAAGCACCAAAAGTTGCTTGGTTATTACGTAATCCTGTAAAAGAAGCTATATCCAAATCATCGTCTAATGCAGCCAGATTGATAGCATTTGTACCAAGCGTAAGACTTGCAGGAAGTGTACCGTTGGCAGCGACGTAACCACCATTAGCTACTGCGGTTATAAAAGAAGGACTGGCTCTTGTACCTTGATAAGCATAAATGACTTCATCACCGCCGCTAATACCTCTATTATTTCCATAAGTTGCAGTAGCACCAAAAGCGACCGTACCGAGGTTGGTTGTAGGGGACCCCGTATTTACACTACTGATTTGGACAATCGTTCCGGCACTAACCCCTCCGGCAGGGGCGGTCCAAATGAAAGCGTTCTCGTTTGCATCTACCCATGCGCTCCCGTTCCACTCATTGTCTTCAAAAATGATCACTTCACCTGCGGCAATATTGGTCAGTGCTACGAAAGCAACATCGTCATTGCCATCTGCATTAAAACCTACGAAGGCGATGTCGCCAACAGCGAGTGCAGCATATACGGGCTTGAAACAAACAAATAGCAATAGGAGCGCTACTACGGATTTGTGTAGGAGAATCTTCTTCATGTGTGGTTATGATTTGTCAGTAGAATTTAAGGTCGTTCGAGCAAAGATATAGCAAAAAATTGGAAGATGGGAGGATAGGAGGATAGGAAGTATGAAAATAAAAACCACTTAATTATTACGGCTACCCGTTTGCCAGATGAAGTACGAAATGTAGAGTGTACGGGCTGTTTCTAGGTCTTCGCCGCATGATATTTTGGTATCGCCGGATGATATTGTGCGGTTGCCGCTTCCCTGTTTGTTGTCCCCACATGATATTATGGAATTAAATACTCCTTTTTTGGCTTTAACGTATCATGCAATGATGTCACAATTTGATACTTATTCCTCCAAAAGTGGGGGATTGAAAACATAAAACGACCTTTGTACAACGTGCAATGATAAGTTGACTCACTGCAATGATACGGCGACGACAAAATATCATGCGGCGAAGGCGCGTAGTGATGAATTGACAACAAAATGGCTTGTTTTGATGCCAAAAAGACTTGATACGATGAAATGAAGTCAGATTATCAAAAGTATTAACCAACATTACACGCTGCGAAAGACTACTTGAAAAGCTGTTTTTCGGTCTTGCTTTTGGTGTATTCGGCAAACGATATTGCAACAATTTATCCTGTCACAACGCATCGTATTTTATTTATATTCAATTGAAAAAGCAACTAATTTTGTCCCTGATAAATCTTTTATTAACACCACAAATTCAAATTTATAATGAGCAAAAGGTATTTTAAGGTCGTAATACCGACCAACGCCGACCGACTATTTGCACTCACGGACCGTATTTTGCAAAAACATCAGCAAGATGGACCCAATAGCAAATTATCTCCCACCTTAGCCGATCAACTACAGGTTCAATTGAACACTGCCCGTACTGAAAATGAGCGCCGCAACAAACTCGACCGCCAAAAAGAAAAGCTGAATGAAGAGCGCAACCTGATATTGGGATTGCACGATACCCAAAACTCATTTACCGAAGGCACGGTACGCTATTTTCTTGCCGCCGCGAGGGACATCCTACTGGGGCAGTATCGGGGCAACGAGCGCGTACTCGGTGACTGGGGCTATGTGGTCAACTCTCCCAAAGGTGCAGTGCAGGTGATTATTCCTCGCAGAACCGAGCCGCTGGTTGCCTTAGCTAAAAGCGTATTGCAAAAACACTACAACGACGGTGCCAATAGCTTGCTTTCCTCGCTTAATTTAGACAATCTGCAACAGCGACTGTATGAAGCCGAACAGAAACTAAACGAAGCCGGACAGACCAGTCGCGACAAGGAAAAAGCGACCCAAACCCGTAATATTGCGCTGGGCATTGACCGAGGGCAAAATTCTAAAACCCCGAATACGGTAGCCTACGTGGTGCGCTCGGTACGTGATGTGCTGCTGGGCAGCTTTCGAGGCAGAGAGCAGGAGTTGGGCGCGTGGGGATTTGAAGTCAATTCCAATACGATAAGCGATGCGAAGGTAATAGTTACCGCTCCTCCCGTGTTGGATACAACTATAGCATAGCAAAAAAGCGTTCTACGGCTCCAATCCGTAGAACGCTTTTACTTGCGTGGGCATCTCTGTATCCTCTACCTTATTCCCGCTACCCTATCAAAAATTTGGACAATTCACTCTTGCCCGCGACTTTGCCGGATGGGTATAAATGAGCGACATTTCAAAAGCACCGCGCCCATTGTTGGCTGTGGTGAGTTTGGAGGCAGTTATATCGTAGCTGAAGCCGAGGTTCCAGCGTTCTAATTCTAAAATAGCGGTAGCGGTAATCGCATCCAAGGCAAAGCCACTTTCCAACTGATTCACAACGTGTGCCCACGCGCCAGCCCGCAATGCCAGCTCTCGCCACTCGCGATTGGTAAAGCGGAAATTCGCACCCGCCGTGGTACTCATGGATTTATTTTGTGCCATCACAGCGACTGCCGGTAGCAGGCTGAGTTCTTTGGTAAATGGAATTTCTCCACCACCATGCACCACCCAACGACGCGGGATTTCACTTGATTGTTCTAAGAAAGAAACGTTTGGCGAGTTCAAGTGATGGAAAGCACCGCCAAAATAAATGCTTCTATTTTCTTCAAACAGCGCGTACCACAGGATACCAGCATTGAAGTCGAGGTACATTTTAGAATTGTCCGTTACAAAGTTTTCACCCGTTGGGTTGTCTACGTTGATGACACCGTTATCGGTATCATATTGATTGCTGAACCAGAGTTTGTTCCAGTCCAAGCCTTGTTGTCCAAATCCGATTTGCGCACCGGCTATCAGGTATTGGTCATTGTGGGAATAGCGACCGCCGCCGAGTTGTTTCATAAACGAAGCACTCAACGCGCCCGTCTGCCGACTGAAATTGGACAAGCCAGCCGCATCCCGAAGGACTGTTACACCAAAACCTGCATAGTTGCCGCGATTCACTTGGTGGCGCATATCAAAGCCCGCTGAGATAGTACGAAACGGCTGATTGCCAAGCAGACTATTATATTGCTCGCGATAGTTGGCGATGAAGCGGAATTGCCCTTCGTACACGCCTGTCATGGCAGGATTGAGTTGCAAGGGCGACGCGTAGAATTGCGCGAAACGTGGGTCTTGCGCTTTTGAAATTTGAATCACTAAAAAGCTGAAAAATAGGATTGTAAAGATGTATTTCATAATAAGGATTTTGGGAGGATAAGAGGATAGGAGGATAGGAGCACGTTAAACATCCTCCTATCTTCCCATCTTCCTATCCTCTTTTCAATGAAAATGATTTTTTTTGGAACCTGGTAGGATAGGAACACGTTATAAATCCTCCTATCTTCCCATCCTCCTTTATCGAATTAACGTTGTTTGTCCTTTCAAAATCTCCGTCATACCGTCTACGTATTCTACTTCAAGTTGCCAGATATAGACACCCGCGCTTGCAGGTGCGCTGCGGAAGTTTCCATCCCAGCCGTTCGCTTTGTCGTTGATCATGAAGTCGCCAAAATCGTAGAGGAGTTCGCCCCAGCGGTCGAAGACGCGGAAGGACTTAATCTTCGTGCCCGATAAGCCGTGTACCATCAACAGGTCGTTCATGCCATCCGCATTTGGTGTGAAGCCGGTGGGGACTGCTACTTCGCGTATTTTTTGTACAATGACCGTGACTTTGTCTGTTGCTTCGCAGCCTTTTTCGTCTATTGCATACAGTTCGTAAATGATCATGTTTTCGGGTTTGGCAAACACGCTATCGCACTCCGAGCAACTCAAAGTACCTTCATACGGCGCAGACCAAACATAAGAAACCGTACCAACTCCATTGATAGAAGCAGCACTCAGATTAATACTGTCGCCAAGCCGCACGGTGTACGAAAGATTGCCGGCATCTACGACGAATCGCGGCGGGTCTTTGATTTCTACTTTATCTACAATGGTGCAGCCTTGCGCGTCTTTGACATAGATGTTGTAATTATTTGCTTTTAATCCGATGAGCTTGCTGATGTTGTTGAAATTCTTATTGTCTAAGCTAAACTGGTACGGGGAAGTGCCGCCCGTCGGGACGATGGCGATACTGCCGTCGCGTCCTTTATTGCAAGCAGGGTCGAGCGGGGTCAATGCTGCGATGAGTTGCGTAGGTTGTTTCACTTCGGCAGCCGAAGTGTGGATACAGCCGTTCGCGTCGGTGACCGTAAGCTGATACGTACCGGCTACGATGGCATTGAGTTTATCGGTGGCAGTATTGTTTGACCAAGCATAAGTGTAAGTAGGTGTGCCACCATTGGCTTTTACAGCAACCGCGCCTTTATCATCTCCAAAACAAAGACTATTTTTAATTTCAAACTTCGTTTCGATTTTCGTGGGCTGTGCGATGCTGATGGTTTTGGAGCTGATACATCCTTTTTCATCGGTGACGGTCACGCTGTAACTACCGGCGGTGAGGCTGGCAGCTGCGGCGGTCGCTTGATTCTTGGCGCGTTCATCCCAACGGAACGTATAGCGCGTGCCTTGTCCAGTCGGATTCAGCACGGTAGCCGAGCCGTCATCACTTCCAAAACAAAGTGCATTTTTTACATCCACCTCAAAGGCAACTGCTGGTGGCTGCTCGAGCAAGCGCGATGAAATGCCGGTGCAACCTTGTGCATCTGTAACAGTGACGGCATATGTAGCACCACCTGCTAAGTTTTTAATTGCATTGCCCGTCTGACCAGTACTCCAACGGAAGGTATAATCTCGCTCATTTTTACCGACGCCACCCGTGACGATATTGACACCCATTGCGCCATCTTTGGAACCATCACAAGTAGGTTGAGAAATGATGAGATTCGTTGTAATCGGTGCTAAATCGGTCGCTTTTAAAGTTTGTGCTGCTTTACAACCATTAGAATCTGCAGCCATTACCGTATAACTTATAGAATCTAAATTGGTAGCCGTGGCAGTCGTCTGACCATTGCTCCAAGTATATTTATAAGCATTGCCTGTGCCGCCTGCTGCTACTGCCCTGACTTCGTTCTTTTTTGCACCATTACAGCCTAAGAGGGTTTGGGTGACTGCTACGCTCAAGGCGGTGGTGGGTTCATCTACAAAGATTGCTTGTTGGTTTTTACAGCCATTAGCATCGGTGACGCTCACGGTATAAGTTCCTGTTTTTAAAGCAGTTGCAGTCTTACTCGTTTGTCCGGTACTCCAAGCGTAATTATAATTTCCGATACCGCCGCTCACGTTGGCAGTGATGACACCATTGGATTCGCCTACGCAAAGCGCATCTGTGATAGCTGGGGCAATCGCAATAGAATCCGGTTGTTGGACAGTAATATTCCCCACCCCAATACATTCATTGGCATCGGTGACGGTGACTTTATAATTTCCTGCTTTTAGGAAAACGGCATTGGGTGCGATTTGCTGCAAGGTATCACTCCAACTATATTTTAAAACGCCCACGCCTTGCGAAACAAACACCGAAGCCGTACCTGTACTGTTTCCATGACAATCCGCCGGCTTAGCGGAAATCGAATCAATGACCAATTCACAAATGATAAAGGCACAAGTAGCCGAGCCGCTGTCTATTACACAATTCGTTGCGTTGCCGCCTGTGAAAGCGCGCACGTCCATCGTGACCGTATCGTTATTGGATAAACCAGACAGGATGTATTTTATATCGTTGACCGGACCTTGCCAGCCCATTGGTACGCCATTCACAATTGGATTTACTTCAAAGGATGGAAAACCATTGACGGGCAACCAATTAAATTGCAAAGCCGTGTCGCCTGTGATGGAACAGGTCACTTGAGGAGCCGGCGCATTGCCAAACACGCCTAATGTAAGTGTATCGGTAGAAACGCAACTGTAATTGTCACGCGCTGTGACCACGTAATTAGTCGTTCTGGCAGGCGTGGCAGTCGGATTCGGACAATTGGCACAAGATAAACCGGCGGAAGGAGTCCAGGTGTAATTGATGGCGTTCGTAGAGCGGAATGCGATAGACCAAGATTTCAACACACCCGTGCCGTCCACGCCTCTTTGGTCAATCACTCTCAATTTCCAATTGCCGATGGTGGGTGAGCCATTCAAATCACTCCAATTGCCTTCGGGCGCATACGTGCCGGTGAAAGGCGGTTGTCCAGCACGAATATTATTAGTAGCACCAGGTCTAAAACAAGTATGCGTGTAAAAATCAGAATCCGCGCCATTACCGGTCGTCAATTCTAATTGTTTGCCGGAAGGCGAGACCAAAAATATATCTAAATCATCGAGCCAATCTGTTTCAATATCTATACAAACCGAGTCAATCTGCTGATTTACATTGTTAATGGTAGTTGGAAAAATACCCGACACATTGATGGGAGACAAATAGGGATTGGAAGGTCCATGCGTATCCGCTCCAAACGTGTAAGAAGGGGTGGTTTCAAATAAAACGGGCGTTTGTTGTTGTGTAATCGGAACGCCTACATTCAAAGGAATCGGTTGTACATCGCAAACTGCGGTATCTTTTTCGGGTATTAAAATTTGCTCGCAATTGCGGCAATTCGGGTGCGTCGGCGGCAGTACGGTCACGTTGACGGTGGTATCATAATTACAGCCAAAATCGTCGGTGATGCTGAAAACATAGCTGGCAGTGCCCGCATTTCGTGGCGAAGCTTGTATATCGGTTTGCGAAAAATTGAAAATAGAGCCATTGTTTTTCCAAGAATAGTCTACAATTTGGTTGGTGAATTTCTCTAAATTTGGAAACAAAGAAGGTTGAAAATTAATACCCCAAGAGAAGATATAGCCGTTGTCTATTTTCCACAAATCTTCTACTCTGATTTTCCATTCTCCATTGAGCGGACAGCCGACTAATTTATCAAAGGATTCAAATGGTGCATAATCGCCCGCTGGTAACGTTCTGGGTCTCAATCGGTTGGCATATTCTAACCAAGTACCGTTGGGAGCACCCATTACCCAACAGTAATCAAAACCTTTGCCGGGCGTAGGATTTGTACCATCAAAGTCTATCGGCACACCCAGATACGTTTCAGAACCTGCGCGACCGCCAAAATTGTGCAGCGTATCGGTTTGTCCATTGGGGCAAGTGATGGATATTTTGAGGTCGCGTATCCAACTGTGCTCCATGTTGACACAGATACTTTGGATGTCACTTATATTGGTGAGGGTTTGTCCGGGTGAGAAATTACTGAATCGCAACATTGTTTCGTAAGATGTACCGTCCCCATCGGGCAGTGCCAAAGAGTCGGAACGTGCGCCACCTACTTGAAAAGACCCCTCGCCTGTTTCTGCGGAGACTGCGTACGTTCGATTCACTTCATTGACTACTGCGCTTAACGCAAACGTGTCGCCCACGCAAATCTCTTGTGGAATACTATCACCAATTGCAAAAGTTGGTTTATTAGATACGCGCACCCGTTGGCTGATGAGATTGGTGCTGGTGCAACCTCGTTTATCTTTTATTTGTACTTGTACGATATAACCGCCCGACTTCTGGTAAGCGTGCGTCACACTGGGGCCGACTGCTCTTGTACCGTCTTCAAAAAACCAAGTGAATTCAGAGTTTGCATCGGAATGCTGATAAAATATACCGTTCTGCGGATATTTACCTCTAGCAGTGAACGAGATGCGCTCGCCAGGACACACATCTATCCAACCTGTATCTGCCGGCACGACGATGGGATCCGTAGAGACCATTTCCGCCAAAATCGTCTGACAAGCTGCGACGCATTTAATCTCCGCACTCCAACCTTCGCCTCTACTGGACACAAAAACGCTTCCGGCATCGGATTTGAAAGTCACCGTGATACATCCACTCGGGTTGGATGCTGTGGCTTGTATCGTGAAGCCTTGATTGGTCGCGTTGTCTATGCATTCCAAGGAAGGCGCAGTGACCGTAGGACCGTCAAAAAAGCAGAGTGCATCTTTGGTTTCAATATCGGGTCGGGAAAAAATCAATTGTACATGGGTGCCCACCGTCGTATCAGGACAAATCGTGGTGGTGTAATTCTCATTATTTTCATACTTATCTCTCGGACCGCCACTGTCCAAGAAAAAGCCGTCACAATCCCGAATATTGCGCTCTGTAATGAGGTGGTTTTGCGCAGGTAGCACAAATACACTGAACAACCCTGCCGCTAAGAGCAGCGCTTTGGTACGTAGAGTAATCGCCATCTGAACTTTTTTTCAATGTTTAATAAAAGATTTAAGCTGGTTCTCGGACTAACCGAAAGCTCATAGTAACGCCATGTCATCGCCGAAACCACTTGTGAGCAGGATGTTTTTAGTTTTCCAAAGCGGGAATAGAATGTAATTGGTGTAGTTGCTTAGTTACTTTTGATGTTCTATAGGATTATAGACAGATTTTGCTAAAACCGGGTGTTGCAAAGTCGGTTTTACGTCTATTTCGGAAGGTCGCTTGTTTTGCGTGTTAGATTATGAATTTGTACTGTGTAGCAAATGTAAGAAAAAACAATGTACTTTTGGTGCTTCTGGTGCTTATAATCTTAAAAATTTAACACTCGGTTTAAATTGCGCCATTTTTCAATGCCGGATGTTGTGTAACAGACAGTTTGAATCTGGGTTTAATTTATAAATTTGTGCCAAACCGAAATGAATATGCAAATAA
>CAZJXN010000023.1:0-11580 GCA_964549655.1 uncultured Saprospiraceae bacterium
GTAATTCCTACTTTACATATGCTATGCTAAAGCATTTTCCCAAACATAATACCTATGACAATTATTATAGATTATTTAAAAAAATAACAGAAACAACCAACGAACTCTCCAACGGAAATCAGACCCCAAACAAGTACTTAATAGTAATATTTATTCAAAAAAAACATTTTAATAATTTATAAAAATTTATCATCATGTTATTAAAAAGAGGTTCTGTAGAAAGAGTAGAGCCAGCCAGTAAATCAATTCCTCAATATAAGGAAGAAGATTTAAAAGCTGTGGATAAAATTGTTGGCGGTATTGCAGGATACCACGATGCAATGATTCTTAAAGCTTTCGAATATATAGATGACAAAAATAAGAAACAGTATGCGATAGTAGATGAGATTATAATTGTTTATGCAAAATTGGATGCTGCTAACCAATTTCTTTGGCCAGTAGCTCCACCTTGCCCTCCCTATTGCGGAGGAGGAGCAGGTTTAAGTAGTAGGAGTACTACAAGAACGAGTGCTACATCGGATATCTTAGTTAGATTAGAGGATATCATTACATTTATTAATAATGAAATAAAGAACGTTAGTGATTATACTGATAATGAAATAAAACTGGATTATCTTTTGGGTAGTATAGAATCTGCTAAAAATCAGGTTGAAGCAGTAAAAAAATTGGTTGAAAACATGAGAGAATCTTTAAGAAGAATAGTATCATAATTAAATAATATGATTTGAGAATAGTTAAAATTATTGTTTTAATCAGTATTTTACTCCCTGCACTACACCCTCGCTAATCAAAGCTCAGTCAAAAGGCTTGGCGTTCCATCCTTTGACTAATGAAACCGGCTTGTCTGAAGCAACCAATTTTTATACGTATCAAGACAGTAAAGGATTCTTATGGATTAGCAGCATTAAAGGACTGAATCGCTATGATGGAAAAAACGTAAAGGTCTATGCTCCAGTAACGGGGGATAGCCTTTCTTTATTGGGGCAGAATATACAGGGGCGTTTTTTTGAAGATGCCGAAGGTAATATTTGGTTTTGTACGTATGAAGGGGTGCATTGTTATGTAAGAAAGGACGATAACTTTCAACCTTTAAGGGCTAAGGACGCGCAAGAAAAACTAATTACAGAAGGCTATTATGCAGTTGGTCTTCAGAATAATAGATTCTATACTTTAGTGACAGGAAAAGGATTATTTCAATGGAATATAAAAAGCCACGAACCTAACTTTATAGATGCTTTATTTCCAGAAGCCAATCGGGCATTTCCGGTTTTTGATAAAAAAGGGCATCTTACAAAAGTATTAGCTTACGGCACCAGTAAAGAAGGATTTCAAATCACCGACTTTAATAATAATAAAGCGATAGCACGGGAATTTTTATATGAAAAAATTGATGGAATAAAATTATATGATGTCATATCGCAAAATGATACTGCGCTTTGGCTTTCTACCAATAAAGGATTGGGCTTATTTTCATTAAAAACAAATCGAATTAGTCAATTCTTTAAACCGCCTGGGTATCAAGACTTTTATGTTTACTGTGCTACTGCTTTACTAGACGGTTCGCTGGCGCTTGCCAGTGAATATGGCGTATGGATATTTGATTCTATAAGTAAACGTTTTACAAATAATTACAAATCCCAATTTGGATATGCACATACTTTACGACACTCCTTTACCGAAAATATTTTTTGTGATAGATCCGGTACGATCTGGGCAACGATTCATGGGAATGGATTAGACTTTGCGAGCTATCCTAAAAATAAATTTAAGCAGATTTATCCTCCTCCAAATGAGAAAGGTATAGTAACTCCAGCAAATATTCATGCTTTAAGTATGGATTTTAATGGGAATATTTATACAGCCTGGGGTAATTTACCAAATGGTAATAGGAATTTCTTGCAAAAGAGTAAGGCTGCCGCTAATTGGAATTCACTTACTGCATTAGCTGGTAAAGATATTTACCTATATAACCTTTTAAAGGATCGAAAAGGTAGAATTTGGACTATCTCAGCGGACAATCAAAGTACAGGCGTACTATATGAAGATGGGCATTTTCAAAAAATAAAAGCACCTGAGGGATTATATTATTTTCTGGAATTAAGCGATGGCACTATACTGGTTAGTTCTTATAATTCTGGTATTTACGTCTTACAAGAACCCTATCAATGGAAAAAATTAAAAGGCACTGATTCGATTAGAATTGCAACGGTGATGTACGAAGATCGTAAAAACCGACTTTTTATTAATACCGACTTTTATAATATACAAATTCTTGAAAAGGGCTTAAATGGGTATCATTTTATTAAGAAAGATTCGTTAGGCGCAGTTATATATGCATTTCTAGAAGATGACCAATATATATGGATGGCAAGCAATGCCGGATTATACCGCTATTTAAAATCAACATTAGAATTAGAGCGCATTTCAATTAAAGATCCTTCTATTGACCAATTGGCTTTCTATTCGGTATTTTCTGATAAAAAAGGCAATCTTTGGTTGAGTAGTAATAAGGGTATCCTTCGGTATAATATTGCAGACAATATATTTCGTCGTTATACGGTAGCAGATGGTTTACAGGGACTGGAGTTTAATCCCTTTGCGGCATTTCAAACACCGGAAGGCGAGATTTGGATGGGTGGCAAAAATGGTATTAATGTGTTTCATCCAGATAGTATCCAGGATTTGCAAGTACCGGCTCGACCTGCTATCGTCAAAATATTAATTAATGATAAAGAAGCTACTGACCTCAGGTGCGCTCGCATGGGTGCTAAAAATGTAAGCGAAATACAACAACTAATATTACCGTATGATAAAAACACTCTGTCTTTTGAAGTAGTAGCGAATGAATTTAGCGATCCGGGAAGTAATTTATTTCGTTGTAAATTAGCAGGTTACGATGCGGATTGGGTGGATAATGGCACTCAAGGGTTCATCCGTTATGCTCGGTTACCAGCAGGAAATTATAAGTTACTCATCAAAGCTTCCAATTCTGATGGTATTTGGAATGGTCAGTCCAAACAAATAGAGCTTGTTATTAAGCCCCCCTTTTGGGCAACCTGGTGGTTTCGCCTATTCATTTTATTAATTTTAGTGGGGAGTGGATGGTATATTGTTACTACTTATTATCGCCGTCGGGAGAAGCTGATACGAATGGAATTGGAAAAACAATTGGCAGTGGAGCGCGTACGAAATCGTATTGCTAAAGATATGCATGACGACTTGGGTTCTCAAATATCCGCCATCTCTCTTTTATTAGAAAAAATGAAACATACTGAATACCCGGTAATTGCTGAACAAGAAATAGATCAGATATTGAAAGCAAACCGCGAGATCAATTCCAATCTTCGGGAAATCATCTGGACGGTAAATACGCAATATGATACCCTGGAGCAGTTTATGTCCTATTTGCAACGGTATGCCATTGACTGGTTTCAACCTTTATCTATCAAGTGCTCCGTGATTCTACCAATGGATATGCCTAATCCCATTATTTCAGGCGAAATGAGGCGTACGATATTACTTTCTTTTAAAGAAGCATTAAATAACATTGCTAAACATGCGAATGCAACAGAAGTGCGGGTACAATTCACCGCGCTGACACCAGAAAAAGTATCCATTACGCTGGAGGACAATGGCAAAGGCTTTGATACTACACTGACTACGCCGGGTTATGGTTTATCTAATATGGTAGATCGGCTTCGCAGTATCGGTGGTGATTGTACTATCAGTTCTACCAAAAACGGCACGGCAGTCCGATTTGAAATCCCTATAACGTAAGCACTGATATGAATGCTTGCCAAGTTATAACGAGTAATGGTAACAAGAATTTACCGCCCTTGATTTTAATTACTGCTTCGGTGCGATTAGAAACATGCAATTTATCGTAAATATTATAACAATGCTTTTTAATCGTATCCAGTGCAACAAAAAGTAAATCCGCTATCTCTTTGTATTGTTTGCCGGTAGCCAACAATTCCAACACCTCTTTTTCCCGCTTAGTCAGTAATTTATCATACGATGTCTCCGAATGCTTGTGAAAATAGCGCACCACTTTTCTGGCAATAAGCGAACTCATGGGAGACCCTCCTTCCTGTAATTCAAGAATAGCCGCTATAATCTCGCTCAAGGGCTCTGCTTTTAAAATATAGCCACTGGCACCGGCAGCAAGTGCCTGAAAAACATTATCGGAATCTTCCATAATCGTAATAATAAGGAACAGCACTCCCGGCGATTCATGCTTTATCTTTCGGATAAATTCAATACCGGACATACCCGGTAAACCTATATCCACCAGTATAATATCCGGTTGAATACTTTTTATTCCCTGGAGTGCATCTTCAGCACTAACAAAGGTTTCCACACAGTTCAACCCTTCTGAATGATTGATTGCAGTTTGTAGTTCCTGCCGATAGCTATCCATGTCTTCGATGATAGCAATATTAATGTTATTTCTCATGATTATAGTATTCAACTAATGCGCTGCACGCCGCTATTTTAATAATAGATGTATAATAAAAACGAAATTTTCTTCCCCTCAATAGAAGTATAAATATAGCTTGATTTGTTCAGTTTACCCATTCCACTTTTGTGGAAAATAGAGGTACAGGTACTATTTTTTCCACAAAAGTGGAATTGTGGAGGCACCTCATAGCGGGTATCTTTGTAAAAAAATAAATACTTATTGAGTTTTGTTAAAACGTTGCACTTTTATTTAGTCCAAAAACTAAGCCCTGGTTTTTTTACAAAATGTAAAATATTTATTCAAATAACTAAATCCACAATTATGCAAACTGTAACCATTTCTAGTATGGAAGAAATCAGCAATCTGCTAGCTAAAGCCGAAGCAGATATCCAAGCTTTCAATGAAAAAACACTTGTTACAAGCAGTACGCTGCAAGATGGCGAAAAGCTCAAGCTAATCTGTAAGATTGCCCCAGTCATTATTGCAATATTAAAAATTACAAAAATTTTTGTCGGTAAAAAAGAAAAAGAAGTAATAGAGGGCTCTATAGCTATATTAGAAGCTACCTGCGCGTAAGATTCATTCTATGAGGTGTCCTATCTATTATAACAACCCGCAATAGGTAGGACGCTTTTTTCTCTTGAAAAACACATTTTTAATCCAAAACATTTACCTATTGTGAAAATCATTACCCTTATCGGGCTACTGGTATGTAGTTCATTTTACAAGCCATTTACAATGAAAAAGTTATTCTACTTGATGTTGGCACTGGGATTTATTATTCATTCATGTTCTTCTCCTGAATCAGATCCCTGCGATAGCCAATACTGTCTAAATGACGGAACCTGTATAAATGGCAGTTGTTTTTGTCCTCTGGATTACGAAGGAGAGCATTGTGAAACCAGAAAAAAAGGAAAAGTAATCTTTTGGGAGCGAAACGACGGTGCGAGCTGCACCTTGTCAACAGGAATAACCATCAATGGTCAAACTAAATATATTACAGATTATAGTGTTTCAGCTCCGTCATGTGCATCTGTGGATGCCCCTGTTTTCGAGCTTACTCCTGGAACATACACTTACACCGCAACCTGTGGAACAAATGCTTCTAAACAAGGCACAATATCCATTAGCGCGGGAGCGTGTACATCCGAGCGTATTGATTTTACTTTCGTCAACGGTAGTATTTTATTTTGGACTCAATCGGATTTAGGTTGTGGCAATATTACCGTTAACATAGGAGGACAATCAAAAACCCTCGATTCTTACCATTCTGGTGCGCCGGCGTGTGGTGCCTCGGGCGCAGCCACTTTTAATTTAGCACCGGGTACTTATGCTTATACCGCTTCTTGTGCCGGTCTCAATTGGTCTGGTAATGTCACCGTATCAGGCGGGCAATGTACCAAACAACAACTTGTAAAGAGCGGCAGCGGTGGCGGCGGTTCTGCAACTGGACAAGCTGTATTTTGGATAGGCAGCAGTTTGTTCTGTGGAAATATTAACGTTTCAGTAGGTGGGCAGTCCAAGACTTTTTCCTCTGATTTGTACTACTCAAGCGCACCGGATTGCGGAGCATCCGCGGCTGCGACTTTTACTTTAGCACCAGGCACTTATGCTTATACCGCTTCTTGTTCTGGTCTTAATTGGTCTGGTAATGTCACGGTTATTGCAAACAACTGCTCTAAAACGCAGCTCTTAAATTATAGCGGCGGTGGCGGGTCAACAACTGGACAAGCGCTGTTTTGGCTAGCGAGTGATTTAGGCTGTGGGAATATTAATGTCACAGTAGCAGGGCAGTCCAAGGCAATTTCCACTTATTCTACTTCTGGTACTCCAGCTTGTGGAGCTGGGGGTGCGACCTTTACTTTAGCCCCCGGCACTTATGCTTACACGGCTTCTTGTACTGGCGAAAATTGGTCTGGTAATGTGACGATAACTGCAAATGGCTGCTCCAAAATTCAGCTTACTAGTAGCAGTGGCGGCGGCGGCAGTGCCAATTGCAACTGGAACGCTGCGGTTAATTGCATTCAGGTAACCAGAAAAATAGGGGTACGATGCGGCGACAGTCAGAGCGTTGAGATTACTTATAAAAATATATGCACTCAAAAAATTAAAGTATTTAC
Source organism: uncultured Saprospiraceae bacterium (assembly GCA_964549655.1). GTDB lineage: Bacteria > Bacteroidota > Bacteroidia > Chitinophagales > Saprospiraceae > JADJNW01. The sequence continues at coordinate 6,583 of CAZJXN010000023.1, forward strand.
CTGCTTACAAAAAATAGATGGAACATGGTCAGAAGGAGCTGATGGAACGTTTGATGATGGTTTCGACCCCGGTGCATCACATACCTCTTATGTTTGTAAGGGAACAGGGGAATATAAGATTTTTGCTATGTCATTAACAGCTTATTTACAGAATGCTTGTGCATATCCAAATTGTAATTAATTATTCACTTGATAAATTTATTAAAACAATGAAACCTTTATCCTTGGTAATTTCTTTTGCGCTTTTAATCATTTTGAGCGCAAATGCGCAAGTACAAAACATTTCTTACGTCGGAAGTGGCACGATTATGTATGACGACTTAGAACTTGATGAACCCGCACAAATTTTTACTGTCATCAATAAAAAAGGAACGCCGTCCTATGAGCTCCTGCATGCGCATAAAAAATACAAATCAAATCGTGGCATATCCAAGTTCTTCTCTTTTTTCACCAGTCTTGCAGGGGGTATCATATTTGGTCAATACCTCACAGATGAAGAAATCAATGGTCCTGTTGCAGGTGTTGGAGTAGGTTCTTTGTTGTTTACCCTTATTTTTAATGGCGCATCCAATAATGGATTAAGAAGGGTAGTGACTTTATATAATACGCAAAAGCCCGGAAATGCCTATTTGATGCCATTATTAAAACAGGAAAACGGTATTACTAAAGTTGGAATCAATATTGGATTTAAGTAATTACGAAAGCTAATACATTACATTGATTTGACATTGTAATCATATTACCTAACTTAAAAAATGAAAAATGAAAAAGACATTTCTTCTAACTTTTTTATTCTTGGTATCTATTATTTTAATGTCCTTCTCAAATTTTGAAGGAAAAATAGAAGATACAGATAACTACATTATTAAGATTGATTTAAATACGATAAAAACTACAAAACTACAAGATGATTGGGGTCCATGGACTACTGCGACTTGTTTTAGGGGACTTGATTTTAGAGTAAGAAGAGGGCATTATTATGAATCTCTGGGAAAATACAATTGGCAACTTCAATTTAGAAATAGATATAATGAGTCCATGTATCTTCAGTTTGAGATGGTTGAGCCAGAAAGAGAAGAAGAAATTAAAAATTCAGGCAAAACCACCAATGGAACTACCATTGCAGCGAATACAACCGAATCTAGTGAACCACATTGGGATATACTAAAAGCTGCTTCTAATATCTATGTTTACGTGAATAAAGTTCGATTCGGAAACTCAAGGGAGGATGCTGATTGTGACCAGTAAAAAAGTCTTATAATTTAACTTAGACGCAGTGGTAGTAAGGCAAACGCATCAAAAATAATATTGACTGCGAAGCGGTCAAATGTGTATAGAAAAGAGATGAAATGTTGCATTTCGAGCGCCAAGCGGTCGTATGTTCGACCTTGTCCTGTCAGAGGTGCGACCTTTTCGAGGTCGGAAATCCGTTTAATCACATTTTCTATACACATTTGACCTTTTCAAGGTCATCCGTATTTTGGTGCGTTTGCCCTACAGTGGTAGTGTTCTAAAATGTATGATGGCAAAAATTTTGAATTTTGTAGCTGACAATTTTACTAATAAATTCAAGCGTTGTCTTTTCTCAACAAATTACAAAAAATCATCCATCATACATTCTGTAACACAACCCAAAATTGTAGATGCTGATAGACCTTATTTTCAAGTAATAGATGCTGTAAGTGGAGTGGATATAACGCCTTCTGTTATTATCAAGGGTTCAGACAGTAATGAAACAGATGCGCAAAGTGCTTCCTTCTTTATTAGTCGCCTTACCGGCGGCAGAACGATTCGGCTTCAAGGCAAGTTAGATTTAAGCAATCCTTCATCAAACCAAGTCCTTTTTTAAGAAGGACGATTGTCAATTATAAAAATTGAATAGTGGTTTGCATTTTGTAAACTATATCAAATAACCCCGTAATTTCTAATTAGTACCAGTCTCCGCTACGGCAAATATTGAAACTCCGCAATATTTGCCGTATTTTTGTGTATAAAAGTTTGGTGATACAATTTGTAGATATAAAAAACGAGTCGCTTTTCGGAATTTTTTTGGCAACGAGCAGAAAGTCGAGGTGCTCCCCAGAAAGTCGTATCTTTGGACTAGACCTAAACATACACCAACATGATTTTAGGAAACTTAGACAATGAGGTGATTTTTAAAAAAGCGTTTACGAATAAAATCGTTTTCACGGCTTTTGTGCGGGATATTTTGGGCATTGAAGTGGAGGTGGATAAGATAGAAACAGAGAAACGTTTTGAACCCAAAATTGGCTACATAGATTTTGAGTTGGATATTTTTGCCGAAACGACGGATAGACGCATTGTCATTGAAATTCAGCGCGTAGAATATGACCACAATTTTGACCGTTTTTTGCACTGCTTTATAATGGCAATTGCAGAACAGCAGAAACGCTCAAAGGATTATGGCGTGCAGCAAATCGTTTATCTCATCGTGGTTTTGACTGCACCTTACACCATCAACGAAAAAAATGGTCAACCCATTAAAGATGAAGTATTGCTGTTAAAGGTCAATCCTAAGAACCTGAAAGGCGAAGAAAGAGACTTGTACGGACACCAATTTGTTTGTTTAAATCCAAATCATCCGACCGAAGATACGCCTCGAGGCATGAGAGATTGGCTGGACTTAATTTATCAATCTATTCACAATTCGGAGCGACCCGTTTTGAATTTAGAAAATGATGGTATTAAAAAAGCCGTAGAATTGATTCGTTTTGAAAACCTGACACCGGAAGAACGGGCGCAAAGTAAAAATAAGGAAGCAGCAAAAATCACGATTGCTTTGATTGAAAATGCCAATAGTATAGCGATTGCAAAAAGAATATTGAAAAGAGGCGTAAATGTTGAAATTGTAGCGGAAAGTACAGAATTAAGCATTGAATTAATTGAAAAACTCCGGCGTGAAATGCAACAGTAATAAAATAATTAGTCTGTAACTATCACGCAACTGACAACTTATTTTTCACAATAGCGATGCCCTTCTTCTCTTTCAATACACCGCTTCCGCAATCCTTCTTATCGTTTTGGCATCGCCCATCGTATAATAATGTAAGCACGGCACACCTTTCGCCTTCAATTCTTTGGATTGTTGGATGCACCATTCAATGCCGATTTCTTTGTATGCGTCGCCCGATTTGGCAGCCGTCAGTTCTTTTACTAAAATATCAGGCAGGTCGAGAAAAAACATTCTTGGTAAGGAATTCAGTTGGTATTGTTTGGTAATGGGTTTCAAACCCGGCACAATCGGCACGTTGATACCCAATTTGCGACAAGCGTCCACGTAGTCAAAATATTTCTGATTGTCAAAAAACATTTGTGTAACAATGTAATCCGCGCCGGCTTCTACTTTGGCTTTGGTGTAGCAAAGGTCATTTTCCATATTGGGCGACTCAAAATGCTTCTCTGGGTAGCCTGCGATGCCAATACAAAAATCGGTTTTCTCGCCACTTTGAATATCCAAATCCAAGTATTCGCCGTGATTCATGTGCGCAATTTGCTTTACAAGCTCAAGTGCGTACGAATGTCCGCCGTCTTCGGGGATGAATTTGCCTTCAAACTTTTGCGCATCGCCGCGTAAAGCAAGGACATTTTTAATATTCAAAAAATTTAAATCTATCAGCGCGTTCTCGGTATCTTCCTGCGTAAAACCACCACAAATCAGATGGGGCACCGCATCCACGCCATAGCGGTGCATGATGGCTGCACAAATGCCAACGGTACCCGGACGCTTGCGAATGGCCGTTTTTTCATAATAACCACTTTCTCTGCGCTTATATTCAAATTCCTCACGATGATACGTCACATCAATAAATGGCGGCTTGAATTCCATGAGCGGGTCGAGCGTCTCAAAAATTGCCTGCATCCCGCCGCCTTTCAAAGGAGGTAATACTTCAAAGGAAATCAGCGTTTGGTCTTTAGCTTTATCAAAATATTCTGTTACTTTCATTTTTATTTATCGTTTGACGTTTGAAAGTTTGGCTTTGAAAGTTTAGTGGTCTCGTGCAAACTTCCAAACGCCCGAACTCCAAACCTTTAAATCAGCACAAAGTTACAAAACCGCTAATCGAATATCAAGTGTTGAAAGGGTTTGACAAAACTATGTCATTCTTTAATTGTTGAACGAAAAATTAGATGCCAGATGCCAGATATTTAGATGCCAGACCGCTCAAAGCGTAAAACTCTTAGCTTATACTATCATTCAACGAATACACGCTTAGACGGGAAAAGTGAACAAAAAATATCCAAATATCAGCGCAGCGAATACCTAAACCTCAAACATTAAACAGCAAAGGATAAATAAGAAATAGATTGCCAAAAACAAAAAATCAATTTGAGTTGCTTCGGCAGCGCAGCATTGCGACTATTAAACGCACGGCATTAGAATTGTTTGCCCAGCGCGGCTATCATCATACCTCAGTCAGTGACATTGCGCAGGAAGCGGATATTTCTAAAGGTTTGTTGTACAATTATTTTGAAAATAAAGAGGCATTACTAAAAGAAATCATTCTGGATGCTTTTGAAGTCAGTAAACAATTATTTGTGGAAGCGCTGGCGCACGACGAAGACCCTTGTGAGCAACTCCGATACCTCACGGAACGCTCCATCGGCTGGATCAAATCGAATATGCAATATTGGCGGCTTTTGATTTCGCTGTCTTTTCAAGCTGAAACCATTAAACCTTTACTGCCTACTTTACATGAATTGGAAATGGAAATGATGGTCAAATCGGCGGATATTTTCCGCCGCATCGGTGTAACAAATCCCGAAGACGAGGCGATGTTTTACGGTGCCATTATGGACGGTATCGCCATTCAATACACCCAAGTAGGCGAGCAATATCCGATAGATAAAATGGTGGAAATGGTACTGGCACGGTATAAAACTTAATTTTTAATGTTAAATTCTAAATTCTAAATGCGTCAACACTGTCATTCAACATTTAGCATTAAAAATTAAAAATTATTATAATGGCAAGGCTGT
>CAZJXN010000023.1:11680-15685 GCA_964549655.1 uncultured Saprospiraceae bacterium
GGCTGTCATTCAACATTTAGCATTAAAAATTAAAAATTATTATAACGGCAAGGCTTCGCGCAATCTTTTTACAATTTCAAAAGCGGCAGGACATATTTCGGTATTTTTTAAAGTGAGATTGGCGATTTGATAAATCTGTTTGCGGTCGGTATGCGGGTATTCGCGGCAAGCTTTGGGACGAGCTTCATACACAGAGCAATAATTATCGGCGCCAAGAAAGGGACAAGGTGCGCCATTATGGACAAAATCTCCGTCTTCATCCAAGTATAAATATTTTTCTACAAAAGCGGCAGGACGCACGCCCAAGTGCTGCGCTAATCGCTCAATGTCTTTATCTCGAAAAATCGGACTGGTCGTTTTGCAACAATTGGCACAAGTGAGGCAATCTGTTTCGCTAAAGACTTCTTCATGAATATCTAAGACGATTTCATCCAGTTTTTTCGGCTTTTTTTGCGCGAGTTTTTGAAAATATTTTTTGTTAGCGGCGTGCGCTTCACGGGCGTATTGAGGGAGCGATTTTAATATAGTTTCCAAATGCAAATAATGATTTTATTACAGCAATTTATAAGATTGATATTATGCTGCCTGTAAGAATATTATATGTAATATCAATATTTAACTTTGAATGACCAAAGTTAAAAAGATTCGACTGACTTTCCTAATGGTAGTTTTTCGTCTTGATAAATGTAGAAGGCGCCTTCCTGAACTCCAAAAATTAAGAATTGTTATTGGCGATTCCCCACAATAATATTGTGAAAATACCACCTATAACCACGATCCATACAAACCAATTAATGAGCTTGTTAAACAGCCTGACAATCCATTCAGCATAGGTGCGCGTGTTGACTTCCTCTACAAATTCGGGCGTAGTGTTCGTAATCCAGGCAATTTCTCCTCGGGAGTAGCGGCGAGACTTCAGCATCCGTTGTACTTGCTCTTCGAGCTGTTTTTCCTTAAAAACATCATAAAAGCCGTCGTTCATCATAATGTTTAATTTTAAGGTGAGAAAATATAATTACTATTTTGATTTCTCAACAAACATTACGGATTATAATCTGGAATTTTATTACATCATGAAACTCATTTCTACAACTGCGCAGCGACGAGAAAAGGTTCCAGTTTATCTTATTTTTTCTATTGTTTTTTGTTGTGAATGAATAAATTAACACGTTTTCCACATTTAATTAACAATCCATCTTTTTGATGCTTTTTGTTTAACAAAAGCTTAACAGCACTTCATTTGGGTTTCTTATAGAAATTTTGTCATTTCGGGTGTTGTTATAATAAAAAAGCTATGAACCGAAATTTGGGAACCATTTTATTGTTGCTTTTGATCAGCGTTTTATATCAAAGTTGTGCGCAGGCGCAGGATACGACGCAGGCTTCCACCTTACCGCCGCCCGCAAAAGTGCTGTCCAATAACATTCCAGTGTATGATGAATTTGCAAAGCTGGAATCCATTTTCAATCAAAAATCCGATACGACGTATGTGATAAATTTCTGGGCGACGTGGTGTAAGCCTTGCGTGGAAGAGTTGCCGTATTTTGAAAAACTACACGCAGCGATGCAAGGACAGAAGGTGAAAGTGATTTTGGTAAGTCTGGATTTCCCGCGTCAGTTGGATACGAAACTCGTGCCGTATGTGGAGAAAAATAAATTGCAATCTCAAATAATTGCGCTGACGGATGGCGATTTTAATAGCTGGATTGATAAGGTAAGTCCGCAGTGGAGCGGCGCGATTCCGGTCACGGTGGTGTACAATGCGCAAAAGCGACATTTTGTGGACGAAGCATTCCCAGATTATGAGGCGTTGGAAAAATTAGTAAAAGCGTTTTTATGACGTGAGTGGTGAGATGTGATTGGTAAAACGTACCCTTTCAACATTCACTATTCATTTATAATCTTAAAATTATTTCTTATGAAAAAAATTATTGGATTTTCTGTTACAATATTGGCGGCGGTTGCACTTTGGGTAGCTGCGACGAATGTAAATGACTTACCGGGATTGAAAGTAGGCGATAAAGCATCAGAAATCGCATTAAAAAATGTGGATGGCAAAACGGTGTCGTTCAAAGATTATAAAGAGGCGAAGGGTTTTATCGTGACTTTTACTTGCAATACGTGTCCGGTGGCGCAGGTGTACGAAGAGCGGATTATAGCATTGCACAACAAATTTGCTGCGAAAGGTTATCCCGTCATTGCGGTAATGCCAAACGACCCGACTGTGTCAAGTGGTGATAGTTTTGACAACATGAAAGTGCGTGCAAAAGACAAGAAATATGGGTTTGCATACCTATTTGACGATGGTCAGAAAGTGACGAATCAATATGGTGCTACGCGTACGCCGGAGATTTATTTATTGGATAAGAATTTAACAGTTCGTTACACAGGCGCGATTGACGACAACGCTTATGATGATACTTCTGTAAAAACTAATTACGTAGCAAACGCGATTGCAGCATTAGAAAAAGGGGAAGAGCCAAATCCGAGTTTTACGAAGGCATTGGGTTGTGGCATAAAGCGGAAGAAGTAAGATGTGAATAGTGAAAAGGAATTCGTGAAATGAGATTGGTGATTGGTGAAACGTTGTCGCTAAAAGCGCCAAATCACCAATCACCATTCCCATTTTATACTAAATCTTGTGATTCATTTTTATCATTAGAAGGCATAGAATCGGGTGTGTTATCTGCTTTTCGCCAGCCTTTGCGCATCCACTGAATGACTGCGCCGATAGCGATAGCCGTAGCTGCAAAAGCGACAAATCTACCCGGCAGCGCGGCAATACTCACTAATTTTAAAGCTGCAAATAAACCGGTCGCTACGGCAATTAGAATCCCTTTATTCCAATCTCGATTTAAATGTTTTTCTAATTCGTACGCTCCAATCACAGCAGTCAGCGCACCTGCCAAAATAAGTGCCACGCTATAGCCACTCATCAAAATGAAGCCAACCGGAATGCCAATCACAGTGATGAAAGCAAGTATTGCGAGGAGCGGAACTAAAATCCAGAATTTTGCACCCGTTTTTACGTAACTGCCTACATTTTGGCGGAAGTCGCCAGTATTTTTATTGAAAAAGTGACCGAAAAATCCAATTAGCAGTGTAATAAGTAACAAGCCCGATGCAAAGCGATACACCGCAAATGCTGCGAATCCTTTCTTCACCACTTCTCGGTCAATACTGGTTTTAAATTTTAAATTTTCATTATATTTTGCAGAAGCGCCCTTCTCTAAATGTCCGTCAAAATTAGCGTCGCCGCGCTCATTCCAATATTCTACATTGCTGTAAAAACGAGCTTCCGAGCCGATATTTAATTCTTCAGATGCTAATGAGGATTTTCCTTTGATTAAACCATTGATATAGATTTCGCCGCCTTTGGCTTCAAAATTGCCTTCGACGATTCCTTCAAAATAGACCTCTCCTGCCGCAACCCACATATTGCCTTGCGCTGTGCCTTCAAAAATAATTTTACCACCAGCTACCCGCACATCTCCACCGATAAGGACACCTCTTGGAATCGTTAATTCACCACCAGCCACCAGCAAATCGCCTGCTACATTTGCATTCAAAGTCGCTTTACCACTCGCAAAACGCAAGTCGCCACCAATGGGACTATTTATTTCAACCTCGCCACCTGCCAGCAACAAATCTGCGCCAATCGGTGCATTCACTTCAATTTCGCCACCCGCACAAACCAAATCGCCACCAATCGGCGCGTTGACGTAAATCTCGCCACCTGCTGTGTAAAGGTTGCCACTTACCGGTTTAGAAACTTGAATATTGCCACCGGTTTTAAAATTAAAAGCCTGCAACTGCCCCATCACGAGTATTGCGAAAGCTGCAAATAATAATATGGATTTTTTCATAATCAAACTTTTTTCTGTTATGCCGATAAAAGTAATTGCAAAACGGGCGAGTGCCACCATTTATTCGCTGGAAGGAGTGAATTTATAGACGGAAATTTGGTGAATTGTGAAAGGTGAATTGTGAAAGGTGAAAGGTGAA
>CAZJXN010000023.1:15785-27289 GCA_964549655.1 uncultured Saprospiraceae bacterium
GTGAAAGGTGAAAGGTGAATTGTGAATTGTGATTTGAAACTCGTTTAGAAGGAGCGCATCATGTCTATTGTTGCTTTCCTTGATTTTCAAAAAAATCTTTCACTTTTGCAACCAGTTGGTTTTCAGTCATACTATCCGCCGTGGCTACTTCCATGATTTGCGGTTTGAAATTTTTATCGCTTTCCAAGAATTTATGTAAATGCTTTTTAATTTCTCCTGGACCGAAAATGTATAATTCATCCGCATCTTCTACCGCTTACATTATTTCCTCAAAATAATCTTTGGAGGCGTTTTTGCGGCGTTCAAGCATCGCGTTATCTGACACACCCGTTTGCGGTCCCCACGGTGTACTCGTGCGCGAGCCGCCTTTAGTTTCTCCCATATCAATCTCAGAATCAATATTTTGCACTTGCGGTTCGCCTTTTCCGAGTTTTACAATCGTCGCTTCCTGTGAGTCGAGCCAGATGCCCATTTGATGATTTTTCATAATATTTGGTTTTGTTGTTATATAAATGGTACGGAATAGGGTAGGGTTAAGTTCAAACTTGAAAAAGAATTTAATTTTAAAACCAGCGTAAGCGAATGCTTATTCTTAAACAAACCTTTAATTTTACAAAAAATGTCTATGTTTGGAAATGCAAAACTTTACAATCCACCAGCCTGCTATTATTCGCAACGACTTACGCCCCGGCGACTTCGGCGCGATTGTCTATCTGCATGGCGTTTTGTACGCGCAGGAACAGGGTTTTGACACTACGTTTGAAATATATGTAGCAGAGCCGCTCGCCAAATTTGTACGCAACCAGACGCAGCGAGAGCGCATTTGGATCGTAGAAAGTGACAGCGGTGTGAAGGGCTGCATCGCTATTATAGAACGTTCGGAACAAGAGGCACAACTGCGCTGGTTTATTTTGCATCCCGAATTACGCGGCTGGGGACTGGGTAAGAAAATGATACAAGAAGCCCTCCATTTCTGTAAAGAAAAAAATTACACGTCTGTTCAATTGTGGACGATTAGTGCGCTGCACGCTGCTGCTGCCCTTTACAAAGCCGCCGGTTTTGAGCGTGTAAGTGCGGAAGAGCAGTTATTGTGGGGCGTAAATGTAGTAGAAGAAAAATATGACTTGAAATTGTAGTAGAGTGTAGAGGGACATGAATAGAAGGATTTCGCTTGTTACTTGCCCTAAAGCGATAATGAGAACGCGGGCAGACAAAAAGAGAACAGGAGGATGTTTAAACCTGAAATGGGACATTCCTGTCTTCCCATCCTCCTATCTTCCATTTATCAAGCTCCGAGGTAATGCTTGAGCAACTTACTCCGATTCGCAGAGCGCAATTTATTGATAGCTTTATCTTTAATTTGTCGTACGCGTTCGCGCGTCAATCCAAATTTATCGCCAATATCTTCTAAGGACATAGGATGTTCTACGCCAATTCCAAAATATAACTTGATGACATCGCACTGGCGATCGGTCAGCGTACCCAAAGAGCGTTCAATCTCTCGACGCAGCGATTCGTTGTATTCCAACTCTTGGTCCGTACCCGGTGTACCGCCATTTTCCAATACATCTAGTAGCGAGTTGTCTTCTCCGTCTACAAATGGCGCGTCCATTGAGACGTGGCGAGCGGCTACACCGAGCGTTGTTTCTACTTCTTCCGTTGGTATTTCCAGCATTTCTGCCAATTCCTCCGCTGAAGGTTCCCGTTCGAATGCCTGCTCTAACTCCGAAAACGCTTTATTGATTTTATTCAACGAACCTACCTTGTTGAGCGGCAAGCGCACGATACGCGACTGCTCTGCCAAAGCTTGCAGAATGGACTGGCGAATCCACCAGACGGCGTAAGAAATAAATTTAAAACCGCGAGTTTCATCAAAACGCTGTGCGGCTTTTATCAAACCCAAATTGCCTTCGTTAATAAGGTCACTCAAGGAAAGACCCTGATTTTGGTATTGCTTTGCTACCGAAACGACAAAACGAAGATTGGCTTTCGTTAATTTTTCCAAGGCAGCTTGGTCGCCTTGTTTGATGCGCTTGGCTAATTCTACCTCCTCTTCTGGAGTAAGCAAATCCACTTTTCCAATTTCCTGCAGGTATTTCTCCAGCGACTGGCTCTCCCGATTGGTTATGGATTTGGTTATTTTTAGCTGTCTCATGCAGTAAAAAACGTTTTAAAAAGTTGACAATGGTGAAATTCGATGTGTTAGAAAAGAGAGTTTCAGGGCAGGATATGGGGTAACTATCAGACACATTTGCTTCCTAAAAAGCGAAATCTTGTAAGGTTCTTCCACGTAATATCTGATTTGATGTTGAATATTTGACAAGCCCTGCACGTATCATTTTTTAACAGCGCACAAAGGTACGCCAATTAAACATTCTTGTCAAGGGCTAATGCTTTCTAGTTCGTATTTATTCGTCCGTCATTAAAAACATCGCCTCGCTGCCAATAGTTTCCCCCCTTGTGAAAATAAAAATTTGCAAAAATCATTTTTTTCTTTTTTCTTGCGCGTATTGAAACGTAAAGCCAATCTTTGACAATAAGAATTTGTACTTTTTTTCAAAAACAGTATGCGTATTTTAAAAAAAGATTACTTTACCAAAATAAATTCTTTCTGCAATCACAGTCATTGAATTTTAGAATTACTAAAAACAAAACCTTAACCAACAACCAAGCGGGTGTATGAAGCGTGTCAAGTTTACTAAAGAATATTTGTTCCGAGCCTCTCCAGCTATTTTATATCAATTCCTCACAACGCCTTCCTGTTTGATCAGATGGTTTTGCGACAATGTTGATATTCAAGGAGATGTGTATGTTTTTTCTTGGGAAGGTTCTGAACAAGAAGCAGTACTGGTGGACGATGTAGAGGAGGAGTTAATTCGGTTTCGTTGGGCGGACTCCGAAATACGCACCGAATATTTGGAATTTAAAATATATACCTCTCCGGTGACGGATGAAACGGTGCTGGAAATCACCGACTTCTGCGATGACGACGAAGTAGAAGACCAAAAATCGCTTTGGAATGCCCAAGTGCAGCGGATGCGAGCGGAGATGGGTGCGGGCACTTAAAGTATTTGGAGGTTCAAAGTTTGGACGTTTGGACGCTAATTGCTAATGTCAAACTTCCAAACTTTGAACCTCCGAACTCCCAAACTTAATGTCTTATCTCGGCTGGTCTAATTTTACCTGCAAACTCGACGTTTTACCATCTCTCAAAATCCGCACGTTTACTACATCGCCAGGCTTGTATTTTTCTAAAATGAGGAAAATGTCATTGCTTTGCTCAATCGTTTCATTATTGATACCTACAATAATATCTCCCATTACAATTTCGCCTGCTCTATTTCGATAAGTAGGTCGGATACCGGCTCGTGCTGCGGCACTGCCTTCTTGTACACTCAATACCAAGGTGCCTTTCACTTCCAATCGGTCCACGACTTGCTGCGGTGCAACCCCAATCCCAATACTCGGACGTTGTACTTTGCCATATCGAATTAATTCTGGCACCACCCAGCGCACTGCATCCACCGGAATAGAAAAACCAATGCCTGCCGAAGCACCAGAAGGACTGTAAATAGCCGTATTTACCCCAATTAATTTTCCAGAAGAATCCAACAACGGACCGCCGGAATTGCCGGGATTGATTGCCGCGTCAGACTGAATAACATCTCGGATGGGTACACCAGCTACCGATTCAATCTCCCGACCGACCGCACTCACAATACCCGTCGTCAGCGTCTGGTCTAACCCAAAAGGATTGCCAATCGCAAATACAGATTGACCCACTCGTAAGTTATCAGATTGCCCTACCGGAATCGGTGTTAATTTAGTAGTTGGCGCTTTAATGCGCAACACTGCGAGGTCTTTTTCAGGATAAGCACCTACCACTTCTGCCTCCCAAGTAGTTTGGTCGGAAAGCGTTACCGTTGCCCGATCAGCTCCCTGAATGACATGAAAATTAGTGACCACATTGCCATTGCGATCCCAAACGAAACCCGAACCGGAGCCGCGTGGAATTTCAGCAAGATCACTCGTCCAAGAATTACGTTGTACCGTAGAAGTAGTAATAAAGCACACCGAAGGCGCTGCCCGTTCAAATAATTGAATGGTGGCTAACTCCTCGGAACCAAGTGCCGGATTGGACGCAGCTGTCGTAGAAACGCCAGTCGCATTTGCGAAAGCAGCTGAAACAGGGCTTACTTCCGATCGTAGAGAATTATTTTTATCCGCATTTTTCCATGCGACACCGCCGAAAAAAGCGCTGACCAACAGGAGTATGAAGAGCAAATAACGCATTGAGTTCATTGTGGTTTGAATTTTGGTTAAATGGATAGTTTTAGTACAATTTTACAGCGTCAGATGTTCAAAAAAAGGGGTGATGGAGTACTGAGTTGATAGGGTGAAAAATAAGCAGGTGATAGGGTGAAAAATAAGCAGGTGATAGGGTGAAGGGTTTATGGGTGAACACGTAGCGAAATCCCCTTATCATCTCTTCACCTATAACCCAACTGTTACAGGGTGAACACGTAACGAAATCACCCTATAAACCCTTCCCTCCATCACCTCTTCTTACGTTTTGCGCATTTTTTTCTTCGCCGCCGGAAAGAGAATATTATTCAAAATCAAGCGATAACCCGGTGAAGTCGGGTGCAAACTCAAATCCGTGGGCGGGTCGTACACAAAGTGCCGATAATCTTCTGGGTCGTGACCGCCATAATACGTCCAAGTGCCTTCGCCAAAAACGCCGTGAATATAGCGCGACTCATTCGCCGGTTTATTCTCCCCTAAAAGTAGAGCGTTAGATTTAATAAATTCTTTGCGAAAAGCAGTGGTTTGCCCCATAAAACCTTTCACGGTGCGGGTGTGGCATTGCGTAAGCATCGTAGGAATCGGGTCCCATTTGGCAGAAAAATCAAATAAACTAAAATAATCCTGCTCTGGCGGCACATTCCGACCAAAATAATTATCAATGCTGGAATGCTCGTACTCCAAGGGATTCTGTGTCAATTCAAAGTCTTTGAAAGCCAGCGTTTTACTAAAATCTAATTTCGATTGTGCATTCGGGTCTACGCCATCGCCGTCATACATTTGCGCACAAATATCCACGCCGTCTGCTGCCAAAGCGATGTCATAAGTATCTGTTGCAGAGCACATTGCAAACATAAAGCCGCCGCCACCAACGAATTCTCGAATTTTTTTCACTACCGCTAATTTCAATTGCGAAACTTTTGCAAAACCGAGGCTTTTCGCCAAATCTTCTGCCTTGCGCACATGCTCCCGATACCACGGTTGATTGGAATAGGAGCGATAAAAACGTCCGTACTGTCCCGTAAAATCCTCGTGGTGCAAGTGCAACCAGTCATATTTTGCCAATTCATCGCCGAGTACTTGCTTGTCATAAATAGTTTCATACGGAATTTCCGCATACGTAAGTGCCAGTGTAACAGCATCATCCCACGGTTGTACGCGCTCGCCTTTCTCGTTCATGTCCGGGGAATAAACGGCTATTTTGGGCGGCACTTCCAACTTTACCGCATCCATGTTGACTTCCGGGTGTCCGATTTCATTTTGAATCTGTGCAAATTGTGCATCTGCAATCACTTGATAACTCACGCCTCTGGTGATGCACTCCTTCTCAAAAATTTTGTTGTGTTGAAACGCGAAGCTGCCGCCGCGATAATTCAGCAGCCACCAAGCCTCCACGCCACCTTGTATCACCCAATAAGTAATGCCGTAGGCTTTCAAATGATTCCGCTGGGACTGCGCATCCATCGGAATGAGAATGTAAGCTGCTTGCGCTTTCACGGTGACAATCATCAGCAGCGCCAATACAATCAGTCGTCTCAAGTTCATAAGGATATTTAATTTTAAATTCTAGAAAGACCGCAAAACGTGACAGGCTTTTGAAAACCTTGTCACGTCTCAAAACGAAAATTACAACAATTGCACTACGGTTGCTGGTTTTTAACAAAATGGTAACGGTGGCTTATTCAGAATCCTGTTTTACCCAAATTTTTGCCATTTTTGGCTCTGTATTAATGCGCCGGTTGGCGTATAGTTCTAATTTAAAAGCATTAGCACTAAGCTCATCTACATTCGCTCCGTAAAAGCTTCCAGGTTCGGGATAGCTTATTCTAAAATAATAATCTTTTCCTTTTTCAAACAAAAGCGTTGCCGTTTGTTCTTTTCCGCGTAACAAGGTTAGTTCTTCCACATTCGTTTCCAGCAAAGTATAAGTCCAAGCCGCAAGGGCAATCGGTCGGTCTACATTCAAAGTCGTTTTCAAATTGTAATCAAAATTTCCTTTGTAAAGCAGGTGAATACGCACCCCATCATTTGTATGAGTTTGTGCAAAAGCGTTGCCAAAAAAGGCAAGTAGCAGCAAAGAAAATAGGTACTTTTTCATAAGGTCAAGGTTTTTTACAAATTTAAACAATAGAGAGAAATAATCTTTCGCGAAGCAGGTCAAAATTTTTGCTTTTAACAAAACGCTAACAACACAGCAGCTTTTCAAACCATAAAATACAGTATTATTGCGTTTCTTTTGGAATGCTGGAATCCTCGTCCGCTTTTGGAGGATTGGAAAGTGGAAAATTGGAAACACTCCCCAATTCAAGTTGTTGACAGCAATATTCCAACATTCTGATATTCCAATATTCTGTTGAACATGGCGAATCTCACGTTTCAATATCCTGCTTGGTATCTTCTATTTTGCGTGCTGCTGGGAGCGGCGTACGCACTGATGCTGTATTTTCGAGATAAAACGTTTCCTGATCAATCAAAGCGACTGATTTGGGGGCTTGGTGTGCTCCGTTTCCTTACCGTCACTATTTTGAGTATGTTGTTGCTATCGCCGCTGTTGAAATCTACGTTGACGCAGACGCAGAAACCGGTGATTGTGTTAGCGCAAGACCAATCAGAATCCGTAGCGGCGGAAATGAAACCTGAGCAACGACAGGCGTATCAGGCAAATTTTGAAAAACTGGCGCAGGAACTCGGGCAACAATATGAGGTAAAACAGTATTCGTTTGGCAATGAAGTGCGCGAAGGCATTGATTTTAAATACACGGATAAAATAACAAATCTCTCGGAGTTACTTACCAATGTGTATGATTTGTACAGTAATCAGAACTTGGGTGCTGTCGTGCTGGCGACGGACGGCATTTATAATGAAGGCAGCAATCCGGTTTATTTGAATAGCAAACTTTCCGTACCGATTTATTCCATCGCGCTGGGCGACACAACGATTAAAAAGGATGTAGTTTTAAAACGGGTTTTCAATAATAAAATCGCGTATCTCGGCGACAAATTCACAGTGCAAATAGATATTACGGCGCAAAACAGTACCGGTGCAAATACAAGTTTAAGTATTTATAAATTAGAAGGTGCGAACGCCCGAAAATTGCAGCAAGTCCCAATCAACATTAATAAAAACGACTTTTTTACAACCCGAGAAATTGTGTTGGACGCAAATGCAGCAGGCGTACAGCGGTATCGGGTGGTCGTAGAATCCATTTCCGGCGAAGCAAGCACTGCCAATAACAGCAAAGAGATTTTTGTAGAAGTATTAGATGCAAGACAGAAAATTCTCATTCTCGCCAACTCACCTCATCCTGACATCAGCGCTATCCGCCAAAATATTTCTGCCAATAAAAATTATCAAGTAGATATTGCTTTTATTAGTAGCCTGACGGTCAACGTTGGCACATATGATTTTGTGATTTTACATCAACTGCCAAGCCGCACCAATGATGCAGCGGCAGTGTTGACGACTTTGCAAAATAAGCGGATTCCTCGGCTGTACGTTGCAGGATTGCAAACCAATTTTAGTCGCCTCAATCAATTGCAATCTTTAATAACGATTCAAGCGGACGGGCGCAGCTCGAATGATGTACAGGGACGTTTAGCGCCTACGTTTAACAGTTTTACGGTCAGCGAGCGACTCATTAATGAAATACCTAATTTCCCGCCACTTGTTGCGCCTTTTGGCGAATTTAAAGCCTCGGCAGCCGCGTCGGTGTTGTTGTATCAGCGCATTGGCAAGATAGATACGCGGTATCCGTTGTTCGTTTTGGGTGAAGAATTGGGTGTAAAAGTAGGTGTGCTGTGCGCGGAAGGTATTTGGAAATGGCGTTTATTCGACTTTTTACAAAATCAAAATCATTTGTTGTTTGATGAATTGTTGGACAAGCCGATTCAATACTTAAGTTTGAAAGAAGACAAGCGTAAATTCCGCGTCACGCCGGGTAAAAATATTTTCAACGAAAACGAAGCAGTCGTTTTTGATGGCGAATTGTACAACGATAATTATGAACTCATCAACGAGCCGGACGCGACAATGGTCATCACGAATGCCAGTGGAAAAGAATTTAATTTTACGTTCAATAAATTGGGTCGCGCTTACACGTTGAGTGTGGGTATTTTTCCGGTCGGTAATTATACGTATCGCTCTGCCGTCAATTACAATGGTCAAAACCTTTCGGTCAATGGGCAATTTAGTGTGCAACCTGTTCAGTTAGAACTGTTTGAAACAACTGCCAATCATAATCTCCTGCGCTTATTGAGTGATAAATATGGCGGCGCCGTCGTGTATCCAGATAATATCGGTTCGATTACCAATCTCATTGCAGCCAAAGATACGGTCAAACCAGTCATCTATCAAACCGACAAAACCCGCGCCGTTATCAATTTAAAATGGATTTTCTTCTTGTTGCTATTTCTACTCACAGGCGAGTGGTTTTTACGACGGTATTTTGGAGCGTACTAAGAGGTGAGTGAGAGGTGATTGGTGAGAGGTGATTGGGGAGGCGTAATTAATAAATCGGATAATTGATATCGTGCAAATTCCAACGCTTAAGTGCCAAATTCCATTTCGCGTCTTCCGTTTCACCGCTCACCAATCCCCTTTCACCAATTTGGGATTTTAGAAAAGATTTTTTTGGATTGTTGGTTAAATCATTACTTTTGTAACGGAGAACCATTTTACTGTTCACAAAACTTTCTAATAACGTGGAGAACGATAGAAACCGCAGATTTGAGAGTGTGTATTCAAAGAAAGTAAAAGCAGGCAAACGAAGAACTTACTTTTTTGATGTACGCCAAACCAAGGGGGACGATTACTACCTGACCCTCACTGAAAGCACCAAAAAATTCAACGGCGAAGGCTATGAACGCCACAAAATTTTCCTGTACAAGGAGGATTTTAATCGGTTCATCGGCAGCTTGGAAGAGGTGATTCATCACATTAAAACGGAATTAATGCCGGACTATGACTATGAAGAGTACGACCGCCGCCAAGAAGAATACGAAAACGAACATGGGCAGGAAGAGGGCGGATTTGAAAACACCGAGGTAGAAGGCTTGGTAAAAGCGAAAACCAAAGTGGAAAATGAGGACGATATGACGTGGTAAACACGGGATTTGTGAAAGGTGAGAGGTGAAATGGGATTTGTGATTAGTGAAGGGTGATTGGGAATTGCAAGGTGCGATTTGTACCAATTACGATTCATTAATTACGTCTCGCCTATTACATTTTACCTTTCACAATTTACGTTCTACATTCACAAATCCCATTTTACCAATCACCTATTACATCTCACTACCCACCGACTCCTCAATCGTTTGATTTTCATACAAATCGGCGTAGTAGCCCTTATTGGCAAGTAATTCTTCATGCGTGCCCGCTTCTATAATTTCACCTCCATCCGTCACGATAATTTTATCAAATTGCAACAATCCATAAATGCGGTGCGTGATGATAATCGCCGTTTTATCCGATAATGCTTCATTGAAATAACCCAGAATTTGCTTTTCTGTATTCGTATCCACTGCGGAGAGACAGTCGTCCAAAATAACAATATCCGGTTTTTTTACTAATGCTCTTGCAATGGAAATGCGTTGCTTTTGTCCGCCGGAAAGTGTCACGCCACGTTCTCCAACAATGGTCTCAAAACCTTCGGATAAACCTTGAATATCTTCGTGAACAGAAGCGTATTTCGCAAAATTTTCTACGTCTTCGCGGGGCGTATCTGGTTTTCCAAATGCAATATTGCCGGCAACGGTATCCGAAAATAAAAATACATCCTGCGGCACGTAGCCAATGCGCTCGCGCAAGTTAGCGAGGTCGTGTTGTTGAATATTTTTTCCGTCTATGCGTATTTCTCCGTCTGTCACATCATACATTCGCACGAGCAAGTCAGCAATAGTGGTTTTTCCGGAACCTGTGCGTCCGATGATTGCCATTTTCTGACCGGGCATCAGCGTGAAATTGATATTTTTTAAGGCTTGAATTCCTGTATCTGGATAGACAAAAGTGACGTTATCGAATTCAATTTGTCCAGTCAACGGTATCGGATTGATAACTGGATTGATGATAGTCGGTTTCGTATCTAAAAATTCGTTGATGCGTTTTTGCGACGCGGCAGCTTGTTGGGTGATAGACGCAATCCAGCCAATCGCTGTGACGGGCCACGTTAAAATATTTACATAAATAACAAATTCTGCAATATTTCCAGGCGTAACCGAGCCTTTTGCCACTTGTAAACCACCGATATAAACGACCAAAATTGTACTTGCCCCAATCAACAACAACATGAGCGGATAAAAAAGCGCATTCACCTTCGCCAACGACAAGGATTTTGCTTTATAATCTTCACTTTCATTTGCAAAATGCTGCACCTGCGGCTTTTCCTGCACATACGACTTCACCACTCTGATTCCAGAATACACTTCCTGCGCAATACTATTCAAAGTCGCCAGCTTTCGCTGAATGCCCTCACTTTTTTTGTTAATAATATTGCTGACGTAATAAATGGACAATGAAAGAAAAGGTAGGGGAGCCAAACAGTACAGCGTCAATTCCAGATTCACGTTGACCATCGCTTGAATGACCAAAATGAAAAGCGAGACGAGATTCACACCATATAAAATGGCTGGACCGAGATAATTTCGAACTTTCGACACGTCTTCCGTGATGCGCGCCATGAGGTCGCCCGTGTTATTTCTTTTGTAAAATGCTAAGTCCAATTTTTCATAATGCCCAAACACTTCCTTGCGAATATCATACTCAATCAAGCGAGACATCACAATAATCGTCTGCCGCATAAAATACATAAACACACCCATCAAAATCGCCAATAGCAGCACCAAAAATCCGAAATACAACAGCGTCCTACCCAGCAGCATATACAATTCATTTTGCAAGGCAAACCCGTCGTAGAGCCGAAATAGCCCGACATTTTCTACCACCAAATCCAGCGCCTCGCCAATCATCTGTGGCTGCAAGACTCGAAAATAATTGGAAATAAATACAAAAGCGATACCGCCCAGCAAGTGCCAGCGGTATTTCAGGAAAAATTTATTGAGGTAACGAAGGTGCTTCACGTGCAGATTTTAGTCAAATTGCAAAGGTATATTTTTAGGAAACCAGTGGCGGGGGAATTAGTTTTAAGGTGAAGGTTAAGATTGAGGTGGAGGTTAAGATTGAGGTGGAGGTTAAGATTGAGGTG
>CAZJXN010000023.1:27389-43577 GCA_964549655.1 uncultured Saprospiraceae bacterium
AGGTTAAGATTGAGGTGGAGGTTAAGATTGAGGTGGAGCAGCGAGCGAATTAAACCACAGAGGACACAAAGGTTTCACAAAGAACACTATTATTTGGCGTTGTGTGCCTTGTGCTTTCCTTTGTGTACCTTGTAGTTAAAATCACGCTATTAGAGCCACGCATCACTCAAAAATCTTGCTAATTCCTTGAACCCGTAGCCGTCGTGCCACTTACACTAAACGCCTTCCGCGGCAATTGCTCATCACGCTGCGAGGTATGCCATACGAAAGACGCGACAATTGTAGCTGCCTGTTTCAAATCCTCCGCCGACAGATGGTCCCAATTATCCATGTTAGAATGGTGCGTCCGGCTGGAATATGCCATCGGGTCTTGAATGAACTGAAAACCGGGAATGCCTACACCATCAAACGCCAAGTGGTCAGTGCCGCCTGTGTTTTGTAATGTCAAGGTAGTTGCCTCCAAATCTTTGAACGGGTCGAGCCAAGCGCGGAAAATAGAAGCCACTTTATCATTGCCTTGCAGATAAACGCCGCGAATTTTGCCAGTGCCGTTATCGAGATTGTAATAAGCGGAAATCTTGCTTTGGTCCGCTTTCAAACCAGTAACCGTGCGCTCTTGCATCTCAGCAAAATGTTGTTGCACATAACCACGCGAGCCAAGCAAACCCTGTTCTTCGCCTGTCCAAAGCGCGATGCGCAAAGTACGACGCGGTTTTACACCTGTTTCTTTAATCGTTTGCATCAAAATACGAGCGGCTTCCATCATTACCGAAGAGCCTGCGGCATTGTCCGTTGCGCCGGTAGCTGTGTGCCAAGAATCAAAATGCGCGCCAAACATGACGACTTCGTCTTTCAAATCCGTGCCAGGAATTTCCGCAATAATATTCGCTTCCATTTCATCAGGATTGGTATAAGTAGCGTCCAATTCCATCGAAAGCGTTACCGAAATTCCTTTTTTCAACAAGCGAAATAAGCGATTGTAATATTCTACGCCCATCGTCACTTGCGGCAATATTTCTGCATTTTTATCACGTGCTTGCCCTTCTTTGGCGCGTGCACCCGTAGCGAACACGACACCCAAGTCGCCTTTGAAATTCCGATCAATTACACATAAAGGTTTTTCTTCATAAATTAATTTCCACATGGCGGTTGTGAAGCCAGTATTAAAACCCTGAAAATTACGTCCGCCACTGCCGCTGGGATTGGGTGCAGGTGCATTTGCCAATTCCAATAAATCTTTCTCATCCCGACGTTTGGTAGAGGGTTCAAACCATTCTTCTACGACGCGAGCCGTGTCCATTAGTACAAACTTACCTTTCAGTTTGCCTTTATATTTTGCTAATTCTTCCTCGGTGCCAGCATCCAAATAAATGACTTCGCCCGTGAGCGTGCCCTTCACTGCGGGCGACCAAGCTTTTGGAGACGCGATAATCGGATAATAATTTGGAGCTATAGCGTGCATCGAAAACTTTTTTAATTCCCAACCGCGACCAAAGGGTCCCCATTTCTCAGTGTGTACATTGTCGAAACCCCAATCTTTCAAGGTTTTTACTGCCCAGTCCGTGGCTTTGTCGAGCATGGGCGAACCCGTAAGGCGCGGTCCGTACACATCGGTCATCCACGCGGCAAGGTCCATGACCTGACTTTGTTCCATGCCGTGTTTGCGAATGACGGTATTAGTGGTTTCATCTACTTTTTCTTGTGCAATCGCTTGCAAACCAATACATAACATCAATAAAAATAAAAGTTTGAATTTCATATCGAGTGTTTTAGAAGTTTAGGTTTTCTCCCGCAGATTTCGCAGATTCCGCAGATTTTAATTTTGCACTTGTCGCTTGGTCACCGTTTTCTCTAAGTCACTCTTTACATCCCTCACAGCATAATTTTACTGCAGAGCCGCAAAGATTTACACAGAGGACGCTGTGATTAAGAAAAAAAATCAGCGGCATCTGCGAAATCTGCGGGAGAAATTTCCCCGTGTAAAGCACCCATTAGACAAGCAATTTATAATAAATCATCCGTATGGGATTCAAAAATTAATAAACTGTAATATGCGGTATCACCCTATAAACTTATCACCTCATCATCCCAATCTAAACTTTTTTTCCTAAAATTCCTTTCTTTTATAGAATCCATTATACCATGCGCATTTTACTTCGAGTAGGCGGAATCCTGCTTTTGTTATTTCTCACGGTATCCTTGTTATTTACAGGTTGTATGACCTTTCGGAAATCCGACGCGAAATCGGTCAAGTATTTCAAAGAAAGAAAAGTAGAAGTCCAAATTCATCAGACGAGTTTTGATAATAAAAACCTACATTATTTAGAAACCACTCGGCTTTCGGAAACATCGCCGTTGATTGTTTTTGTACACGGTGCGCCCGGTGCGGCAGGGGATTTTTATAAATACTTGGCAGACAGCACATTGCTCACAAAATTTCATATGGTCGCAATGGACCGCCTCGGTTATGGCTATTCTGATTATGGAAAATCAGAAGTCTCCATTCAAAAACAAGCAGATGCAGTGCGTGCAATCGTGGACTTATTTCCAAAAGCGTCAAAAGTTATTTTGGTCGGGCACTCGTATGGTGGACCTATTGTAGCTAAATGTGCCATGGATTTTCAAAATAAATTAAGTGCGATTATCATGTTAGCACCCGTTAATGATGCGGAATCAGAGAAAATATTTTGGTTCGCTTCTTTTTCGCAATGGAAAGCCACCCGCTGGATGATGTCGAAAGCATTTCGCGTATCGGGCGATGAGAAATTTGCACACCAAGCGGAATTGCGCAAAATAGAATCTGGCTGGAACCAAATCACCATTCCGACCGTACATATTCATGGCATGAAAGATAAAATGCTGGCACCGCCGCCAAATATTGAATTCAGCAAAACGCACATTCGACCCAATGTTTTAAAATTAATCACGATGCCAGATGCCAATCACATGATACCCTGGAGCGATTATGATATAGTGAGAAAGGAATTATTACAATTGTTATAACTATAACACAAGAACACATAAATAATCAAACACAATTTTATGACAAAACAAGCCATTTGGAACGGACAAATCCTTGCCGAAAGCGCTAACTTGGTGCAAGTAGAAGGCAATTATTACTTTCCGAAAGATTCTATTCACACCGATTTTTTTAAAGAAAGCAGTACGCATACTACCTGTCCTTGGAAAGGTTTGGCAAGTTATTATTCGCTGGAAGTAGCCGGCGAAGTCAATAAGGATGCCGCTTGGTACTACCCAGAACCCAAAGACGCTGCCAAGGAAATAAAAGACCACGTCGCTTTTTGGAAAGGCGTAAAAATAGTAGACGTGTAATGGTACATTGATTATTATGATGATTAAGGTTTTTTATGATTTCATCTTAATGTTTCGTGATCATCATAAAAATCAGTGTCCTATAACTAACATAAAATGACGATTCAAACCCACCTTGATACCGATTTATTATTACAATATAGAAACGTGCGCCAGCAGACGGAACGCCTTTGTGCGCCCTTGCAGCCTGAGGATTTTGTCGTGCAACCCGCCGGAGACGTGAGTCCGCCCAAGTGGCATTTAGGACACAGCGCTTGGTTTTTTGAAAATTTTATTCTCGCCGAGCATTGGAAAGGCTATAAAAGATTTGACGAACGCCTGAATTTTATTTTTAATAGCTATTACGAAAGTCAAGGACCACGCATCTTGCGCAGCAATCGTGGCAATATCACGCGCCCCGGTGTGGAGGTTATTTTTGAATATCGGCGCTACGTGGACGAACACATGGAAGAATTGTTGCAAAGTAATATTACGCAGGAATTACGTGATTTTATTATACTCGGTTTACATCATGAGCAGCAGCATCAAGAATTATTAATAACGGATATCAAGTATATTTTAGGAAATAATCCATTTTTTCCGATGTATGATGCACAGATATCAGTACTTCCATTACATGAGTTACAAGTATTTGAATCGAATTGGATTACAGTTTCAGAAGGTATTTATGAGGTTGGTTATCAAGGGAATGGCTTTTGTTTTGATAATGAATTAGGGGCGCATCGCGTTTTTTTACCAAATTTTGAAATACAAGACCATTTAGTTACCAATGCAGAATATTTAAAATTCATGCAAGATGGCGGCTACGAGCAGTTTGAATTTTGGCTGGCGGAAGGTTGGGAATGGGCGAAACAATTGGAAACGAAAGCACCACTTTATTGGTACGAACAAGACGGCGATTGGTGGCAATATACGCTGCATGGCTTGCGCCGCCTGCATTTGAACGAACCCGTCACCCACGTGAGCTATTTTGAAGCGGAGGCTTACGCACGCTGGCGCGGACTACGTTTGCCGACCGAGTTTGAGTGGGAAGTCGCTTGTAAACAATTATATAATAAGATTCCAACAGATAGTAATTTTGTAGAAACGGAGCAATTTCATCCGAATGCGAAGCAACATAATAACGATTTTCAAATGCTCGGAAATGTGTGGGAATGGACGGCGAGCGCCTACCTACCCTACCCTGATTTCCCTCGTCTGAAAGGCGCTTTGGGCGAGTACAACGGCAAATTTATGGCGAACCAAATGGTGCTACGCGGCGGCTCTTGTGCCACGCCAATGCTACACATTCGCCCCACATATCGCAATTTTTTTCAAACCGATAAACGCTGGCAATTTACGGGTATTCGATTGGCTAAATAGATGCCAGATTAGGAGATGCCAGACGATACCATAACACTATAACACTTTGACTGATTCATTTTTAACAGACGTAATCGCAGGCTTATCGCAAACGCCAAAGAAATTGTCATCTAAATATTTTTATGATGCAAATGGTGATAAGTTATTTCAGGACATTATGAATATGCCGGAATATTATTTGACCAATTGTGAATATGATATTTTTGAAACGCACAAGCAAAATTTGCTGTCACTGATTGGGGAAGAACCGTTTGATTTGATAGAATTGGGTGCAGGCGATGGTACAAAAACAAAAGTTTTATTACAACATTTTTTATCACAACAAGCTGATTTTCAATATCTTCCAATTGATATTTCAAAAGAAGGATTAGAGAATTTGGAAAAAGATTTAAAAGTTAATTTGCCAGAGCTGTGTGTAAAAGGTTTGTCGGGCGATTATTTTGAAATGCTAGAACAATTGAGCGCAAGCAGCGGCGTTCGTAAAGTAATTCTGTTTATTGGAGCCAATATTGGCAACATGACGCGCGCACAAGCGGCTGATTTTTTACAACATTTGAATCAAACCATGATAACAGGTGATTTATTACTCATTGGTTTTGATTTGAAAAAAGATCCCAATATTATTTTAAATGCGTATAAT
Source organism: uncultured Saprospiraceae bacterium (assembly GCA_964549655.1). Taxonomy (GTDB): domain Bacteria; phylum Bacteroidota; class Bacteroidia; order Chitinophagales; family Saprospiraceae; genus JADJNW01. The sequence goes on from CAZJXN010000023.1 coordinate 32,725, forward strand.
GATTCGGCGGGCGTTACCGCAGCTTTTAATTTGAATTTATTGAGTCGAATTAATCGAGAGTTAGGTGCTGATTTTGCAATAAATAATTTTAGACATTGGGAAACGTATAATCCCGCTACCGGTGAAACGAAAAGTTATTTAGTAAGCACTCAAAAACAAGCGGTTCATTTACAAAACGAGACTTTTCATTTTGACGCTTGGGAAGCTATTGATGTAGAATTATCATTAAAATATAGCCTGAGTGACATTGAAAATCTGGCAGAAAAGAGTGCATTTAAAGTTGTCCAACATTTTTTTGATTCCAACCATTATTTTGTGGATACAATTTGGCAGAAGTGAATGGCATTTAATTTTGAAAAAACGGAAATTCTTCCTACATTTAGTTGCAAAAAAATCCATTCACATGCAACCAAATATTTCCAAACTAACAATCGTATTTTTAGTATTCCTCTTTTGGAGTTGTCGCTCCGAAAATGAGCCGAAAGCAGTCACTTCCAACAAAATTGATGAAGAATTGTATGCGCAATTACAAGCGCAACTCATTAACGCTCAATCCGGTGCAGTCATTTCGATTCCCGAAGGCACATTTTCATTCGACCGTCCGCTTTCGCTTGATGGTGTCAATAATGTGACCATTAAAGGTGCGGGAAAAGACAAAACGATTCTCTCTTTCAAAAATCAAAAAGTCGGTGCAGAAGGTTTGAAAATCAGAGCAGATAGTGTTACGATTCAAGATTTAACGATTCTGGATACGAAAGGCGATTGTATAAAAATTCAAGACAGTAAAACGGTCACGATTCGTAATGTAAAAACGGCGTGGAGCGGCGGCGCGAAGGAAAGTAACGGCGGCTACGGCTTGTATCCAGTGGCTTGTAATAATGTGTTGATTGATAATTGCGAAGCTGCATTTGCCTCAGATGCAGGCATTTACGTTGGGCAATCCACAAATGTAGTGGTGCGCAACAGCTACGCGCACGACAATGTGGCGGGTATCGAAATTGAAAATTGCATCAATGCGGAAGTGTATGATTGCAGGACAGAAAATAATACGGGCGGTATTTTGATATTTGATATGCCAGATTTGCCGATTGTAAATGGACACACTTGCCGCGTGTATCGCAATAAAATTATTGAGAATAATCATAGAAATTTTGCACCGGAAGGGAATATTGTCGGCATCGTTCCGCCGGGGACAGGTATGATTTTATTAGCTGCCAAAAATGTAGAAGTGTTTGATAATGAAATCATTGGACATAAAACATTTGGCACGGCGGTCGCCAGTTTTCAAATCACCCAAAAGCCGTGGAATAATAAAGATTACAATCCATTTAGCTACGACGTTTTTATTCACAACAATACTTACCAACGTAAGAAAGCCCTGCCGGATTTGACGAAAGATTTTGGTAAAATGGTCAACATGGTTTTTAAAGGCAAACCGCAGGACATCCTCTACGACGGCATCTTGGACGACAAACGCACCGGCACCAACCCAATGAATATCTGCATCCGTCAATACGGAGAAGAATTGCGTTTTGCAAACATAGACGCAGCCAACGATTTCAAAAATGTAGACAAAGACGTGACGAATTATAATTGTCAACGGCAGCCCTTACCGGGCGTTCTATTTCAATGATGGGACACTGATTGTTGAAGATAATTAAGATATGTTAAGATTGGAATCAGTTGGTATCAGTAAAATCATAAAAATCAGTGTACCATGTCAAGTCGCTTGGGTATTTGTAAAATTTGTTGTTTTGCAATTTCATTTATTATACTTTTTTTAGAATGCCAAACTCCGTCAAAACCTGTTTTTGTCCATTTCCAGCCGGAGGAACTCCCGTATAAAACCTTATCCGAATATAATTTTTATAAAGGCGAATTATCACATTTACAACCCAATGACCGCGTGCTTCCGTATGATTTGAACACGCCTTTATTTTCCGATTATTCCCACAAAGCCCGCTTCGTGTGGATGCCCGATAGCGTGCGCGCAACGATAGGCGAGGACGGCACTGTAGCATTTCCGAACCACACAGTTTTGATTAAAAATTTTTATTATCCAAAAGATTTTAAACAGCCGGAAAAGGATTGGCACATCGTAGAAACTCGTTTGTTGGTGCAATTGCAAAACACTTGGCAAGCCTATACGTATGTGTGGAATGATGCGCAAACCGAGGCTACGCTGAACATAATTGGCGATTTTAAGACTGTGAATTGGACGGATGAAGCCGGAGAAAAGAACGAAATAGAATATGTAATACCCAACAAAAATCAATGTAAAAGTTGTCATAATGTAAATAATATAGTGTTGCCAATTGGACCGAAAGTAAGTAATCTCAATCGAAATGTTGTTTATGTAGAGGGCGAAATGAATCAGTTAGAAAAATGGCAACAGCACGGTATTTTGCAAAGCAGCGATTTTAAAAAATTTCAAACCTTAGCAAATTGGGATCATCCACAAAGTGCTGATTTGCAAGCGCGTGCCTTGGCGTATTTGGATGTAAATTGTGGGCATTGTCATAGTGAAAACGGACCGGCGCATACGAGTGGTTTGTATTTAAGAGCGAACCAAACTGATGTCGATAAACTTGGTTTTTGTAAAATGCCCGTCGCGGCTGGCAAAGGTTCGGGCAATCGAAAATATGGCATTGTGCCGGGTCAACCCGACGCTTCGATTTTGCTGTACCGCATGGAATCCAGCGACCCGGGTGAGATGATGCCGGAGTTTGGGCGCGTCATTCCACACAAAGAAGGGATTGCGTTGATTCGAGCATGGATTGCAAGTTTAGAAGGAAATTGTAAATGATTTAGTGTGTTATTATAGTAATGTAAATGAATGCTTCGCTCCCTTTACATTTATGGACATTTCAAACAATGGAAGCCTGTGAAGTGCTGGAGAAAAACGGTACATTACAAGTAGACTGGCAAATTACACCGGTCAACTGGCGACCCGCCTACCGATGGATGGCACAGGAAATGGAAACGCAAGGTGTTGTCCTGCAAGGATTTGCGCCAGTATGGGCTTGGCATTCTTGCGGAGGAGTGTGGGGTGGTCGTCCTACTTTTGATACGGCACGGGCTTTGCTGACGGATATGCAATTGGCGGACGGGATTTGTGTGGTCGAATTGGATGCACCTGCGGAGGTATGTTTGCTGTCCGCTTATAGCCGATTCTGCGAGCTATTGGATAAAATATTGAATAATGAAACGCCAGAACGGAAAGCGTTTTTGGATATGTTTGACGTGCCGCCTATCAACGTTGATGATGATGTGCAGGCGGCTTTGCCCTATTTAAAAAAAGAATGGGTGAGTGATATTCGCCACCTTGATATGAAGCCTGATCGGTGGGATTATGATTGGAAGAAGGCGGTTTGAAAGTTTTTTGTTTGAGGTTTTTGTTTAGTGATTATTTGGTACTGATTCAAAATGTAAATAGTTCACCCTAAATAAGCGTCCCATCAGAATAACTAATTTATTGATTCTCCCTTTATTTTATTATGCAGTGGTCAATGGTCAATAATAAATGGTCAATCACTTAGTTGAAGCCATTCAAATTGATGCACAGATATTAGGCGGCACGCCCGTATTCGCCGGTACGCGCGTTTCTTTAAAAACAATGTTTGATTATCTAAAATCTACCTCACTCAAAGATTTTTTGGAAGGATTTCCCTCCGTAAGCCGGGAATAGGGGGAAGTAGCGAATGGCATCCGTGATTTAGAATTGACCGCCATTGGAAAGTCCGAAGCCGGTATCGAATTCTACGCTTGGGATTTTGATTATAAAACGGACAAAGGTTTCCGCGCCGAAATCATGATTGACAAAGAAGGTACGCAAATTCGCAAATTCAAGCCCGGCACGTATCAAATCGCTGTGAAAGTAGTAGATACCGATGGGTTGGACAACGTGGAAGTGGTGAAATTGAAAGTGAATGGAGAGTTGCACGTAGGGTGAGCGGTCGCTCGGAAACCTATAAGGTTTGGCAAACCTTATAGGTTTGCTGGGTAATTTGTGTAAGCTGCCAAATAATTAAAATAAGCTGCCGACTTTTTATTGGTAGATGCCAAATAATTAAAATAAACTGCCGACTTTTTATTGGTAGATGCCAAATAATTAAAATAAACTGCCGACTTTGTAGTATAAGTTGCCAAATAATTAAAATAAACTGCCAACTTTTTATTGGTAGATGCCAAATAATTAAAATAAGTTGGCAACTTATACTACAAAGTCGGCAGTTTATACTACAAAGTCGGCGACTTTGTGTTTGTAGGTGGCAGTTGCAACTATAAAAAGGGCGTTTATAACATAGTAGATGGCAAAATCTGCAAAATATCCCTGATTTTAATCTTCTATCTTTTAAAAAAGACGTACCTAAACTATTCAAGAAACAGGGTTGGGTAGAATGAGCATAGCATTTCGTCAATAACTCATGTGCACCCCATAACTTTCCTTCTCCAGCACCGGATTCCACTTGGCAATCAACTCTTTATACGCTTGCCCGACGGGACGGATTTGGCGATTGATATCATATAAGCCGAGGGGATTGATGTTGCCGTTATCTTCGCGCAGGGCGGTGTCCCAATCCACTTGATCAATGAGGCTGTACCAAGTGAAGCCCACAACGGGTACACCATCTTGTTTGAGTCGGTAGATATTTGCCCACTGTTTGCGCAGCCAGTTGACGGCATTGGGTTCCCAAATATTCGTTTCGGTGTGCATGATGGGCAGGCGATAGCGATTGAAATACTGCTTGGCGATGACGTAATAACCAAATATCTCGCCCGATGCAGCCGTGTGTTCTTTGGAATGGACAATGTGTTCGTTTGTAATATAATAATCGTTGCCCATGATGCAGTTGGCTTTCACTTCGTTGGTAGCAAACCAATTATACTCTTCTTTCGTCATTCCATTGTCGAGCAGATATTCATACATCACGACCCGCACCGGATAGCCATAGGTAAGGTCTAAGGACAGAAAGCGTTTTTGATTGAAAAAATCTGCCGCGGGAATACAATCTGGCTCTGCGGCGTGGAAATATTCGCTGGATTCACTTTGTATAAAAACGGCGTTAGGCTGCACTTCCAAAATAGCGTTCATTGCCATCACGTTGGCTTTGCAAATATGCTTGAGGGCAGTCACAAACGAGCGGTCGCCACTCATTCTTTCGTTCCACCAGCCGTATTGCGCGGAGAATGTGGCAGTTATAAAGATTTCATTAATGGGCGTGTACAATTGTAAATACGGAAAACGTTTGGCAAAAGCCTTGGCATATTGTGCAAAAAGCATTGGAAAATCTGGATTTTGAAAATTACCGATCCAATCCGGCACGCCAAAATGGCATAAGTCCACGATCGGTGTAATTTTTATCTCTTTTAACTTCCCAAACGTCTTATCCGCAAACTTCCAATCATATTTATTCGGTCCGATATGAGTGCTGTAATAAGGCGGTCCGTAGCGCAAGAATTCGATGCCCATTTCTCTCACCAGATTAAAATCCTCTTCCCAGCACTCGTAATGTTTGGTTTTTTCCATTTCATCTACGCGCTTGGTGCTGCCATCGGGCAATTGGATGGTGGGATAACTATTTTCGATGCCGGTGGCAAACATGAATTTGTTCATAGGCGTGTAATTCTTTCATAAAGCGTAGTACAAACCTATAAGGTAAGGTTTGCCGAACCTTATAGGTTTTTGAGTAATTATTCAGTCTAAAAGGTAAAACCGGACTCTTAGGAGGAATGTTCAGAAATATGAGATATCAAGCAGGTATTATAGTGCATCAAAAGTCATTTCTCGAATGTCCAAATAGGCAGCCAATGGGTCAATGTCAACGTCTTCATTCCAAACAATTGCACCGCTTTCTTCATCAATATAGACTTTTTTAAAATTGTCATACTCATTTAAAAATGGAGGTAGAGGTGGAAGTTTTGGAGGGGGTGGATTGCTATAATAGGAATCATTATGCGGCCTCTGCAAATTTAATCTCAATATGAAACGGCTGCATCAACTCTGCCAACTGTTGTAAAAAATCCTTCCGCAAACGCTCGAAATTTTCGATAGCGTTGGTATCCACTTCGTCGAAAGAGCGATGAAAGGTAAGTAAATCGTTGACTTTTTGGATTTGCTCCAAAGTATTTGTGATTTCTATAATAGTAGTATTATGTGTTGTTGTCATGGTTGAAAATTATTTTAAGGTAGCCCTTTGGTTGTCTTGCATACGATTTTGTAAATAAATCATTCCAATATAGCAAATCTGTTTGAAATCGTACAAAATACGGATGATTTTCTGGATAAACTCTTTCAAGATAACCGTCAATGCCAGGAAATAAGTTTCCATCTTTAAATTTTTTCCAAATTGATTCTTTTGATTTAAGAATCTCATAATTAATAAAAGTAACCAGGTCAATGTCGTTTGGATTCAATTTCTTAGTCACAAAGCTACCATTCAAATATTGGAAAAAAGGAGCGTCTATTTCTACTTTTAAAGCTTCTGTATACAATTTGTAATGGTCAAAAAGCTGTTTTCGGGTATTGGAAGCGGGAAAAGCTGCTACGAAAAAACGTTCCACTTCCTCCAATGTGGATTCAATTGCGTAATATGGTTTTAAATTTCCGTTAAAGTCAAATTCAAGCATAGTGTAAAATTTGTTTTTATAAGTGGCGACTGAAGCTCGCCGGTACATCAATTCAACCGATACTCCACCTCCATCTTCTCCAATTCCATTACAAAATCAGTATTTGCCAGCACTTTTCGGTTTTTGGAGAACATATTGAGGCGGATGCGATTGGTACTGTCAACGAGTTCCATGCAGAGGCGGTGCTGACCCTCGTAGCGGGTGCACAGGTTTTCGAGGCGCTCGATGAGGTCGGGCGTGAGGGCTTCCACCTGCACTTTGAGGGTGATGCACTTGGTCATGCTCTCGCCCACGCCTTCGAGGAGTTTGATTTCGGTGGGTTTGAATTCTAACTCAGCATTTTCGCCCCAGCCCCGTTTGAAGTTGCCTTTTAGGAACAGCGCTTTACCTTCTTCGAGGAGGTGTTTGAATTTTTGATATTCTTCGCCAAACAGTTTAAATTCCAGATTGCCCGTGTAATCCCGTATTTCCAAAATGCCCCAGCCGTTGCCGTTTTTACTCACCATGTGGCGCGCTTTTACAACTAATCCGGCGAGTTGTAATAAAGGCTTATTTTTATGGTCATCTATTACATCCAAGCCACACGTTATAAAATTTTCAATCTCTACCCGATAATCGTCCAGCGGATGCCCACTGATGTAAATGCCGGTCACTTCTTTCTCTTTTTCTAATTTGTCTACGAGCGTCCATTGCAAACACTGCGGAAACGCTGGCTCTGCCAACATTACTTCCGACTGCGAATCACCAAAAAGCGACACCGAAGCGAATGCCTTTTGCGATTGGTACGCCGAGCCGTATTTCAAAGCGTGTTCGATAAGCGTATCATGTTTTTCGGAAGGTGCAAAATATTGCGCTCGGTGCGTGTTTTCAACAAAATCAAACGCGCCGCCGTGCGCCAGACTTTCTAACGCCCTTTTATTAATCGCTTGCAAGGGCAACCGCCGCACCAAATCAAACACATTCTTGAACGCCCCATTTTTCTTGCGCTCCGCCAAAATCGCCTCCACCGGACCTTCACCCACGCCTTTCAAACCCGACATTCCCAAACGTAACTGCCCTCTTTTATTCACCGAAAAGGTCATCCCACTTTCATTGATGTCCGGTCCGAGCACGTCCAAACCCATGCGTTTACATTCCTGCAAGAAAAAAGTCACATCTGAAATATTGGTTTTGTTGTGCGTTAACACCGCAGCCATAAATTCCGCCGGATAGTGCGCCTTCAAATAAGCCGTTTGAAACGCCACGAATGCATAACAAGTCGAGTGCGATTTGTTGAAAGCGTAGGACGCAAAATCTTCCCAATCGCTCCACACTTTTTCCAATATTTTCTTGGGATGTCCATTTTTGCCACCGCCTTCTATAAATTTGGGGTACATCGCATCCAGCTCCGACTTGAGTTTTTTTCCCATCGCTTTGCGCAATTTATCGGCTTGCCCTTTGGTAAAATTTGCCAATTTTTGCGAAAGCAACATGATTTGTTCTTGATAGACGCAGTTGTGAACGATGATATTATTTGCAATAAAATTATGAATATCTTCCACTGTAATATCATAAACCAATTCTTCCCCTGCTGGCGTAATTTCCAGAATTTCATCCCAACGTACGTTCAAATTTCGAGAAGTAACTGGTAAGTCAAGTTTTTCACACAAACTTTTCACAGGTTTTACAGCAATACGCAACCGATTTTGTCCTGTTGGAAGCAAATGCTGCCTATCAAAACCATATTCCGTCATTAAACCACGACCGGAACCGTCCCAAACACTTTTTAATTCCGTTGCAAAAGTAACTCGGTCGAGCGTATCTTTAAATTCCTCTCCAGAATATTCCTTTGCAAACATTTTCTTTGTAACCAAGTACGGTGCAATCCATTTAGCAAAAGCTTTTAAATCATACAATGTGACTTGGTATGCTGTCATTTCCTGACTCCGACGATTATTAAAATAGGTAGCTTCATAAGTAGAAGAGTGAATGCCCAGCCGTAAGAGCAGCGTTTTTACATCATAAGCTAAATGTGGAGAAATGGTTTTAAAATGACAGAATTTTTTATTGATATGTCCATCACAATCCCATAAAGAAGCCAGAAAAAATGCGACCTCCTTTTTTTGTAATCCAAACACGAATTGTGGCACAAATTTCTCGTCCGAACGGCAGCCACCCGACGTGGTTTTTAAATTCCATTCGCGTAAAGCAGCTACTAAATTATTCGGTTGGTGGTAATATTCCCGTTCGGTGTTTTTTACCATTACTCTAGTCACCTCTCGCACTTGCTGCAAAGTACGGGTTGTTAAATTGCCAAATGTTTGCACACTTTCCTGATAAGCATCTACTAAAGCTGGGTCTTTCGATACGAAATCTGCGGTTGCCCCGTGCGCCGACAAAGAGCCATCTGCTAACAAATAAGCCAATACCCGTAGTTGGTCTCGATTACCAACCTGCTCGTTTTCGACCTCCAGATTACGCGGCGTGGCAATGTAATCTCCTACTTGCAACTTGCCTATTTCTACCCAGCCTTGCTCCGTCAGCACTTTATGATTAGAAGTCATTTTGATGCTGGAACCATTACGCAACTTAATTTTCAGCACCTTTTTCCGACCGTTACAAACCCAATGCGTAATTTTTGCTTTTTGCGAATGCAAATTTTCATCTACCCCTTGCACGTAAAATTCGCCCACGCGATTCTCCAACTCATCAATACGCACTTGCTCGCCCGTCAGCGCATCAAAAACCAGCGAATCGCCTGCCAAACAAATCCCATAGGTATCGTGCAAATACTCTTCCATTGCCGACAAATCATAAGTGATTTGCTCCCGCCCGTGCTTTCGATTAATAAAATTTGGAATGTATTTCAACGGTCCCGGACGGTACAGCGCGTTCATCGCTATCAAATCCTCGAAAGTCGTGGGCGCGAGTTCTTTCATATATTTCTGCATCCCCGAACTTTCATATTGAAAAATGGCGACCGTTTCACCCCGCTGGAAGAGTTGGTAGGTTTTTTCGTCATCGAGCGGCACTTCGTCGGGGTCGAGTTGAATGTCATGATTTTCTTGAATCATCGTCACCGCATCCTTAATAATGGAAAGCGTTTTGAGACCCAAAAAGTCCATTTTTAGCAAGCCCGCATTTTCCGCAACGCTATTGTCGAATTGCGTGACGAGCATATCCGATTCCTTGTCGAGCTTTACCGGTACATATTTTGTAATTTCATCTGGCGTGATGACGACTCCACAAGCGTGAATCCCTGTATTTCGAATGGAACCTTCCAGCTTTTTTGCGGTGCGAATCATCTGCCCAATTTCATCGGTTCCTTCTGATAACTTTCTGAACTTGTAGGCTTTATCTAATTCTTCTCCGTTTAAAAGTGCTTTCAACTTAGCCTCTACATCGTCTTTCGCCAATACTTTTTTCAGCGTTGCTTGGAGATGCACCGGAAATGACTTGGTCACTTTGTCCACCTCTGCCAATTGAATATTCATCACCCGCCCCACATCTTTGAGGGACGATTTTGCCGCCATCGTGCCGTAGGTTACAATTTGTGCCACTTGATTGCGACCGTATTTTCCAATCACATAATCAATCACTTTCTGCCGACCTACGTCATCAAAATCAATATCAATATCGGGCATCGAAACGCGTTCTGGATTCAAAAAACGTTCAAACAGCAAGTCATATTTAATCGGGTCCACATTGGTAATAGCAATACAGTAAGCGACCGCCGAACCCGCCGCCGAGCCACGTCCCGGACCGACGGAAACGCCCATCTGCCGTGCGGTATTCGTAAAATCCTGTACAATCAAAAAGTAGCCGGGATAGCCGGAATTGGCGATGACTTGCAATTCAAAATTCAAGCGCTCTTCGATGGCAGGTGTAATATTGGGGTAGCGTTTTTTCGCGCCTTCAAAAGTCAAATGTCGCAAATATTCATCTTGGGAAGTGAAGCCGGGAGGCAACGGAAAGGCAGGCAGCAATACATCCCGCGTGAGATTCAAGGTATCAATTTTATCATAAATCTCCATCGTCGTGTCCACCGCGTGCGGCACGTCCGTGAAGAGTTTGGTCATCTCTTTTTGCGTCTTGAAATAGTAGTCGGAACTCGAAAATCGGAAACGTTTTTCATCTGCCAAGAGCGAACTGGTATTCACACACAACAAAATATCATGCGGCTGCGAGTCTTCTTCATTCACATAATGCGAATCATTCGTAGCGATGACTTTTACATTATATTT
>CAZJXN010000024.1:0-4863 GCA_964549655.1 uncultured Saprospiraceae bacterium
TAGCATCTTGTAAAGATATTAAAAATGTCGATTATTTAAGCCGAACTACTTATAAACATGAAAATCAGGAGAAAATATTTACCCTTTATAACAGCAGTGGCTATGGGTTTATCAATGGGTGTAATAATGAGTTTTGTAATGACATGGGTGAACCTCGGTTTGGTGGAGGGCTTTTTAATAAAATGGGCAAAGGCATTTGCTGTGGGCGCATCAGTAGGCATTCCTACAGCAATTGTGGTTGTACCTCTGGTTACAAAACGATTGCAAAAAATGGTGGTCGATTGAAACGCATGCCACTATCAAATAAAATTTAACAAACATTCATTTACCTATCTACCTTAAAATTTATATTATCAATCGGTATATCAGCTCCACATTAAAATTTTAAAGTAAAATATCATGGAAATAACTATTCTCGGACCCGGAAATATGGGTACAGCACTGGCAACCGTTTTATCAAAAAAAGGGCATGAAATCACTTTTTCACATTCTAAGAATGAAGAAAAAATAAATCAGCTATTGAAGCTAATTCAAGGATCTAAGTACGAAAAAATTCCAGATGCAGTTAGTTATTCCGATGTTATCATCATTACAACGGGTTTTGAAGGTTTGGCTGAAATTTTTGAGCATCGCAAAACATTCAAAGATAAAATTGTGATTTCATGCACCAGCAACCTCAATCCCAATTTTAGCGGAAACACCATAGGTTTAGCTACAAAACAAACCATTTCTGTAGCCGAAGAAATTCAACAAAATCTATCAGAAGCATTGGTTGCTGAAGCTTTCAACACTGCTTTTGCCTTAAATATTGGTAATCCAAATCGACTAACGAACCCAGAAATGGCATCCATATTTTATTGTTCTGATCACGAAAGTATAAAACCTACGGTTGCTCAATTAATCACAGATTTACAATACGAACCAGTTGATGCTGGAATGTTGAAAAGTGCCAGAGCATTGGAAACTTTAGCAACAGTTTGGGTACAAATGACAGTAGTAGCCAATAAATATCCGGGCTTTGGATTGAAAATCGTTCAACAATAATTTCTTTTTCAATCATAAAAAATGAAAATAGGTATTGTTGGTTCCGGAAACATGGGCAGTGCATTAGGCACTTTATGGTCTGCAAAAGGCCATCAGGTAAAGTTTAGTTATTCACGGAATGAAGACAAACTAACAGCGTTATCAAAAGAAAACAAGAACACATCTAAAGGTACTGTAGAAGAAGCCATTTTATTTGGTGATGTAGTTATGCTGGCTGTGCCTTACACATCTCTGGAAGATATTTTACTGAATAAAGAACTGTTTAAAGAAAAGATAGCAATTACCTGTGTAAGCGGCTTGCAGCCCGATTTTACCGGTAAACAATCGGGCTCTATACAAACCATACTTTCTCCACCAGCGTGGCCTGGCAAGCCCCAACAAATTATTGATAAAGCATGGCTTTACGCCTTACACCGCCAGCCGTATTTTGAATAACAAGGTGAGTGGTTTGTCGAATGAGCAGTTGGAAATGCTATGTTTGGCGCTGCGCTGTACACCCAATGACCTATACGCCTGGCAAAAGCCTGCGGATCCAATGATTGCGGCGGATCACCCGCTACACACGCTCGTACCCAAGCCACCCACTTTGGATATGGTGCAACAATTGCAGGAATTGCCGCTGGGTAAGTTGGAAGCGATTCGGAAGTTTATCGAGGAGCTACCGAAGGAGTGAAAAAACCTCATAGATTTGAGTGAACCTATGAGGTTTGAGTAAAAATGAACCAAACAAGTTTGGTTATTACAAATCAAACTTAATTCCCTGCGCCAAAGGCAGTTCCTTGCTCCAATTAATCGTGTTCGTTTGTCGGCGCATATAGGCTTTCCAAGCGTCCGAGCCACTTTCCCGACCGCCACCTGTTTCTTTTTCGCCTCCAAAAGCACCGCCGATTTCCGCACCGCTCGTCCCAATATTCACATTTGCAATACCACAATCCGAACCGGTGGTAGACAAGAAAAATTCTGCTTCGCGCAAACTACCAGTCATAATTGCAGACGACAAACCCTGCGGAACGCCGTTTTGAATGGCAATCGCTTCTTCTAAGTCTTTGTATTTCAATAAATAAAGAATCGGTGCGAACGTCTCGTGCTGCACGATTTTCATGTTGGGTTTCGCTTCTGCAATACAAGGTTTTACGTAGCAACCACTTTCGTACGCCTTGCCTTCCAACACGCCGCCTTCTACGGCAAACGTGCCGCCTTCTGTTTTTACTTTTTCAATGGCTTGCACATAATTTTCTACTGCGCTTTTGTCAATCAGTGGACCGACGTGCATATTTTCATCTAACGGATTGCCGATGCGGAGTTGTCCATAGGCTTTGGCGAGTTTATTTTTGGCAGTTTCGTACACACTTTCGTGAATGATGAGTCGGCGTGTAGAGGTGCAACGTTGTCCGGCTGTACCGACCGCCCCGAAGAGCGCACCCGTCAGCACAATATCCATATTGGCGCTGGGCGTGATGATGATGGCGTTGTTGCCACCCAATTCTAAAATGGAACGTCCCATTCGCTCGGCAACGGTCGCGCCTACGATTTTGCCCATGCGCGTACTGCCTGTCGCAGAAATCAATGGAACACGCGTATCTTTGGTGAGCAATTCGCCAATTTTATAATCGCCATTAATAACGCAACTAATCCCTTCGGGCAACTTATTTTCCTCTAATACTTTTTGTAGAATATTCTGACAAGCCACTCCACACAAAGGCGTTTTTTCCGACGGTTTCCACACACACACATCGCCGCAAACCATTGCAATCATTGCATTCCACGACCACACTGCGACCGGAAAATTAAAGGCGGAAATAATGCCCACAATCCCCATCGGATGCCACTGCTCGTACATTCGATGGTTCGGACGCTCGGAGTGCATACTCAAGCCATACAATTGGCGCGACAGCCCCACCGCAAAATCACAGATGTCAATCATCTCCTGCACTTCGCCGAAGCCTTCCTGCAAGGATTTGCCCATTTCATAACTCACCAAGCGACCGAGTGCGTCTTTGTGTTTGCGCAGTTCGTCGCCGTACTGCCGCACGATTTCGCCGCGTTTGGGAGCCGGTATTTGTCGCCACGATTGGAATGCTGTTTGTGCCGTTTGAATTACTTTTTCGTATTCCTCAGGCGTAGTTTTGCTCACGCTGCCTATCAAAGTGCCATCCACGGGCGAATAGGATTCTAAATAATTTCCAGCATCGGTAGCATTTAAACCCGTGCTGGTGCCGGAATTTTTATCTTTTAAACCTAATACTTGAAGAAAGTCTTTGTTCATTTTTTTGTGTTCATGTGTTCGAGTGTTCGTGTACCTGCGCGATTTGAACACAAGAACACTTGAACACAATTAAAAATCAGTTTTCCAAAAGGCGTTTGGTGACTGCCGAAATCATCTTCCCGTCCGCTTTGCCGGCGAGTTCTTTGCTTGCCAATCCCATTACTTTGCCCAAATCTTTAACAGACGTAGCACCTATTTTATCTATAATTTCTTTTAAAACATTTTCTAATTCCGACTCACTCAACTGCTGTGGCAGGTATTTTTCGATAATGGAGATTTCGTCGCGCTCAATTGCAGCGAGGTCTTCGCGGTTTTGCGTTTCGTAAATTTCGAGCGATTCTTTGCGTTGCTTGACCAATTTTTGCAATATTTGAATCTCGCGTTCTGTGTCAATCGCTTTACCGGAGCCGTCCGTTCTTGCCAATAAAATAGCGGCTTTCACAGCCCGAATGCCTCGTAGTGCTGCTTGGTCTTTGGCTTTCATGGCATCTTTGAGGTCTTGCATGATTTTTTCTTCTAAGGTCATATTGGCGTTTTTTTAAAATGTAAAGTTATAAAAAGAGGATGGGAAAATAGGAGGATAGGAGGATGCTCTTTTTACGTGGACGTTTTTCTCCCGTAGATTTCGCAGATTTCGCAGATTTTTTTACACTTTTAGCGGCTTTTCATTCTTGATTATAAAGTCCCAAAAAACTCAGGCAAGTGTAAATCATGTTCCATCTTAAAATCATACGAATCATAGTTCAGACAGTTTTCTACTCCTATGCTCCCGTCCTCCTATTTTCCTATCCTCCCATCTTCCACTTTCCGCGCAAGCACAATAAAATCTCCCACTGACAACTCCTCTGGTCTTTTTTGAAAAAACGGGTCTTCTAAAACCGATTCATCTTGAAAAAAGCCTTTGAGCGTATTGCGCAACATTTTGCGGCGCTGGTTGAAGGTCGTTTTTACAATATTTCTGAACAACACAGGGTCATAGTTTAGTTCGGGAGTGTCTTTGCGCGTAAGACGAATGACGGCGGATTCTACTTTAGGTGGCGGATTGAAATTGCCTTTACTTACATGAAATAATAATTTTCCATCATAATAGGCTTGGGTCAACACACTAATCACGCCATAATCTTTTCCGCCGGGCGGCGCAATGATGCGTTCTGCCATTTCTTTTTGAAACATCCCGACCATTTCAGAAATCAAGTGGCGATATTCTACCATTTTAAAAACAATCTGCGAAGAAATATTATATGGAAAATTTCCAACTAAAGCAAAAGACTGATGCTCAAATACTTCATTCAAATTTAATTTCATAAAATCAGCTTCAATTATATCTTCTGACAACTGCGGATAAAATTTTTGCAAATACGCCACCATATCTCGGTCGGCTTCCACGGCTTTGAGTTGAAATTCTTTTTGCAATAAATATTTGGTGAGCATTCCTTTGCCCGGACCCACTTCGAGTACGCGCGTATGCGGCTGCACCAGCCCGTCTGCAATGCGCTCGGCAAAATTTTCGTTCGTTAAGAAATGCTGTCCGTATGATTTTTTGGCTTTCACTT
>CAZJXN010000024.1:4963-10583 GCA_964549655.1 uncultured Saprospiraceae bacterium
GTCTATCATCTAAAATCTGGCATCCAATGTCCGAAACTTACTTAACTTTGCGTTTACAAACTGATTGAAATTTGAAATTAAAGCATGGAAAAACTACGAATCGGGATTAGTATGGGCGATATGAATGGCATTGGCTTGGAAGTCATCCTGAAAACCCTCTCCAATCCTAAAATACTTGAATTTTGTACGCCGGTGGTATATGGCTCGTCCAAAGTGGTCTCCTATCATAAAAACATTGTGAATGTTGATTTTCAGTTTCAAAGCACGCGCAGTGCGCAGCAATTGATACCGGATAAAGTTAATATTGTCAACTGTTGGCAGGATAATGTGAATATTACACTTGGCGTGCCGAGCGAAATGAGTGGGATGTACGCTTTCAAAGCATTGGAATGGGCAGTAAACGAACTAAAACACGGACTCATTGACGCGTTGGTAACGGCTCCTATCAATAAACACGCCATGCAAATGGCAAATTTTCCGTATGTAGGACACACCGAATATCTGACCAAAGAACTGGGCGACGGCGGTGAAAGCGTGATGTTAATGGTGAGCGATAATTTGCGTATTGGATTGGTTACGAATCACTTACCGATTCAAAATGTAGCAGGCGCAATCCGAAAAGAACTCATAGCAAAAAAATTGCGCGTTTTAAATAATACGCTGCGCATTGATTTTGGAATAGAGCGACCGACGATTGCCGTGTTAGGTTTAAATCCACACGCGGGCGATGACGGTGTAATAGGAACAGAGGAAGAAACGATCATCCGACCGGCGCTATTGGATGCAAAAGAAAGAGGCATTTTAGCAATGGGACCGTTTGCGGCAGATGGATTTTTTGGCTCCGGACAGTATCGAAAGTTTGATGCAATTTTGGCGATGTACCACGACCAAGGTTTAATTCCATTCAAAGCCTTGTCTTTTGGAAGCGGTGTAAATTTTACAGCCGGATTGGATTATGTGCGCACCTCGCCTGACCACGGCACGGGCTATGACATCGCAGGAAAAAATGAGGCAGACCCGTCGTCTTTTCGAGAAGCCTTATTTATGGCGATAGATATTGCAAAAAATAGATATGAGTACGCCAAAGACCACGCCAATCCATTGATGCGAAGAGAAAAAGTGCGGGAAGAGGAAGCAAATGAAGCCATGCTGGGCGCAGAACGGGAAGAAATTTAAATCAAACCTTGTCCAATTACAAAATGTTATTTGTGAATTGTAATTGGTGAAACGGGATTTGTGATTGGTGAAAGACACAACTTCCTTACTATTAGCGCGTTGTTTTATTAAATTTAAAAGTATTCCATCTTGAGCAAATCAATAAAGATAGCGGCGATTATTTTCTTGGTACTTCTGCTGGATCAAACCATCAAAATCTGGGTAAAGACCACTTTGAGTTACGGCGAGGAATTCCAAATATTGGGTTTAGACTGGGCGCGTATTCATTTTGTGGAAAACCCGGGCATGGCATTTGGCATTGAATTTGGGGGTGGCTATGGCAAGCTGGCACTGAGTTTGTTTCGCATCATCGCCGTGCTGTTTTTGATTTATTACATTCGACAATTGCTCAAGGGCGGCGCACCTTTTGGACTGATGGTGAGTTTCGCATTGATTCTGGCGGGTGCTTTTGGCAATATTATAGACAGCGCTTTTTATGGTTTAATATTCTCAGAATCTACTTATCATGGCGACCCTGCCATACTTTTTCCACCCGAAGGCGGCTATGCAGGTTTCTTACACGGGCGTGTGGTGGATATGTTTTATTTCCCACTGTACGAAGGCACGTTGCCGAATTGGTTTCCCTTTTGGAAAGGCGAGAATGTTTTGTTTTTTCGACCGGTATTCAACGTGGCAGATTCTGCGATTACCACAGGCGTATTGAGTATTCTCATTTTCCAACGCAGCTTTTTCAGCAATCCGAAAGAAGAAGAAACCACTGAAATCCCTAATTTGGCGACTGCTACCGATGGATTAGAAACGCCGCGCATCAAGAACAATCCAGACACCGAAATTTCAGAAGCCTCCTGATGATACTTTACAATACCAATGCTGGTTCAAGTTTCCTAACTTGAACCAATATATCACAGCTTCTCTGGACGCTCAACAACTGCCTACTGCGACTGCCTACTGCCCACTGAAATATTCAACTCCTTCAACTGCTCTCCCGCAATCTCCGACGGCGCATCAATCATCATATCCCGCCCTTGATTATTTTTTGGGAACGCTATAAAATCCCGAATCGAAGTCTGCCCCGACATCACCGCACATAGCCGGTCAAACCCAAACGCAATGCCCCCGTGCGGCGGTGCTCCATATTCAAAAGCCCCCAGTAAAAAACCAAACTGATTCTCCGCCTGCTCTGCTGTAAAACCCAACAGACTAAAATTCTTCATCTGCAAATCTCGGTCGTGAATACGAATCGAGCCACCGCCAATCTCCACGCCATTCAACACCAAATCATACGCATCCGCGCGCAAGCCTTTCAAAATATTTCTGTCATCACTTTTCATTTTCACAATGTCATCCGGCTTCGGCGACGTAAACGGGTGGTGCATCGCATAAAAACGCTCGGTCGCATCATCCCATTCCAGCAGCGGAAAATCTACGACCCACAACGGTTTGAATTCCATTGCTTTGCGCAAGCCCAAACGATTACCCATTTCCAAACGTAAGTCATTCAATTGCTTACGCGTCTTTTCTTCCTCGCCTGCCAAAATCAACAACAAATCTCCTTGTTTCGCACCGGCACGTTCTAACCATAATTTCAAATCTTCCTGCGAATAAAACTTATCCACCGACGACTTCACGCCGTCCGCATCCCAGCGCACGTATACCAGCCCCTTCGCCCCAATCTGAGGTCGCTTCACAAAATCCGTCAACTCGTCCAACTGCTTCCGCGAATACCCAGCCGCTCCTTCCGCACAAATCCCAACCACCACTTCCGCACTATCAAACACACCAAAATTCTTTCCCTCTACCAGATTAATCGCTCCCTCGCTTTTCAGATAAATGAACTCCATGCCAAATCGTACATCCGGCTTATCCGAGCCATAACGCTCCATCGCTTCATCGTAGCTCATCCTCGGAAAATCCGGCAATTCAATATTCAAAACCGTGTTAAACAAATGCTTCGTCAAGCCTTCAAATGTATTCAAAATATCCTCCCGCGTCACAAACGCCATTTCACAATCAATCTGCGTAAATTCCGGCTGCCGGTCGGCGCGCAAATCCTCATCCCGAAAGCATTTCACAATCTGAAAATACTTATCCATCCCCGCCACCATCAAAATCTGCTTAAAAGTCTGCGGCGACTGCGGCAACGCATAAAACTGCCCCGGATTCATCCGACTCGGCACCACAAAATCTCGCGCTCCTTCCGGCGTACTTTTTATCAAAAACGGCGTTTCAATCTCTGCAAAACCCTCACCCGCCAAGTAATTCCGCACTTCTAAACCCATTCGACTTCTGAATAAAATACTCTTTTGCACCGGCGTTCTACGTATATCCAAATACCGATATTTCATCCGCAAGTCATCGCCGCCATCTGTCTCGTCCTCAATCGTAAACGGCGGCACTTTCGATGCATTCAATATTTTCAAATCTTTTACTGTAATTTCCACATCGCCCGTCGCCCGATTCGGATTTTTACTCGTCCGCTCGCGCACCAAACCGCTCGCCGTCACCACATACTCCCGTCCCAATTCCCGCACTTGCGCACTCAACGCCGCATCATCCTCCACATCAAACACCAACTGCGTAATCCCATAGCGGTCCCGCAAATCCACAAACGTCAATGCCCCAAAATCCCGACTGATTTGCACCCAGCCACTCAGGGTCACCGTTTGTCCAACGTGTTCCATGCGAAGTTCTCCACAGTTATGCGTCCGATACATTTTCTTAAAGTTTGAAAGTTAAAAGTTTGGAAGTGGTCCGACATCCTTGCTCCGACATCTGACTTCTTTCAAAAACGATGCAAAAGTAAGCGAAAGTTCCAAAACAAAGTAAGGCAATAAAAATATCAGAGCGAAAACCTCTCCGCGACTCTGCGGTAAAAAAAATGCCAGGAGGGTTGTAACAAGTGCAAAATTCTATCCTCCCATCTTCCTATTACCCTCATCCTCCTTCTTTAGAACGTATCCAAATTAAAACCCAATCCCCCACTTGACACAAGAGTGACACTCATCCAAAACTCAAACCTTACTTTTGCGGTATTCTATTGCAAATGAATCACAGGAATGTTGCGGAATTTTAAACTACTCACAGTCACTCACAAGTCGGCAAATCTGAAAGACATCGGCGCGTTTGTACTCAAACCAACCGACCATACGTCCGTTCAAGCTCAATTAGAAAACCTTAAAAATACGTTTGCCTTAGAAGAACTATTTTACATTGCCACTTGCAATCGCGTTTTTTATTTATTTATAACCAACGAAAATTTAAATAATAAATTTAACACGCGCTTTTTTCAACATATCAATCCAACGCTTTCCAACGAATCGTTAAAATCCGTACAACAGCTTGAAGGGGAAGCTGCTATCGCTCATTTATTTGAGGTAGCTGCTTCTATTGATTCGCTCGTTGTTGGCGAACGGCAGATTTTGGGTCAACTTCGCGAAGCCTACGACCAGTGCCACACTTGGGGTTTGACAGGCGATAATATTCGATTAGCATTTCAACAAGCCGTCGTAGCTGCTAAAGAGGTATATGCCGATACGCGCATTGGCGACAAGCCGGTGTCCGTTGCGTCGCTGGCAGTTCGCAAAATGATGGCTGCCCATTTGCCAAAAAATGCGCGCATTCTACTCATCGGTGCTGGACAAACCAATGGTTTAGTTGCCAAATTTTTAGTCAAACACGAATTTACGAATGTCACCGTTTTTAATCGTAGCGTACAAAAAGCGGAAGAATTGGCGATAATAGTAGGTGGAAATGCGCATTTGCTCACCGATTTAGAAGATTACAAAAAAGGTTTTGACTGTCTGATTGTCTGCACGGGCGCAACGGAGCCATTCATTACAAGCGATTTATATCAAAAATTATTAAACGGCGAGACCAGCGAAAAAATCGTAATTGACCTCGCCATCCCGCATAATGTAGAAGAATTAGTTATTCAAAATTTTCCAATTCGTTATATCGAAATTGATGGCTTACGTGCGCTTGCGCAGGAAAACCGTGCCTTTCGGGAAGAGGAAGTAGAAAAAGCAAAAATATTATTAACGAAACATATCACATTATTTCCAAATCTTTACAAACAACGCCAACTCACCCGCGCCTTCAGCCGTGTACCCGACGAAATAAAAGCTGTAAAAACCAAAGCCTTCAACGAAGTCTTCCGCAAAGATGTAGAACAACTCGACGCTCCGACCCGCGCATTATTGGAGAAAATGATGACTTACATGGAGCAAAAGTGCATCGCCGTACCGATGAAAGTGGCAAAGGAAATGGCGGTGTAGAAGTAATCAGGGAGCGGTAGGCAACGCTCAAAATATTGACAATCAATTTATTAAGAAATGATATTTTATAATTTAATATTGCTTGACTCCTTAATTTCAAAGTTTGATTGGCCCATAAATAGTTCGACCCAAACAATCATTACATCCGAATAGCTAATTTATTTGATTAT
>CAZJXN010000024.1:10683-17346 GCA_964549655.1 uncultured Saprospiraceae bacterium
TATGCGGTGGGCGACGGTCAAATTATAAATAGTCAATCCCTTATAATCGTCGTTCTGTCATTTTTTAGACCAAAATTTGGCGCGCAAGAAGCGCTTTTTTCCGCATCTTCGTTCTTCCAAACAGCGACTATACTTTTGCAACCGTCTTCTTCAACAAAAAGAGACCGACTGTCAGACACCTGCCAAATGAGAGCCGTGCTTGATTTGAAAAATATTTGATAAAAAAATTAATTTGTTTAACATTGCAAATCTTTCCCTACCCTTGCAATTTGTAAATTGAAAACGTATGATTCGATTGGTACTACTTTTATTGTGTTGTATCGGGAGCGCGGCGGTTTTTGCGCAAACGTCCACCTCACTTGCCGGTAAAGTGACAGAAGAGGACGGCGGCGAACCGGTTGCTTTTGCCAATGTCGTGCTGTATAAAAATGGGGTCTTAACAACGGGCGCAGAAACGGATGAGAATGGAAATTATAATTTTTCCAACATAGACCCCGGCACGTATGATTTGGAGGTGACGTTTGTAGGTTTGCAAACGCAACGACTGGCGGGTATACGCGTACTGGCGGGCAGATCCAACAAAGCAGATATAAAAATGACAGATGGCGCCGGAACGCTGCTGGGTGAAGTGATTGTCACCGATTATAAAGTGCCATTAATCGAACAAGATAACACCACCTCCGGCAAAGTCATCACCAGTGAAGATATTCGCAATTTGCCTACGCGCAACATCAACGCCATCGCTGCTACGACTGCCGGTGCTTCTTCTGCGGATGAAGGCGGCGAGATTACGATTCGGGGTTCGCGCTCCAATGCAACGGATTATTATGTGGACGGTATTCGAGTGCAGGGCAACTTAATTCCAGAATCGGAAATTGACCAATTGCAAGTTATAACCGGTGGAATAGAAGCACAATACGGCGACGTGACAGGCGGGATTATTTCTATCACCACCAAAGGACCTTCCAGCACTTTTGCCGGTGGCGTAGAGGTAGAAACCTCTAATTTTTTTGATGCGTATGACAATACGCTCATAGGATTCAACCTGACCGGACCTTTACTGAAAAATAAAAATGGCGAATCTATTCTGGGCTTTCGCATATCTGGGCGTGCGAGCGACCAAGTAGATGACGACCCGCCGGGCATTGCGGTGTATAATATTCGAGATGAAAAACTGAGAGAGTTAGAGGACAATCCGATTTTAAATATTGGCGGCAATCCTTTTGTAGCAGCCGATTTTTTGACCGCCGATGACGTAGATGTATTAAAAGCAAAACCGTATGAAGATAATCGCCGATATGATATTACTGCCAAGTTGGATGCTCGCCTGACTCGTGCCATTGATGTGTCTTTGACAGGTTCTTATGCTGATAGCAAAAATCAATTTACGCCTGGTGGATGGCGTGTTTTGAACAGCCACAACAATCCGCTTGATTTGGATAAAACGTATCGCGGCAATTTCCGCCTGCGCCACCGCTTAGGCGGTACGGAATCTGCGGCTTTTGATTCTACCAGTGCCGGTGGTTCGCGTGGCAGTTCGTTTCTGCGCAACGTTTCTTACACCTTGCAATTTGGTTATGAAAAGACGAATGGTGAAACTTACGACGACCGACACAAAGACCGCCTGTTCGACTATGGATATGTTGGTAAATTTGATAATGTGTGGGTGCCTACTTTCACAACGAATTTTGACCCAGTCTCTGGATTAGATGTTATAAGACACACCGATTATCGGCAGGTGTTGCGCGGCTACACGCCCGGCACTGCCAATCCGGTGTTGGCGAATTATAACAAAGCGATGGACATTAATTTTAGCGAGGGACTGAACGGGCAGATTGGAAATTATTTAATTACCAACTTGGGCTCTACGGGCGATGTCTTGTCCCAAACTGCTTTCATTGCGCCAAACGGTACAATTTCGGATGTATTTACTAATTCTTGGGGTTTTCATACCAATGTAGGTACGGTTTATAATCAGTACCAGAAAACAGATAATGATACCTATACCTTTAATGCCAATGCGTCTTTTGACTTGGTGCCCGGCAGTTCGGATAAAAGTCGGCACAGTATACAATTAGGCGTTTGGTACGAACAGCGTACCAACCGAGGCTATGGGGTAGCACCACGCAATTTGTGGAATATCGCTCGACAGCAGGCGAACATTCACATCCAAGGTATTCCTGAAAATCCTGACACCGTTGGCACGATTAATATTCCAGGATATGGAGACGTGCCGTTGTTGGGTTTAGCCATTGCGCCGGGAGAAGATAGTCGTTTTTACAAAGCCATCCGACAAGTGACTGGACAAGGGCTGACCGATTATGTAAATGTGGATGGGCTTTCGCCAGACCAATTGAATTTGAGTCTATTTTCTGCAAAAGAATTAAATGACCAGCAGATCGTAGACTACTTTGGCTACGATTATTTGGGCAATAACTTTGACGGCACGTTTGATGATTTTTTCAGCGCGACGGATGCCGATGGGGTGCGGACTTTTCCAATTGCACCGAACCGCCCGATATATGCCGCAGCGTACATTCAAGATAAATTCACGATTAAAGACATTATTTTCCGAGTCGGCGTGCGGATAGACCGATATGATGCCAATACTAAAGTCCTGAAAGATAATTATTCGTTATATGAAATCATAGGTGCGGGCGATTACTTTGCTGCAAATGGCGGAACAAAACCCGGCAATATCGGTGATGATTATAAAGTGTATCTGGATGATTCACAGAGTGAAATAGCGGCTTACCGCGATGGCGACCAGTGGTACGAAAGCAATGGCACGCCTGCCAATCGCTCCGTGGATATTGCTGCGCTGGCAGGCGGTTTGGTATTTCCAAAATACGTGAGTGAAGCGGCACAAGACGACGCGAATTACATCAAGAGCCGAAATTTTGATGTGACTACCTCGTTCAAAGATTATGAAGCGC
Organism: uncultured Saprospiraceae bacterium; assembly: GCA_964549655.1. Taxonomy (GTDB): domain Bacteria; phylum Bacteroidota; class Bacteroidia; order Chitinophagales; family Saprospiraceae; genus JADJNW01. The sequence continues at coordinate 13,620 of CAZJXN010000024.1, forward strand.
AAGTGAATATCATGCCGCGTCTGGCGTTCTCCTTCCCGATTTCTGATGAGGCAAACTTTTTTGCACATTACGATATTTTGGTGCAGCGTCCGCCGTCCAACACGATTACGTCTCCTAAAGACTATTTCTACTTTGCTGATTTTAGCTATGGTTCTAATAATCCGATTAATAATTCTAATCTGAAACCAGAGCGCACGATTGACTATGAAGTCGGTTTTCAACAAAAGGTTTCTAATTCTTCCGCTATTAAAATTGCAGCGTATTATAAGGAGTTGCGCGATATGATTCAGCAGCGCACGTTCTTTCCGGTTCCGATTGTAGGTCAATATACAACTTATGACAATCAAGATTTTGGAACGGTAAAAGGATTTACATTTCAATACGACTTGCGCCGCACTGGAAATGCTTCCGTCAATGTAAATTACACTTTACAATTCGCCGACGGTACCGGTTCGGATGCCAATTCGCAATCTGGTTTGACCAGCACAGGCAACTTACGCACCCTTTTCCCCTTGAGTTTTGATGAGCGGCATCGCATCGTGGGCGACTTGGATTACCGATACGCATCGGGCAGGGCGTATAATGGTCCAAAATTATTTGGGTCAGATATTTTTGCGAATGCAGGCTTTCACTTACAAGGCATCATGGTGTCCGGGCGACCTTACACGGCGAAGTTGACACCAATAGAATTAGGTGGACTCGGCACGGTAGGCTCTGTTAATGGCGCACGTCAGCCGTGGAATGTTACTTTGAATTTGCGCGTAGATAAAACATTTACCATTCGAGAGAATCTTGGTTTGAATATGTACTGTCGGATTTCTAATTTGCTGGATCGCCGCAATATTCAAAACGTATATCCAGTGACTGGCTCTGCTACGGATGATGGTTTTTTACGATCTGAAAATGGCAGACGCCAAGAGGAAAGCATCCGAGGCTCCGTCCGTCAATTCGATTCGTATTTCGCGGCGTACCAATGGGCATTGTTGAATCCCAATTTGTACAGCTTACCGAGAAGGATTTTTGTGGGTGCGATTATGGAATTTTAAAGGAAGTCCGGCGCATCTCAAAGGTGTGCCAGACTTTAGTCCAATGTGACGAATTTTAAAGATATATTTCGATGCAGTTAAATATGGCACCCTTTTGAAGTGCGCCATATATTTTTAAAAATAAAATTTGACAACATCATACAATTTCTATCTATGCGATATTTGAAGCACGGGATGTGGATGATACTGTGCGCTGTAATAGCTACGAATGCAGCAGCCACCATGAATCCCAGATTTAGAGCAGGCAGACCCCTCGCCAAAAACGAAGATAAAGTAACCTTTCGGGAGAACTGTGCCAATTCTGTTTCTCAGATTGACCAAGCTATCAATAACGTGCGAGCGCGATTGCTGTCTGGCGGTGACGTGTGGTGGGACGGCAATGAAGGCAGATATATCGTGCCAAAAGTAGCGCCCGGCGAGCCGGAAGTGTCCTCAATTTACGCTGGAGCTGTATGGCTGGGCGGCGTGGACCCTGCGGGAAACCTCAAGCTGGCAGCCAAAACCTTTGGTACAGCAAGTGGTGATTCCGACTTTTTCTCTGGTCCACTCGATCCGGAAACTGGAAAAACCAACCAAGAAACTTGCGCCAAGTGGGATGAATTTTTTGTGGTAAAAGGAGCCAATATCCGACAGCACCTGCGCAATTTTCAACAGGCAAAAGCATCCGGTAAACCCTACGACCCGCAGCTCATTCCAAGAGATGTGAAAGGCTGGCCCGGTCGAGGCAATCCGTATTTCTTTGATATTCACCAGTTTGATTTACCCGATACGCGGCAAGGCTTGGCAGGATTTTGGGATGAAGACGGCGATGGCGATTACAATCCAGAGCGTGGTGATTTTCCAAGAGTCGAAATTCGAGGCTGTAGTTTTGATACCCCAGAGCAGCAGCCGATTCCTGATGAAATGGTTTTTTGGATTTATAATGATGCGGGTAATATTCACTCCGAGTCACAGGGCGATCCAATTCAAATGGAAATACAAGTACAAGCATTCGCCTACGCGACTAATGACGAGATCAACGACATGACTTTTCAACGTTATAAATTGATTAACCGTGCGATTGAAGATATTGACAGTACGTTTTTTGCGATGTGGGTAGACCCCGACCTTGGCTGCGCCGGAGATGATTATGTAGGCAGTGACACCACACGCAGTATGGCGTACATTTACAACCAAGATGCACTCGATGGCTTGACCGGCTGTACGTGCGGCGGCGGTGTGAATACTTATTGTGATGAAATTCCGATTCTTGGCATTGATTATTTCCGAGGTCCGCTGGATGAATTTGGTAATGAAATTGGGATGTCTTCTTTTACTTATTATAATAATGCAGCTTCTACGCCAGAGCCTTTACCCGGTACTACGGATCCCAACAATGCTTTAGAATATTACCGCTACATCTCCGGCTCTTGGCGGGACGGTTCGCCTTTTACTTTTGGTGATGATGCGTATCAAGACGGGGCAACTATCAAATACGCTTTTACAGAAGCACCCAACAATCAACGTGGCTGGTCTATGTGTGCAGAAGGATTGGCACCAAGTGATCGTCGTACGATTCAGGCTTCTGGTCCATTTAAATTAGAACCGGGTGCGGTTAACGAGTTGATTATCGGTGCGGTGTGGGTTCCCGACCAAACGTATCCTTGTCCGAATATTCAAAGATTACAAGAAGCAGATGATGTGGCGCAAGCCTTGTTTGATAATTGTTTTCGCCTCACGGATGGACCCGATGCGCCCGATGTGGATTTTATAGAATTGGACAAAGAAATCATCGCTATTTTTACAAATGATACCTTGATTTCCAATAATGCTTTTGAAGCGTATGCACAACGCGGCTTGCGCATTCCGGCAGGTACGTCCGATAGTTTGTATCGTTTTGAAGGTTATAAATTGTATCAATTGTCTGGTTCGAATGTAACGATTTCAGATTTAAACGACCCAGACAAAGCACGTTTGATCTATCAAGTGGATTTACAGAATGATATTGGTAAAATTTATAATTGGGTAGCCGTAGAAAATCCAACCGGGCAAGAAGTGTACGCGCCAAGATTAGTGACGGACGGAAGCGACCAAGGCGTTCGACATACGTTCCGCATCACCGAAGACCAGTTTGCGCAAGGTGACCGCCAACTCATCAATCATAAAAAATATTACTTCACGGCGATTGCTTACGCTTATAATAATTATTTTCCATTTGATCCGAAAGAAAATCTGGGTCAGCGCCAGCCCTACTTGGAAGGTCGTCGCAATATCGGGGACGGCACGAGTATTTATTACACTACGATTCCACGACCGCCTGTGGATAGAAATCTCAATTCCCAATATGGCAGTGGTGCAGTGGTAGCCCGAATTGACGGCGTAGGCAATGGTGGAAATTTCTTGGACATATCCGACGCGACCCGCAAGCTGATTGAAGATGGAATGTTTAATGGTGAAATTGTATATAAAGCCGGACGAGCGCCGATTCAAATCAGTATATTCAATCCGCTGGAAGTGAAGAATGGCAATTTTGAATTGACCTTCGTGGATGAAGATATGAGTAATGCCACCTTAGACAAAAATGTGCGCTGGGTACTTCGGAATCTGAGCAACGCTGGCGGACCCGTCGTCGCCTCCGAAACCACTATCAATAAACTCAACGAACAGATTATCAAGGACTTCGGCTTCACCGTCACCATCGG
>CAZJXN010000024.1:17446-41701 GCA_964549655.1 uncultured Saprospiraceae bacterium
TCAATAAACTCAACGAACAGATTATCAAGGACTTCGGCTTCACCGTCACCATCGGGCAAGTAGACGAACCGGGTAGCAGAACTACGCCCGAAAATGGTGCGGTAGGTTATGAGGAAGAATACAAGCGCGGCGCACAAGCCAATGAATGGTTGTCGGGTATCCCTGATGATTTTGTGGCAGGTACGCGCGCGTTCGACCAAAAAATATTCAATTACGTATTGACTGCTCCTTCGGAAGTGGACTTTGAATTGGACCCGAATCAGTCCTTGAGCAAAATCGGACCCGGATACTTTGTGCCATTCTACTTAACCAACTGGCGGGCGCAAGATGGCGAAGACCCTCCATTTATCTCTCCCGCTTGGCTCAATGCGGCGGGTAGCAGCTTGTTGCGGCAACGCACCAAATTAGGGGATTTGAATAACGTGGACATTGTTTTCACTTCTAATAAAGCACTTTGGAGCCGCTGTGTAGTGGTAGAAACCACGAATCGGTATTACGAACAATTACAGGGCATACCGACTTCGCAAGGCGGAAGGCGAAATTTTGACCTGCGCGCTGCGCCAAATGTGACCAAAGAAGATGCCAATAATGACGGCTTGCCAGATATTGACACGCAAGACCCCGGCGAAGGGATGGGTTGGTTTCCGGGCTACGCTGTAGATGTAGAAACCGGACAGCGGCTCAATATTTTCTTTGGTGAAAATTCTACCTACGACGGTTCGCTTGCGCCAGAAGGCTATTTACAAAAGCCAACGGGTAGAGATATGATGTTCAATCCGACTTCTCAAATCTTTTTAAATGTGCCTGGACCAAGTATTTATCAATACTATACTGGTGGTCAACATTTTGTATATGTCACCAAACAACCTTATGATAGTGGCGCACTCCTGCGCAATCAACTCCGCCCTACAGGCGTGACGAAAGTAAATGGCGTACAGCAAATCACTTGGGCAGGTATTATTTTACCAGCAGCCGGGCAGATGATGCGCTCCTACAAAGATGGTTTGATACCCGATGATGTGATTGTAAAATTGCGGGTGGATAATCCGTATGCAGTCTTCAAAGGTACGGGTGCGTTCAGAGGTTATCCAACCTATCGTTTTAAAATAGAAGGCGAAGAAGCGACCGCATTGGATGATAAACAAATCAACGACGCGCTCGACCAAATAAACATGGTACCCAATCCGTACTACGGTTTTTCAGATTATGAAATTTCGCAGTTTGTAAATGTGGTGAAAATCACGAATCTACCTGCCAAATGTCTCGTCACGATTTATTCGTTGGATGGAAAATTCATTCGGCAGTACAATCGGGATGAAGTAGGTACCGTGCCAAGAGGTAATAACCGAGCCATTGCGCAGCAGCAAATTACACCCGACTTAGAATGGGATTTGAAAAATGCAAAAGGCATCCCGATTGCCAGCGGCGTTTACCTCATCCACGTAAAAGCGGAAGGATTGGGCGAGCGGACACTCAAGTGGTTTGGTATCAATCGCAAGTTTGATCCGTCGGGGTTGTAATGACCAAACTTGTTTGGTTAGCAACTGTCTGAACCATGATATATAGGATGATATGAATTTTCTTGATTCGCTCGTTACTTTGCGCCCTTGCGAATCGCTGTTTGGTTAAAATACACCCAAGGGTTTTCAACTGTATAATTTTATTGAAAATAGTTTTCTAAAAAAGCATCCGAGGTTTTCTATCAATCTTGGATGCTTTAAACAAAATACCTCAATGAAGCAAATTTTACCACTTCTTTTAATCTTGCAATTCCTTGCTATTCAAGTATTTGCAGGTAATCCTGACCGACAAGGTGAAGCAGGTGCTTACGAATTATTGATGAATCCCTGGGCACGTAGTGCCGGTTTGCATACCCTTTCTACCTCGATGGTCATGGGCGTGGAAGCCTTACAACTCAACGTAGCCGGTATATGTAGAATTAATCGGACGGAATTATTGGCGGGACACAGCATCTATCTGCAAGGTGTAGACATCACCACAAATGCCTTTGGACTGGCGCAGCGCGTCGGGAAAAATGGTGCTTTTGGCGTGTCCATCACCGGACTTGATTTTGGCGAGATTCGAGAAACGACCACTAACCAGCCGGAGGGTACAGGTGCCACTTTTTCACCCAGCTTTTTTAGTCTGGGACTTTCGTATGCGCATCTTTTTGAAAATAAAGTCTCGGTAGGCATTACCGTTCGTGGTATTTCAGAGTCTATTTCTGATGTAAGTAGTTTTGGTTTTGCGCTGGACGCAGGCGTACAATACGTGACGGGTGAGCAGGATAATTTCAAATTTGGAATTTCCTTGCGCAGTGTCGGTTCGCGCATGACGTTTCGAGGCGAAGGCTTATCAGTCAACGGTCCCAGCCCCAATGATGGCGGTTATAATCTGACGTACGACCAGCGAACGGCTACTTTCGAACTTCCATCTTTATTGAATATCGGCGGCTCATACGACTTCCGTTTCGACCCAAAAAATCGCCTGACGATAGTTGGAAATTTCACCGCTAATTCCTTCTCCCGCGACGAAATCGGTGCTGGTTTAGAATATTCGCTCAGTGAATTATTTATGCTGCGCGGTGGCTACCGGTATGAATTAGGCGTAGAAAATGAAGCAGAAGCTTCTGTTTATAAAGGCTTGAGCGCAGGCGTATCTGTGGAAGCACCATTGAGTAAAGAAAATAAAAACACGCGCTTGGGCATTGATTATGCTTATCGTCAAACCCGCATTTGGAACGGCACGCATAACATTTCCGTGCGTATCAGTATTTAATCTTGTACAAATATTTGATTAATTAATTATTTTTCGTAATTTTGTACAAATCAGAGCAAGAACGTTTCCCTCCTTGGAAGCGTTCTTGCTTTTTAGTCAAGGCGGCTATAAAACCGGAAGCGAGCGAGGATGTTTTAAGATAAGTAATTAGGCAGCATTGTAATTCAAATCAAAAAACTGGTTGTCAATGTGTTACGGGACTGCCAACTGCTTACTAAAAACTGCCTACTTACTGAAAAGAAGTTCTGCTGTTTGGGAATAATCGTCCTATAAAAAATTCAATTAGGTTAAGTCAGGAAGCTGGGTATTTTCGAGTGAACCACTTGGAAAACAGAGCAACTGACGCTCAAAAAAAATGCGTTATGAATGGGTACAGTTACCTCACCCAAGAAGGGTACGACAAATTAAAAGCTGACCTCGAAGACTACAAAACACGAGGCAGAGATGAAGCAGCCAAAGCCATCGCAGAAGCGCGCGAGAAAGGTGACCTTTCCGAAAATGCCGAATATGATGCGGCAAAGGAAGCGCAAGGTCTGTTGGAATTGAGAATCAATGAGTTGGAAAAAATATTGGCAAATGCTCGTGTGTTAGACCAAAGCACGCTGGATACGTCCAAAGTAACCGTTTTTTCTAAAGTAACGATAAAAAATAAAAAGACCGGCAAGCAGGTAAAATATATGTTGGTCTCAGAACAGGAAGCGGATTTGAAGTCGAACAAAATTTCCGTCACCTCGCCAATTGGGCAAGGATTGCTGGGAAAAATAATTGGCGAAACAGCGCAAGTCACGACACCCGGCGGCAAAATGGAATTTGAAGTCGTCAATATTTCAATTGATTGATAACACCTATCAAAACGGTCAGACGACTTTGGAGTCGTCTGACCGTTCTCAACACAATGGCAACCATCTTCACCAAAATTGTAAACGGCGAAATTCCAGCGCACAAAATCGCAGAAACGGCTGATTATCTGGCATTTCTGGATGTGCGGCCGCTCCGGCATGGACATACCTTAGTAATTCCCAAACAGGAAATTGATTATATTTTTGATGTAGAAGATGAGGTACTCAGCGGCTTAATGGTCTTTGCAAAAAAAGTGGCGAAAGCAATTAAAGCAACTGTGCCTTGCAAGCGCATCGGCGTAGCCGTTATCGGATTGGAAGTGCCACACGCGCACGTGCACCTCGTACCGATTGATTCGCTCAGCGATATTACATTTGGACATGGATTTTTATCAGTGAATCAAGAGGAATTGGCAGCACTGGCTACCGCCATTCGAAGGAATTATGAAAAAGTGACTTAGAGGCCAAGTGAACAAGAGACTGGCTCGCGTCACTTCGTCACTAAGTCATCCCACGCTCTGGAATACAGATTCTCTGTCAATGAAGATTTTGATTTGTTGCAGCACCACGCCGAGGAGCGTCCGCCAATTGGTAAAACCAATCAGTTCCAAACCAATGCCATTGACTTTTATTTTGCCTCCTTCCGGTTGATATAATTTTTGTAGAATTTTTGCCGCAGCCGCTCTCGCTAAGGATGGCAATCCATTCGCCTTTTTTTACATCTAATATTACCTTTTCCAACAGCCTTTTACGAAATGCGTTTGAGCTGAAATGTAGTAAAAACAATAAAGCGGAATTTCTTTCTTTTCGTACCTTTGTGCGACTTTTTAAAAACCACCCTTTTTTACAGGTTTTGAAACGGAACGGATGCTGGAAGGAAACCCAATAGCGGATATAAAAGCGCAGATAAATCTGGAAAAACTGCCGCGTCACATCGCTGTGATTATGGATGGTAACGGACGTTGGGCAAAGCAACACGGCAAGCCGCGCGTATTTGGGCATCGCAATGGCGTGCGTGCGGTGCGCGAGACGACGGAATCGGCTGCTGAATTGGGTTTGGAATACCTTACTTTATACGCTTTTTCAACGGAAAATTGGGGTCGTCCGCACACAGAAGTGAATGCGCTCATGCACCTTTTGGTAGAAACGATTCACAGTGAAATGCACACGCTTTTGAAAAATAATATTCGTTTGCAAGCAATTGGCGACATTCGCAACCTTCCAGAGGCAACGTATCGTAGCTTATTACAAGGTATTGAACAAACCCGTGATAATAATCGAATGACTTTAGTGTTGGCATTGAATTATAGTTCAAAATGGGAGATTGTAAACGCCGTACAAATCATCGCCAACGCGGTGAAAATAGGTGAATTAAATCCGGAGCAGATTGACGAAACTATTTTTGCGAATGCGCTGACGACCAAAGATATACCAGACCCGGAATTGTTGATACGCACGAGTGGAGAGACGCGATTGAGTAATTTTTTACTGTGGCAAGCAGCGTATGCCGAGCTATATTTTACATCTGTGTTGTGGCCCGATTTTCGCAAACAACATCTCTATGAAGCCATCGTTAATTATCAGAATCGCGAGCGCCGTTTTGGAAAAATTAGTGAATAGATAAAGGTTTAAAGACGATACACAATAGATATTAGACAATAGATATTAGAATTCTTCAAAACACATATTCCCGTATTTAAAGTCTATTTCACACATACAACCATTGAGGGGCGTACTGCCTCTTTTCAAAACAAATGGACATCGCCGGAAGCCGCTGTAAGATTGGGAGGCGATGGCTCTTCTTAATAATTTGAGTGCAATAATGAAAAAAATACTCTTTGTTCTTTGCAGTTTCTTTGTGGTTCTATTGGCGAAAGCTCAAACCAGCACCGATTCTTTACCGGTTTTTGAATATGATAAACCGAAAGATTATGAGGTCGGCGGCATCACGGTCGTAGGTGCCAATTTTAGTGATGACAACGCGATTATCAGTATTTCCGGCTTGAAAGTGGGCGATAAAGTGCGCATTCCCGGAACTGAAATTCCGAAAGCGATTAAAGCCCTGTGGAAACTCCGCTTGTTTACCAATGTGCAAGTGGTAAAAGATAAAACCGTTGGGGACGTGATTTTCCTCAACATCGTGGTGCAGGAGCGTCCGCGCCTTTCTACCTACACCTATCGCGGTGTGAAGAAAAGTTATCACGATGAACTAAATGAGCAAATCAATAAACACATCCTCAAAGGCGGTATCGTGACGGAAAATGTGAAGGTGAACGCTGCCAAAGAAATTGAAAAATTTTATATTGATAAAGGTTATTTGGATGTAGCCGTGCAAGTGGAAGAGCAGAATGACAGCAGCCGCGCCAATTCTGTGATTTTAGTCTTTAATACCGATATAAATGAGCGCGTAAAAATTGAAGACATCCGCTTCACGGGCAATCCCAACGTGAAAGAAAAAAAGTTGTTGAAGCAATTTGATAAAACAAAAGAGAAGAAAAAAATCTTCGCCGGCTCGAAGTTTATCAAAAAAGAATACGAAAACGATAAGAAAAATATCATCAAATATTATAATAAAAATGGCTACCGAGATGTGCGCATCGTGAGTGATTCTACTTGGCGCAATGAGGATGGCGATTTGATGGTGCAAATTGATTTGAAAGAAGGCAACCGTTATTACTTCCGGGATATTGAATGGAAAGGCAATTCTATTTATGATAGTACGACCTTGAATAATGTACTGGGTATTAAAAAAGGCGAAGTTTATAATCAGGAATTGTTGCAAACGCGCCTCCAATTTAGCCAAGATGGTCGGGATGTAAGTTCGCTGTACATGGACAACGGGTATCTGTTTTTTCAGGTAGACCCCGTAGAAGTGGCGGTGACGGAGGATTCAATTGATTTGGAGTTGCGTATTTTTGAAGGCCCACAAGCCACAATTGACCGCGTATCAATTGAAGGCAACGACCGGACGCACGAGCACGTCATCCGTCGGGAATTGCGTACGCTGCCGGGCGAGAAATTCAGTCGTTCGGAAATTATTCGTTCGCAACGAGAAATTACAAATTTAGGCTATTTCAACCCAGAAGCATTAGGCATCAACACACCTGTGAATCCTGACCGAGGCACGGTGGATATTGAATACAAAGTGGAAGAAAAACCGTCTGACCAGTTGGAATTATCCGCCGGTTGGGGTGGTCAGTCCCGCGTTATCGGTACGCTGGGCGTGTCGTTCAATAACTTTTCGTTGCGCAATCTTTTCAATAGAGAGGCGTGGCATCCTTTGCCTCAGGGCGATGGACAGCGTTTGTCCTTGCGCGCGCAGACCAACGGTGATTTTTATCAATCGTATAATATTTCGTTTACCGAACCTTGGCTGGGCGGTAAAAGACCCAATTCGTTGACGGTAGGCGGTTTTTACAATAAATTTAATTATCGCACCAGCGGTCAGTTGAACATCACGCAGGGTTCCGTCACGTTTGGTACCCGCTTGAAATGGCCCGATGACAACTTTGTAGCAACGACTACCCTCAATTTGCAAACGCTGTCGCTCAATAACTGGATATCTGGTAATGCTTTCCGCACGGATGATAATGAAAATGTAACGAGTGGGAATTATAATAACTTCAGTCTTCGTCAAACGTTTGCCCGCTCTACGGTGAACGACCCGATTTTCCCGCGTGACGGCTCCCGCATTACACTTACTTTACAACTGACACCGCCGTATTCCTTGTTTAATAAAGATAAAAATTATGCAGGTTTACCGGCAGAAGAAAAATTCCGTTATTTAGAATATCATAAGTGGCGCTTCGATGCCGAATGGTACACGTCCATCATCGGAAAATTAACGTTGAAAGCATCTGCGAAAATTGGCATTTTGGGTTCTTATAATAAAGATATTGGTACTTCGCCTTTTGAGCGCTTCCAGTTGGGTGGCGATGGTATTAACAATCAACAGTTTGGTTTTGCCGGTGTGGATATTATTTCCCTGCGGGGCTATGATGTGAATCAGATTGAAAATAACCGCGAGACCATCACGGATGCGACGAGCCGCACGTCTGCTACGCCCGTATTCGACAAATATACCTTGGAATTGCGCTATCCGATTTCGCTCAATCCGAGTTCCACCATCTACGTACACGCCTTTGCCCAAGGCGGCAATGCGTGGAAACAAATTCGAGACTTCAATCCCTTTGACATCAAGCGCTCTGCCGGCTTTGGTTTGCGCGTGTTCTTACCGATGTTTGGTGTGCTTGGATTTGATTATGGTATTGGTTTTGATAAAAATGGAGAGCGGAGCTTAAAAAATCTGGGCGACTTCAACATCGTGTTGGGTTTTGAACCGGAATAATCATTGTGTTTGTGTGTTCAGGTGTTTGTGTGTTTATGTCAAAAGCGAATTTAACACATGAACACCCTAACACATAAACACTCTAACACAATTTACTCATGTCTTTCCCAATAATTCTGGTCTTCTACTTCTTCTAACAAGGTGAGGTAGTTGATGTAACGGAGTTCACTAATTTTGCCGCTATCAATGGCCGCTTTCACGGCGCAGCCCGGCTCGTTGCGATGCAGGCACTTGCCGCCAAATCTGCAACCTTCGGATGCTACAAAGAATTCTCGAAAATTATGTGCAATATCTAAAGGACTTAAATTGTTGAAAGCCAGCGTTTTAATACCCGGTGTATCAATAATAGAACCGCCAAAGTCGAGGTCAAACATTTCAGCAAACGTCGTGGTGTGTTGTCCCTTACCAGAGCGGTCGGAAATTTCGCCCGTGCGCAAGTCCAATTGGGGTTGAATGGCATTCACTAAGCTGGATTTTCCTACGCCCGACTGTCCACTTACCAACGTGATTTTATCTTTTAACGTCGCTTTCAATTCCTCTAATCCAAGTTTTTCAGTCGCCGATACTAACAAGACTTGATAACCAATAGCTTTATAAATATATTTCAAACCACCGAAAATTTCCATTGCTTCTTCATCATACACGTCCGACTTATTACATACAATCGTAACCGGAATTTCATACGGCTCCGTCATCAATAAAAATCGGTCAATAAAACCCTGTTTTAAATTTGGATTTATAATGGTGGTGATGAGCAACGCATGGTCTACATTACTCGCCAGCAGGTGCATATCATGTTTTTTGTGGGGCGACTGGCGGATGACAAAATTCTTGCGCGGTAAAATCTGTTTGATAATTCCAATATCCTCTTCCAACTCTATTTCCACTTCATCGCCTACCGCGACTGGATTGGTGAATTTTATTCCATCCAATCGAAACTTGCCCACGATGCGGCATAGCCACACGCTCTTATCTTCCAGCTTTACTTGATACCACATTCCTGTGGATTTGATAACGGTTCCTTTCTGCATCTATAATGATATCAATCCTTCGGATTTACAAAAAAATTATATTGATTGCAGTTGGTAACAAGCAATAAAGTTATAAAATTCCCAAGTTGTTACTTTTCTCAATGCGATTGCAACGATTTATCAAAGCTATGCACCGCTTCCGCCATTTCAAACAACAATTGTGGTTCTTTTTCTAAAATATTACCCACTACCACCACATCAGCTCCAGCTTGTACATTTGCAAACGCTTTTTCGGGCGTACGAATGCCGCCGCCTACGATAACCGGAACTTGTACATTTTGACTGACTGCTGCAATCATTGCCTCCGGGATGGCGTGTTTTGCACCACTCCCTGCATCCAAATAAATTATTTTCAATCCCAACATTTCTCCCGCAATAGCCGTACACACCGCAATATCGCTTTTATTCGCCGGAATAGGCGTAGTATTGCTCACGTACGAAACAGTAGTCGGCGCGCCGCCATCTATGAGCATATAGCCAGTAGCCAGTACTTCCAAGCCGCTTTCGCGCAAGTAAGGTGCAGCAATGACGTGCTGCCCGATGAGCAATTCGGGATTTCGACCAGAAATAAGCGACAACAATAAAATCGCATCTGCTTTAGCGCTCATTTGCAGCACACTCCCGGGAAAAATAATGCTTGGAATACGCGAGTGGCGTTTGAAAAAATCAAGACAATCATCCAACGCATTGCCCATGACTAAGCTACCGCCCACGAAAAAATAATCCACCTTTGCCCGCATCGCTATTTCTAATATATTTTTCAGATGAGACGGGGCTGCCTTATCTGGATCAATCAAGACCGCTAATTGCTTTTTTCCTTCCAATTTGGCTTTTTGCAACAGCGGATAAACAGCTATTTTTGACATACGCATTGGCATTGAGGAAGTTAGAGTGTTGTGGGCAACCAGTGTTTGTGTAGGTATTGAAAAGGAGTACAGGCGCAGGCGCACCATTTTGGGGTCAAAATACGTTTTTTTCCCGATTGTTGCCAATTGTATTTTTATAATAAATGGGACGCATTTCAAAATGTGCCTCATTTTACACTCGAAAATAACCTCCATTTTTACGCCGAAAAAGTCACCAATCGGGCAAATTGTGCACGCTGCTTTTAAAATGTGCCTCATTTCACAATCAAAATAATTCGCCATTTTTACGCTGAAAAAGTCACCAATCGGGCAAATTGTGCTACCCTATTTGTAATTTCTTCCGTTTGTAAATCTTTCAACCGCTCAATACTAAATTTTTCTACACAGAAAGAAGCCATCGCAGAACCGTAAATAACGGCACGTTTCATATTTTCAAACGAGACATCGCCCGTGCTGGCGAGGTAGCCCATGAAGCCGCCTGCAAACGTATCCCCTGCCCCGGTTGGGTCTATCACTTCTGCTAGCGGCAATGCCGGTGCAAAAAATACATTATCGCCTTCAAAAAGCAAAGCACCGTGTTCCCCTTTTTTGATGACAAGGTATTTTGGACCCATCGCATGAATTTTTTTCGCCGCTTTTACCAACGACAATTCTCCGCTCAATTGCCGTGCTTCTTCATCATTAATCGTCAGAATATCAATCCTTTGCAACACTTCTAGCAGACTATCCAATGCCACGTTCATCCAAAAATTCATGGTATCCAATGCGATGAGCTTAGGGCGTTGTTGGAGCTGCTCCAACACGCGCAATTGCACAGCAGGCGTGAGATTGCCGAGCATGACGTATTCTGCATTTTTGTAATGTTCTGGCAAAACGGGGTCAAATGTTGCCAGTACGTTGAGTTGGGTATCCAGTGTATCGCGGTCGTTCATGTTTTTGTGGTAGCGACCTGCCCAATAAAACGATTTCTCGCCTTGGCGTATTTGCAAACCACTCAAATCAATCCCACGCGACTGCATAAAATCCAATGTCTCCCGCGGAAAATCATCCCCCACCACCGAGACGAGTTGCAAGTCTTTCAAAAAATACGAAGCTGCCAACATAATATACGTCGCCGCACCGCCTATTACCTTTTCTGCACGTCCTGCAGGTGTTTCAATATCATCAAACGCGACCGTACCAACCGCCAATAAACTCATATAAGATATGTTTTAGAAAAAAATTCTCGCAAATATTGCATTTTTATTTTTCTCGACGTAACTTTGCGCTCGCTCTTTTAAAGGGAATGTTTCTCACCGGAACTTTTCTAAAAAAGAGTAGGTTCTTATTTCTACCAAATGCCTCTTTAGCTCAGTTGGTTAGAGCGCCGGACTGTTAATCCGTAGGTCCTAGGTTCAAGTCCTAGAAGGGGCGCAACATCAAAAAAGTCTTGTCATGAAAATGGCAGGGCTTTTTGCTTTCGTTACGACTGTTTATCCATACTTCGAAAGTTCCTTCATATACATCAAGTTAACTTTAATTAAGGAATCAGTTTAAATCATAAAATAAATTTAACTTAAATTATTGACTGTCAACGCATTGAGAGTCTGCCAACTGCCAACTTACTTAAATACATTTCGTAATTTATTTAAACTGCACAAGTTTCCAGTTTACCTGATAAGGATATACTTCATACAACACGTTATCTTCATTAATCGTATAACCCTCTTCAAAATCATTTTTAGCTTCTTTTATTAAGATGGAAGCCTCCTCAAATTTTCCTAAATAATCTAATGCCTTTGCTTTATAATATTTAGCATCCGAAAATTGCTTGTACTGATTTAAAGAAGTATCAAAAATTATAATTGCTTCTTCATATTTTTTTTGCTCGTATTTGATAATTCCCAAATAAAACAAATCTAAGAAATGAACCCACGTCTCTCCTTGTTTATTTTTTATATACTCAATGTCTTGATTGAGAATTTGTTCGGCGATTTTAAATTCATTTAATTGTAAATAGCAGATTGCAATATAAAAATCATAAGAATGGTCCATAATGTATCCATATCCTAGCATTTTTTTACATTCTTCAAAATCTTTTATAGCCTCAACATAGGTTTTTACAAAAATACATTTAATAAAGGCTCGGTAGTCTAAATATTTTTTGGGGTCAAGTGCTACCGCTTCATCTAGGAATCGCATTCCCAATTCATACTTTTTTTGTTTAAATAAGGGCATCGCTTTTTGCTGCCAGAGGTAAGCAATGGTTGAATCTTGCCTCAATCCTTCGTCTATTTTTTCTTGCCACTCTTGTGAAAACATATTATATCTCCATGCCCCGCCTTTTAAATAGGTATTGGCTCAATTATGATTTCAAGTTGCTTTTTAGGATTGGGCTAAAGCCCAGAAGTGGTCTACTATTTTATCCCCGCGCTAAAGCGCGGGGCAACTAATTGTCAACGTTTTACCAGTTGCCCCGCCATTTATGGCGGGGTTAAAAGCAAAACCCTACTCGGCTTTAGCCCAATTTTTACACAGCAACTTGAAACAACAATAGAGCCTAGGTATTTATTATCTCCTCTTGTTTGGCTGCGCTTGTTGGTGCTTTTTGATTCGGTTTTTGCCCCTTACATCCAAAAGATGTCAGCGCCAGCAATAGCAAAACCAATATTTTATGTAAATTCATATTATATAAAAACTAAATTAAAAATCTTTATAAATACATTCTGCCTACTATTTACTTCTAAAGTCGATCTCAAAACAAAAACACCCTATAAATAATAATTCCTTCCGCAATGCCGATTAAAAAATTACAGCTAAAAAAGTAATTATAGACCCATGTAACAAACACAAAAAAGATGGCATTCCGTCTATTTAATTTTATCAATTATTGCTTTAAATGCTAACAGCAAGAAAATAGCCATAAAGCCATCGCGCCCGTCACCACTACATTACTCCAAAAATTCACGGCATCGTTAGTCATCCAGCGCCAGCCGTTTTGTAAAATATGGTTTTCACCAAATGTATCACTTAACGTATTATTTTCACGATTTTTATAACGCGCTTGCAAACTCGCTCCCAAAACGCTATCTAATATCATGCCGATAAAACCAGCAATTGTAACAATTACAATAAAATACATATCTATTTTTTGATAAATAATCGTACTCCCAACCACTGCCATTGCCCATGCGCCTACGAATCCGCCAAGTGTGCCGGGCAAACTCACGCCTCCAGATAATCCCACTAAAACCGGTTTTAATTTTAAAATATCATACGTTTTCCAACGGAAGTAAATACCGATTTCGGAAGACCAAGTATCGGAGATGCAAATTGCCAAAGAAATGGTCATTAAAGTCAATACGAGTTGCGGTTCAAAATCTATAAACGTAGCTAAGGCTGCATAAATCCCGCCATTGCAAAGGACTTGTGTAGCGTCACGGGCTTTGCCGTGTTTAATATCAGTGATTTGCGCTTTTGATTTTGATAAACGTCCGAGTAAAGTGCTGGTTATAAAAAAGAAAAATAATGGAATTAGCCACGTCGCTCCGGCGAACCATAACGTCCACAAACCCAGCAAGGACGCGGCTAAGGTGCCATCCAGCGTGAGTGCTTTTTTTCGGATGGTGTACCAACAAAATAGTGCGGATGCCACTAATGCAATTCCAAATACAGTCCAAGTCGGGTGCATAAGTTCAACATTTCACCTCGAAAGTAGTTATATTGCCATTCCTATTTTGCTCCACTTCAAATTAATTTTCATCGTATGCGCGCCTTATTGACTCTTTGGCAGTTTAGCCGTCCACACACTATTATTGGTAGCACATTTAGTATAACCGCATTATATTTTATAGCTACGCATGATGTTTCTTTTTCAAACACTTTTGTAACACTTTGGTTACCAAGTCTTTTTGCTGCATTGGCATGTAATATTTACATTACAGGGCTGAATCAATGGTCGGATGTAGAAGTGGATGTAATTAATAAACCGTGGCTGCCTATTCCGGCGGGAAACCTTACGCGGGAGCAAGCGATGCGTATCGTAGCAATCTGTGGACTGTTGGCATTGGTATTTGCAGGTTTTTTTTCAACAGGATTTTTAGGATTGATTGTACTGATTATGAGTATTGGCACTGCGTATTCCTTGCCACCTCTCAAGTTCAAACGGCATCATTTAGCAGCAGCAGCAGCCATTTCATTAGTGCGAGGCTTATTGGTGAATGTTGGTTTTTATTTACATTTTAGATATGAATTAACAGGCGAATTCTATTTAGCGAAAGAAATCATTCCATTAACGGTGTTTGTAGCGGCATTTAGTTTGGGCATTGCATGGTTTAAAGATATACCGGATACAAAAGGAGATGCAGCGTACAAATTTGGCACTTTAGCGGTGAAATCCGGGCGGCGACGGGCGTTCGTAATGGGCGTGTTCGTGGTGAGTCTGGCTTATTTATGGGTTATCATTGCAGCAGCACTTGGACAATTACCAGCTCCTAAATTCTTCATGGCTACGCATGGACTGGCGTTAGGCTTATTTCTCTGGCAAGCAAGATTATTACAAGTAGGAGATGACCAACAAGTGAAACGTTTTTATTACTTTTTCTGGGGATTGTTTTTTGTAGAATATATCGTGTATGCGGTTGGGTTTTATTTGTAAGGGAAGCTCTTGTTTGCTTTCCCGCAGATTTTTCTCACGCAAAGGCGCAAAGTTTTTATTTTCACTCGTTACTTATTCGCTTGTTAACCACCGAGTACACAGCGTTTTAAATCATGTCAATCCTTAAATCAAACGAATCATAGTTCAGACCGTTTTCCCAATCCCTCCGTCAGTTTCCTCAAATATCCCAACATCCCCTGCCGGTCGGTCGCTTTGCTCAAATCTTCATACGAAATCGGGTCACCAATCGTAACGCGAATCGTTTTACCAATCTTATTGCGTATTTCATTCAACAACAAACTCAAGCGCAGATTCAAACTCACCTGACTTGCTAATTGGAAAAGCCGACTGTTCTGACCGTGAATGTACAATGGAACGACCGTCGCTTGTGTCTGTTGAATCACTTTAGTGGTGAAGCGTTTCCACTCCAAATCCTGTGCTTTGTCAAAAACTCTGGGCGAGGTCGCCACACCACCAGCGGGAAAAATGGCTAATGCTTCTCCATTTTTCAATCGCGTCATCGTTTCTTGACGAGATTGCAGGTTGGTTTGCAATGCCGCTTTCGTTTCCCGAAAATCAATGGGCAAGAGGAAAGCATCCAATTGGTCTTCTTTACAAATGACTTCGTTGACCAAAATGACAAACCGCTCGCGCACCCGCGACACAAGATGTCCCAAAATCAAACCATCTACCACGCCAAACGGGTGATTAGCAATAAAAACGAGTGGTTTTTCTGTCGGCACTTTTGCCAATTGAATCGCATCATATTTTAATTTAATATCTAATTTCTGTAAAGCAGTACCCCACATTTCGGAAGGCGGCAGTTGCAGGTCGCGTATTTCGTTGTAAATGCGCTGCAATGTTCGACCGCCCATTGCACCTTCAATCGCACGAATCGCAATTCGGCGTAGCAGTGGGTCAGTCGAATTGCTGTAACTTAGTCGGGCGTGTTGGCGCATCGTTATTGGTCTGGTAGGCATCCGTTTAAAGCATTGAAATTCTACATAAAGATAATAAAACGTATGGATATGGAGTGCTTTATATTCAATCATCAAAATCGGTGCCTAAACACAAAATCAGGTATTTGCTGAACTTCCGAATCAGTAGTTCGTTCTGTCTTTAATTGTATTAACACACTCCAAAATCACTACTTATGAAACGTTTATTTTTGTTATTTATCGCATTTTTACCTGCACTTTGCTTGTCGGCTCAGATGACCAAAAACTTCTCCATTGGTCCGCGCGTAGGTGTCAACTTTGCAAAGTTTACAGACACAGACAATTCCGAGTCTAAGCCAGGCTTGGTTGCTGGTCTTACCTCTACGTACAGTATCAATACGAATACTGGGATAACGTTTGACGCCTTGTACTCAGGAGAAGGCGTTCAAAGCGAGGCTGACCCAAAAATTAAAACAGACTTAGACTATCTTCGCTTAATGCTTGCTTTCAACTATTTTTTCCGAGATCAAGAAGACAATTTCCGTCCGAAAATCTACGTAGGTCCTACACTGGGCTTCCTGCTTTCTGCTGAAAATAAAGTGGAGGATTCCGAAAGTGAAGTAGACGTTAAAGATGCTTACAAAAACGTAGACCTTGGATTGGCGGTAGGTCTGGGCTTCAATTACCGTTTAGGCGGGGAGACTTGGTTAAACGTAGATGGTCGTTTCCAACCAGGTTTAAGTGACCTTCGTGAAAACAAACCTTCTAATTCAAATGCCATTCGCAATCAGAACTTTCAGTTCAGCGTTGGTCTTGCTTTTGGTTTGTAAAATAGCTCGTAACTGATAGAAAAGAATAGCTCACGAAGAAATTCGTGGGCTATTCTTGTTTTAAAGCGCGCCATTCATTTTTTTAATTCCTCGAATAAAATAGTAGCTGTACATTTGCACCTCAATGAATGATATATTATGACGTTTGAAGATTTGAATTTAAACAAACCCTTGCTAAATGCACTGAGTGACTTGAATTATACGACACCGACCACGATTCAAGGAAAGGTATTTTCGGTGATGATGTCTGGGCAGGATGTGTGTGGCATCGCGCAGACGGGTACGGGTAAGACATTTGCGTATTTGCTGCCTTGCTTGCGGTTGTGGAAATTTTCGAAAGAGCGTTTTCCGCAAATTTTAGTGATTGTACCCACCCGAGAATTGGTGGTTCAAGTGGTAGAAGCCGTGCAAAAGTTGACTAAATATATGAACGTAACGACGGTGGGCGTGTACGGCGGCGTGAATATGCGAGGACAAATAGTTGAAATGAGAGCTGGCTTGGATGTACTGGTAGCAACGCCGGGCAGATTGTTCGATTTGATTTTGAATGGTGCTTTGAATACAAAAGCGATTAAGAAATTGATCATTGATGAAGTGGATGAGATGTTGAATCTGGGATTTCGGACGCAGTTAAAAAATATTTTAGATTTGTTACCTGCCAAACGGCAGAATTTGATGTTTTCCGCGACGATTACAGAAGATGTAGAATTAATTATCGAAGAATATTTTAATAACCCGATACGCGTAGAAGCCGCGCCGACTGGCACGCCGTTAGAAAATATTCAGCAAACTGGCTATTATGTTCCCAATTTTTATACGAAAGTAAATCTCTTACATCTATTACTTACCGAGAACGCGGAGATGACGAAAGTACTGGTTTTTGTAGCGACCAAATCGCTGGCAGACCAATTGTACGAACAATTAACCGAGAAATTTCCCGATAAAGTAGGCGTTATTCATTCTAACAAAGAGCAAAACCATCGTTTCAATACAGTCAATCAATTTAAAAATGGTAACTATCGCTTCATTATTGCAACGGACATTATAGCCAGAGGAATTGATATTGCAGAAGTGACACACGTTATTAATTTTGATACGCCAGAAGTGCCGGAACAATATATTCATCGCATTGGACGAACCGGTAGAGTAGATAAAAAAGGGATTTCCATTACATTTATTACAGAAAAAGAGAAAGAATATCAAGAAAAGATTGAAAATTTAATGAATTATCAAATTCCTATTCTACCCTTACCGGAAAAACTGGAAATATCAGATGAATTGACCGAAGATGAGAAACCTAAAATTTTCATGAAATTCGCGGAGGTCACTGCACCCAATCCAGAAGCACCTGCCTTCCACGAGAAAACAGCAAAAAATAAAAAGGTAAATAATAAAATCCGCCACGTAGATAAAATGATGAAAAAGTATGGTAAGAAGAAGACGCGAGGTATGAAAAAAAAGTAGGCAGTGGGCAGTTGCAGTAGGCAGTTACGCGAATGACTAAGTGACCAAGGGAAAAAACTTTGCGCCTTTGCGTCTTTGCATGAAAAAATCTGCGGAAGCCATCAATAATTTTCAATTTTCAGCAGCTTAAAAAACGCCTCCTCCTCCATTTCCCGCACACCGCCCGGCGGCAAATCCTCCAACTCAATATCTTCGATGGCTACCCGAATGAGGCGCCTGCAACGGTGGTGTACCGCTGCTACCATTTTTCGCACCTGATGGAATTTACCTTCCGTCAGCGTAAGCAGTAGCCACGTATGGGGCAAATATTCTTTGCCTTCGTCTTCCCTTTTCAATAAATTGGCTGGCTTTTGTACAATTGCTGCTTCGCATGGCGCAGTGATGTAATAACCACCCCCTTTCACCTGAATGGAGACACCTGCTCGGAGCTGCTGCAAGGTTTCTTCCGTTACTACGTATTTTACGTGTACCAAATAGACGCGTTTGTGGGGCGTTTCGCTTTCAAATAACAAGCGCGTTACTTTTTTATTCGTCGTCAAAATCAATAAACCCTCCGATTGAAGGTCTAGTCTACCTACTGCGTGCGTGCCTTCCGGAAAATCAAAATCCAAATCGCCCAATAAGTTTACTTCTTCAGGACTCACGAATTGGGAGACCATATTATACGGCTTGTGGATGATGAAATAGCGATAGGTAGATGGCGACATAAATGCTTAATTTGCTGCAAAAATAAACCTTTCATTGTATAATGCGAATCACTCGTTTTTCAACAAATCTCCATCGAAAAATTTATATTTGCAGTAAGAATCAACCAAAAAAATTAGATATGGTAACGGCAGCAAGCAAAGGGAAGGACAGTGCCGCACAGCCAAGAAAAATCTCGTGGTCGGAGTTTGAAAAGCGCTATCTGACGCGCGAGGACAAGTACAAATATGAATGGCTCAACGGCATCGTGGAAAAAACAGAACCTGCGATCAATCAATATCAACTTTTTATTGCAGAAAACTTAATCCTTTTCTTTGAAAAATTAAGAACAGCCAGAAAAGTAAGTGGCTTATTAATTTCAGAAGTAGATACTTTTTTTCTCGAAAATCACCGCAAACCGGACTTTTCTTATTTTACAAGCGAGCAAATCGCACGTGCCGCTGACGGCGAAAATCAAGTGCCACTTTTTGTAATAGAAATCATTTCAACCCATGATAAAACTCAAAAAACACAACGTAAAATTCAAGATTATCAAGCGGCAGGCGTGCAAGTGACTTGGGAAATTATGCCCATATTACAACAAATGCGAATATCGGGTTAAAAATGGTCAAAAACCCCTTCAAATGAATGGAATTAACCCCGACGGGGTGGCATATTTATAAAAAAACCGACAAAATTTACTTTGAACCCCAGCGGGGTGACACTATTTACGTATAATGTGTCACCCCGTCGGGGTTCAAAACCCGTTGATTGTCAATTGTCTATAAATATATCACCCCTTCGGGGTTAACCCGATATTCGCATAACAAGTGAATGTATATCAGGGTCAAGATATGTCTATGAAAATAAAAAAGGGCAAGGATATTTGCTCCGCTGCGCCCGTGCTGCCGGATTTTGCGCTCACCGCGAATGCTATTTTTCAAAAGCCTATAGTTCCATAAAAAAACGGGTCAGATTTTCAAAACCTGACCCGTCTTCTGTTCTAATTCTATTATCAATACAATGGATTCTGTACCAGCAGTTTATTCCGATTTATTTCATCCAATTTGATGGGAAGGAAATAAAATCTTGGATTCCATTGGCGTTGTTGCGCATCCACAACGGTATACGTAGGTTTCTTCGCAGTGGATTTATCTGCCTGTAATTTATACCGAGGCTCTACGCCTTTGGCGGTCAGATAAGCTACGTCTGCAATCATCCAGTGGCGCACATCGGCATAACGATGGTCTTCAAATGCCAATTCTACCCGACGCTCATTGCGATAAC
Organism: uncultured Saprospiraceae bacterium; assembly: GCA_964549655.1. GTDB lineage: Bacteria > Bacteroidota > Bacteroidia > Chitinophagales > Saprospiraceae > JADJNW01. The sequence goes on from CAZJXN010000024.1 coordinate 37,148, forward strand.
GTGCTTTCAGAGCAGCACCTGACTCGGTGATTTCTGGCATGGAAGCTCGTTTGCGGATTTGATTCAAATACGTCTTCGCTTCTGCATCCTGACCCAATTCGATACAAGCTTCTGCATAATTCAACAACACCTCCGTGTAACGAATGAAGCGCCAAGGTTGGTTTTGCTTATTGAATTGTGCATCAATCGTAGGGTCAATAAACTTGCGCATGAAGTAGCCGGTATACGTGCCATTCCAGTCTTCAATCGGGCTTTTGCGCGTGTCCAATCCAGAAATGACTTCCATAGCTGTACCATTCCATTTTTCCCAAAAGCCAACTTGAATCACACCTACAGGGTCTCTGGACACCACGTCTGCCGGGCGTTGCCGCCATTTGGCTCCCTCATATTGGATGGAAGCGTAGAGGCGAGGATCGCGGTTCAAGTAAAGGTCAGCAGCGTGCGTCGCATTATTCCAGTCAAACTTCGTGCCGTCATTCAATTCATACGAATCTACATGCTGACCGATGGGCGTGTTACTCCCCCAGCCGTGATAACCATTCGGATTGTTGTACAAACCCGGATTGTAGCCGTCCCAACTCTGGTCGGTTTTCACCGTGAAATAGCTTACAAAAATATCTTCCGTCGTTTCTTGCTTGAGGAAAATATCGGCATAATTATTCGTAGCTTCTTGTGCAGAAGCGGGAGTTGGTGCGTATAAAGCATAACCAGCACCCAAGTCAATCACTGCTTTTGCCGCAGCTTTGGCAGCTTGCCAGCGCGCGGTGCGGTCACCACCAACGTATCCGACCAATTCTGGATTGGAAAAACTACCTGCCCAAGCCGCTTTGCTATTGTACAAATCACTGGCTGCATGTAATAAAACGCGCACTTTCAATGCCAATGCAGCGCCTTTGGTCGCACGTCCTTTATTGGTGCCGGTTTGTGCCAGCGGAAGTAAAGCTGCTGCCTTATCAAGATCTCCGGTAATAAAATTGACACATTCTTCGTACGTGTTTCGAGGTGTTAAAAAATCATCTTCCAAGCCATAAGCTTTTGTGATGAGCGGTACGCCGCCATACATCGTCACGAGATTGTGGTACAAATAAGCCCGTAGGAAATATACTTCGCCTTTCAGTGCGTTTTTTGACTTTTCATCTATCGGTGCAGCTTCCACTTTATCAAAAAATAGATTGGCAGAGCGGATGAATTTGTACACGCGCGACCATTCTACCCCGCGTTGGCGATTGGCAGTCCAAAAGCCCGGTTCGAAGATAGATAAATCGCTGGGCGTAATGAGGCTCTTCGTCACGTTGCTAGAACCAAAATCGGCATTGTACATCGTTTCATCCACGAGTGCTGCCATCATGATATTGCTAAAACCGTGCGGCATACCTGAGTAGATGCCATTCACGAAAGTTTGAACTAAAGCCGGGTCCGTCCAGACGGTTGCATCTGAAAATTGGTCTACCGGCGTTACATTGAGTTCATCGCTACAAGAAGCGAAGTGTATAAAAAAGACGATTATTACTAATTTAAATATTTTCATAATTCATTTCATTTAAAAAGTTAAAGTGATACCACCTGTCACCACACGCTGTAACGGATAACTCTGACCGTTACCGGCAGCAGCCTCTGGGTCAAAGTCTTTGTAATCAGGACTGTACGTCAGCAAGTTATAACCACTCACGTTGAAGCGAAGCAATTCCACTCCAAATTTACGCACCAGCGTATTCGGTAGCGAGTAACCAAATTGCAGGTTTTTCAATCGAACGCAATCGGTTTTGCGCAGGAAATAAGTGTTGCCATTGCTTGCCCAATATTCGTTACCACGATTGAAAGTTCTTGGTTTGCTATCGCTTGGATTGTCCGGTGTCCAACGTCCATCGGCAAAACTTTGGAGGTAATTACCAATTTCACCCGATTCCGTACTGATGTAGTTCACGGCTCCGGTCGCACCTTGGAACAGCGTCGTCAAGTCGAATCCTTTGAAACGCAAGCTAAAATTAAATCCACCTGTGAAGGTTGGTAGGTTCGATTTGTCAATACGGGTGCGGTCATTGGCATCAATTACGCCGTCTTCATTTTCATCCTTGAAAATGATGTCGCCGGGGCGAGCGCCTGACCAGTGCGGGTAAGCTTCTACGGCTGCTGCATCTTTGAATACGCCGATAGCAGTGTAGTACAAGCCGGTATTCATCGGGTGTCCAGTAGATTGTTGGTATTCTGGTGCGCCGGGCGCTTCATCCCAGAATTCTATTTCATTTTTCGCATAGCCGCCATTTACACCGACTGTGTAGCTAAAATCTGTACTGAAATTACCGCGATACGTCACTTGAAAATCAAAACCTCTGTTCTTCACTTTTCCGATGTTCTCTGGAGGCAGCGCGAGACCCGTAGATTGTGGCACGGACGCATTTCTTGCCCATAAAATATCCGAACGGCGATAGTCGAAATAATCCGCTTCTATAAATAATTTGTCATTCAACATAGACGCTTCAAAACCAATATCCGCCTGATTCGCAACTTCCCAAGTTACATTTGGATTCGGAATACGCGTTTCGTATAAAGTTTGATTTTCAACCGAACCGTTGGTCACGTAAGGTAGGAAAGGCGAGCCGATAAAAATTACCGAAAGCATACGTTGATAAATATTGCCACTCGGCGATGCGGTCGTTACCCGTTTGACCCCAAGATGCGCGCAGTTTGAAATAATCAATAAAACTCACATTATCCTTCCAGAAACTTTCTTCTGAAATACGCCAGCCGACGGACACACCCGGGAAGAAGCCCCAACGCTTGTCTTCTGGGAAAATGTACGAGCCATCATAGCGCCAAACGAATTCTGCAAGATATTTGTCATTAAAAGAATAATTGACCCGACCAAAATAGTTCAAACGAGCATTAACGTAGCCAGAGCCGCCGTTATTGACTTCTGCATTGCCACCTGCAAATAATTGGTCTACCGCCGTAGCTGCATAGTATCTTCTAAAAGCGTCAAAATAATCGCCGGTTCCTTTTCGGAATTCAGAGCCAACCATGAGTTTAATAGCGTGTGCATCTGCAATGTTAAAATCATAATTAATTAAACCATAAAGAGTTGTGGTCAACTGGTCTTCGGAGCGCTGGAACAATCGCGCATCATCAAAACCTCTTTTGCCTCTTTCTAAGACCGGTTTTCCATCCTTATCATACGTTTGGTAATCCCAAGTGTGCAAATACCAAGGCGTTTGCCACACTTTCTGGAATCCCAAGCCTTTGTCTAAAGACGCATTTCCACTCAAAGACAAGCCTTTCACCCAAGGAATATTGACATTCAAACGCAGATTGGTATTGACAACATAATCTTTATCCTTTTTGTAACCCGTTGCATCTGTGCTGATAACCACTGGATTATCTCCGTATTCAATGTCAGGACCGAGCGTACCATCGGGCCAGTAAGCGGGCAGTGTAGGCTTTCCGCGCATCACCATTCGGAAGATGGAACCAGCGCCTCGCACTGGAAGGTTGCGGTCTTCCATACGTCCTGCTACGTCAATGCCCAAACTAATGTTATCGTTGATTTTGGCATCTAAATTAGTACGGAAGTCGTACTGATTGTACTTAGTAGCACTGTTGTAATAATTTCCTTCCTGTGTACGTGCGCCTAAGGATACAAAATAACGAATTGCCTCGCTACCGCCGGAAATAGTGGCGTTGTAAGCGGCTTGTGCTGATGTAGGCCTCAAAGTTTCTGCAAACCAGTCGGTATTTGGATATTTCCAAGGGTCGGAGCCATCGCTGAATTTCTGGATTTCCTCCGGCGTGTATTTGGCAGGAGAGCCATTGTACGTTGCGATTTCGTTGAGCATGGTAGCGTAAGTAGCGGCGTCTGCCATTTCCGGAAGGCGGGTCGCTTGGTTGAAGCCCTGATTCACATCTAATGTGATTTTTGGCTTGCCAATTTTTCCGCGCTTGGTGGTTACCAGAATAACACCATTTGCAGCTTGTGCTCCATAAATAGCGGCGGAAGCATCTTTCAAAATCGTGATACTTTCGATACTGTACGGATCAATACGTTCCAAACTTCTGCCCGGTACGCCATCTACCACGACCAGAGCGTCATTGTTATTCAGGGTATTAGCGCCCCGAATGCGGATGGTGGAACCGTCATAACCCGGCTCACCGCTACCTGTGATAGCCACCAAGCCTAGCAAGCGCCCAACTAAGCTATTACTCACGTTGGTAGCTGGCGATTGCAGGATTTGTGCGCCATCCACGGTACTTATTGACCTAGTCGAAGTAGCCTTTCGGGTCGTACCATAACCTACTACCAGTACTTCGTCTATTACCTGTCCGGCTTCCAATGCGATGTCAATTGCTGTGTTCGTGCCGACTGTGACTTTTTGAGTTGAGTAGCCGGTGTAAGAAATAATTAAAACATCGCCTTCTGTCGCTTCCAAAGAAAACAGACCGTCTAAGTCCGTTACTGTGCCTGTCGTTGTACCCTGCCGTACAATGTTCGCTCCGATAAGGGGTTGGCCATTGCTGGGATCCGTCACCTTACCCGTGATTGTTTTTTGGCTCCAAGCCACC
>CAZJXN010000024.1:41801-43162 GCA_964549655.1 uncultured Saprospiraceae bacterium
GCCATTGCTGGGATCCGTCACCTTACCCGTGATTGTTTTTTGGCTCCAAGCCACCATTGCTACCAGTAGCAGTAGGAAAGTGGTTAAAGCGCGTTGAAGTACAAATTTTTGGTTTAGATAGCCTCTCTTCGTACTAATGAGTATTTAAAATGTGATAACTATACCTTAAAATTAGACGTTACCAGCTCTCTTCCGTACCTTTTCAAAAGCATAAATAACCGATTGGAGTAAAACCGATCCCACTGCCAGTCACTCATTGAAGTTCCAACTTAATTTTAAAAAGTCTACAATTTGGTAGGATTGCGCTTAGAATCTATAAAGAGCGCCATAGCACTTGGTACTAATCGTGTTTCATATATACAAGGGTAAAATTTTTTATTTTATGAACACACCAAAAAGTGCCTTAAATGTAAAAAATTGAGCAAATGGCAGTATTTATTTTGGAAAGTGGGGGAACGGGAGGTTTATAATTTGGAATTGGAATGATGGAAGATTGGAATGGGTGGAAGGACGCGAGCTTGTTAAATTTGAAAAGATTGGATTGAAAATAAACGGGTAGCACGTAGGGCTTTGACAGGGAAACCCTATAAGGTTTTTAGAAACCTTATAGGGTTTGGGCGCGGGAAACGCAGCGTCAATCGTATTTTTTGACGTTCTTCTTTTCTTTTTTAGCTGCTTTTTTCTCCTTCTTATTTTTCTCCGGTGCCTTTTTGTTCTTGTCTTTGGTAGGCGATTTGTCCTTTGCCATAGCTTTGTTTTTTGATTTAATAAGCAATATACTCTAAATTCTGGAAATTCACTATATCCTTGCCCATCTATTTTTGACAGAATAATATAACTTTGGATTAAAAATATAATTGTATGATAACGAATAAACCTACTGACATTGATGCGTATATCGCCGGCTTTCCAGAAGACATTCAAAAAGTGTTGGAACAAATATGGGCGACTATTAAAGCAGCAGCGCCAGACGCGGCAGAAACAATTAGTTATGCTATACCAACTTTCACACTAAACGGCAATTTGGTGCATTTTGCCGCTTTCAAAAATCATATCGGATTTTACCCCGCGCCGACCGGAATGGAGTCATTTAAAAAAGAATTGTCTGTTTACAAAACCGGAAAAGGGTCGGTTCAATTTCCGTTAGACCAGCCCATGCCTTTGGATTTAATAACCCAGATTGTGAAATTTAGGGTAGCAATGAGTTTAGAAAAACCGAAGAAAAAGAAGTAATAGTTAGCAGTTGGCGGTATGCAGTTGGCAGTCGCTAAGTAAGCGAGCAGTTTAAAGTTGGCAGTTTACAGTCTATTAATAATTTGACAATCAAATATTTAAGTTAAATTTATTTTATAATTTAAATA